>NZ_JBBMXV010000001.1:0-308706 GCF_037996645.1 Halalkalicoccus tibetensis
GAACTGATCGAGCGCGACGCCGAACGCGGACTGGCGACGCTCTGTGTCGGCTTCGGGCAGGGCGCGGCCATCGAGTTCTCCCGATAACCCCCGCGACCGGCGGGGCGTCTTCCTTTCTCCTCGCCATCGTTTAGTATCGACCCGGAACGTTCCTTATCAATACCCATCGATCGCCGGCCGGGGCTTCGTTTCGGCGAAAGTGGTTCGTGACATCACGGATCGCGTGATCACGACCCATGACAGGACCACCTCTCACACGGCGGGCGGCCCTGCGGGCCGGTGCCGGCATTGCCAGCGCTGGCTCGTTCGCCCTCGCGGGCTGTCTCGGCGGGGCCGACGAGGGAACGGGCGAGCTGACGATCGCCAGCTCCTTCGAGCCCGACCACGTCAACGTCATCGCCGCCGAGCGCTTCGCCGAGCGGATCGAGGAGGGGACCGACGGGCGGCTCTCGATCGAGATCGTCGCGGGCGGGGCCTACGGTTCCGAGGACGAGATCAGCGAGATCGTCAACCAGGGCGGCGTCGAGGCCCACGCGGCCGGTAGCGTCCCCTACTACCTCTACGCGCCCGAGTACTGGTTCTTCGGCTGCCCGCTCGTGATCGACGACTACGAGCATCTGCTCGAGCTGACCGAGGGCGAGGCGTTCTCGGAGGCCCGTGAGCTGTTGGCCGAGCGGGGCAACCAGCGCCCGATCGGCCGGCAGATCTACCGTGGCGAGCGTCACACCACCGCCAACCGGCCGATCAGGGAGCCCGACGACCTCGCCGGGCTGGACCTCCGGCTCCCCGAGTTCGACCCCTGGGTCGCGATCTGGCAGGCGATCGGCGCCCAGCCGACGCCGATCGCGCTCGACGAGCTCTACAGCGCGCTGCAGGTCGGCACCGTCGACGCGACCGAGGGCGACGCCGACCAGATCAGTTCCGTCCAGCTGAACGAGGTCCAGACCCACCTGAGCATGACGGCCCATCAGATCGCCAACGGCAACCTCTACGTCAACGACGGGTTCTTCCGGGGGCTCGACGAGGCGTATCGGGAGCTCTTCTTCGAGGCCGGCCACGAGGCGACCGTCGAGGCCACCGAGCTGGCCATGGAGCGCGAGCAGGAGCTGCTCGACGAGCTCGCCGACTCGGGAATGACGATCGTCGACGACGTCGACCGGGAGGCGTTCCGCGAGGCCGCGCGGCCGGCGATCGAGGAGTTGTTCGAGACCGACTGGGCGGGCAGCTGGGAGGGCATCCGTGGGTAGCGATGCCGGCGGCAACGACTCGATGCAGGTCGACCAGGCGCTCTCGCTGCACGACGACTCGCTCTTCGACCGGGTCGTCCTCTACGCCGCCACGGCGCTGTTCGCCTCGACGATCGCGCTCGCGACGGTGCAGGTCGCCGTTCGGCAGTTCGGCCTCGAGCTGTTCGGGCTGGCCCACTGGACCGAGCCCGCCGCGCGCTACGTGCTGATCGTCGCGACTTACCTCGGGGCCGCGGTCGCCTCCCGGAACGGCGAACACATCAAGATGGAGTTCCTGCTCGATCGCCTGGAGAACCACTACCCCCGGGTGCGGCGCGTCCTGGACCTGCTGGTGGCGGCGCTGGTCGCGACCTTCGTCGCGGTCGCGCTGCGGGGCACCGCCGGCAGCGCCGCGGCGGGCTGGGAGACCTCGATCGGCGGCATCGGCTTCGTCACCGCCGGAACGCTCTATCTGGGCATCGCCTGCGGCCTCGCGGTGATGCTGGTCTACGAGCTGGGGAACCTCGCCGATCGCCTGCGGGCACTGGGGGGTGAGGGCTGATGGAGCTCGCGATCATCGGCCTGCTCTTTCTGGGGACGCTGCTCGCGCTGTACGCCGCGGGCATGCCCGTCGCGGTCGCGATGGGGCTGACCTGTCTGGTGATCATGGTCTCGCCGTACGGCGACGGGATCAACTACGGGCTAATCAGCACGCAGCTGCTGTTCGGGCTCAACAGCTTCACGCTGCTCGCGATCCCCTTTTACCTGCTTTTGGGCCGGCTGATGAACCACATCGGGATGACCCAGCGCATCTTCCGGTTCGCGGGCGCGCTCGTCGGGCAGTTCCGCGGCGGGATCGCACAGGTCAACGTCCTCGCCAGCATGATCTTCTCGGGGATGTCCGGGCTGGCGCTTGCCGACGCCGCCGGGCTGGGCCGCGTCGAGTACCGCGCGATGCGCGACCACGGCTACGACAAGGGCATCTCGCTGGGCGTCTCGGGGTCGTCGGCGATCATCGGCCCGATCATCCCGCCGAGCGTCCCGATCATCATCTACGCGGTGCTCGCCGAGGAGTCGATCGGCGAGCTGTTCCTCGCGGGGATCGTCCCCGGCCTGCTGCTCGGCCTGCTGTTGATGGCGCTGGTGTACGCCCTCGTGGTCCGCCGGGAGTACGACGCGCGCGAGCCCTTCGACCCCGAGGAGCTGAAAGAGAGCTTCATCGGGGCGGCCGCGGCGATCCTCACGCCGCTGATCATCGTGCTCGGCATCCTCTCGGGCTACTTCACCGCGACCGAGGCCGGCGCGGTCTCGGTGGTCTACGTGATCCTCGTGGGGATCGCCTACGGCGAGCTCACCGCGGGCGGGCTGTATCGCGAGCTGCGCGACAGCGCCGTCGAGACGTTCTCGCTGACGTTCATCGTCGCGGTCGCGGCGCTCTACGGGCTGATCGCGCTCCAGCTCCAGCTGCCGACGCTGCTAGCTGAGGGAATCGGCGCGGTGACGACCGACCCCGTCGGGGCGCTGTTGTTGATCGTGCTCCTGTTGCTCGTCGTCGGGACGTTTATGGAGACGATCGCCGCGATCACGATCCTCGTCCCGATCCTGCTGCCGGTGATCGAGCTGACGGGGATCGACCCGGTCCACTTCGGGATCGTGATGATCCTCACGCTGATGCTCGGGCTCCTGACCCCGCCGTTCGGCGTGATACTGTTCGTCCTCGAGAAGGTGACCGACGCCAGCCTCGAGGAGGTGATGTACGCCGTGATCCCGTTCTACCTCCCGATCCTGGTCGTGCTGCTGCTGGTCGTGCTGTTCCCCGGGCTCGCGACCTACGTCCCCGGGCTGATGCCCGGATAGGGCGGGAACGGGAAGGGAATCGAACGGGCTCCCCGCACCCGCGCGGTCTCAGTCGTCCGCGGAGGCGCCGGCCGAGACGGTGCCGTCGTCGTTCCAGCCTCGGACCGCGTAGTACTCCGTGAGGGCGTCGTCGAACCCGTCGAGCTGGTCGGCGTACGGCAGGGTGTCGTCGCTTCTGTCGAAGCCGCGCTCGTTGTTGAACTCGCGCTCCATCTCGACCACGCGCGCGCCGACCTCGAGCAGCTCCTCGTGGTCGACCCCGAACAGGCCCTCGTAGCGCTCGGGGTTCATGACGCCTCTCGAGAAGCGACAGACGATGCCGCAGTCCTCCAGCGCGCGGGCGTTCTCCTGTTCGACGATCGCCTCGGGCTTGCCCTCGAAGCCGCCCTGCGGGAAGGCGTCGTCCTTCCCAACTAACGGATACTCCCAGGCGTAAAAGGTCGAGTACATGTGGTCCGCCCCTCGGTTCGCGACCGCGTAGGCGAGCCCCTGCCCGTGGAGGGTTCGGCCCTCGTGGCCTGCAAAGGAGAGGTGCTTCACCGTCCAGTTGCCGACGCCGAGCTCCTCGTGGGCGCGGCTGATCCCCTCGGCGAGGGTGTCGCCGATCCCCTCCCGGTGGGCGATCTTCTCGACCGTCTCGTGGATCAGCTCGGCGTCGCCGAAGGCGTCCTCGCTCGCGAGATAGCCGGCGACGGTGTTGCCACACGAGATGGTGTCCATGCCGAGCTCGTCACAGAGCTCGTTCGACTGCATCACGTCGACGATGTCGTCGATCGCGCAGTTCGAGCCGAAGGCCATGACGGTCTCGAACTCGGGACCCTCGGTCTCGAGGCCGCTCTCCTCGTCCTTCGTCGGGAGCTTACAGGCGAAGGCACACGCCGAACAGGTCCCCTTCTTGAACTTCTTCTCCTCGACGCGGTCGCCGTTGATCCCCTCCGCGCCCTCGAACTGCTGCTCGGAGAAGTATCGAGTGGGAAGGCCGTTGACCTCGTTCGCCAGGTCCGTCACCGAGGTGGTACCCTGGCGTTTCATGATGTGATCCGTGGTGGCGGCCTCGCGATGGACGTCGTTCTGGACGTTGGGGATCTCGATCTCGGGATGCGAATCGCCGTCGAAGGTGATCGCCTTGACGTTCTTCGAGCCGAGGACGGCACCGAGCCCGCCCCGGCCGAACGCGCGGGACTCGGTGGTCATGATGGAGGCGAACCGCACGAGGTTCTCGCCGGCGGGGCCGATCGCGACGGCGTGTTCCTCGTTCAGGTCGCGTTCGTCCTCGACGTACTCCGTTACCTCGGAGACGAGCGCGCCCTCCAGATCGGGGACCGGATCGAACTCGATTCCTTCATCGGTGATGTGGATCGCGACCGGCTCGTCGCTCTCTCCTTTGAGTTCGATCGCGCCGTAGCCCGTCCCGGCGAGGTTCCGGGAGACGAACCCGCCGGCGTTCGAGGAGACCAGTCCCTCAGTCAAGGGTGAGAGCGCGGTCGCGTTCGTCCGCCCGGTGTAGCTCATCCGGCTGGCCTGCATCGGGCCGGTGGTGAAGAACAGTCGGTTCTCGGGTCCGAGCGGGTCGGCGTCGAACGGCGTTCGTTCGAAGGCGAGCTTCGTCCCGACGCCCCGCCCGCCGATGAACTCCGAGAGAGCGTCGTCGATCTCCTCGGTCTCGTGGGTCTGCTCGGTCAGGTCGACCGACAGCAGCGGCCCCTCTGCGTGAAGCATGTCCCGGGGTTCGGCACCCTCACCAATAAAGATACGCAGGCCTACTCGACGGTCGGCTCCGGGGACGTGTCGGCGAGCCACTGCTCGAGCTTCTCCTGCGGCGGCGGGCCGGTGAGGAGGCCCACGCCGACGAAGAGGACGAGGCTCGTCGCAGCCCGTAAACGGTCGAACGTATAACTGGATGCCCGTCATCGAATCAGACATGCACGAACCCGACGACGGCAGGACGGAGGCCGAGCGATGAGCGACACCCCCGCCGCGCGGTTCCGGGAACGGGTGCCCGAATCGGACGTCGAGCTCGCCTACGCCGGGCTGAACACCTTCCTCAAGGGCGAGCCATGCGACGTCGAGGAGCTTTCGGGAGCGGACGTCGGCGTGCTCGGCGCGCCCTACGACGGCGCGGTGAGCAATCGCCCGGGCGCGCGCTACGGCCCCGAGGCGATCCGCCGGGCCAGCGCCTGGTGGGCGTACCTCTCGGGCTACAAGGGCGGGCTGACGAACATGGGAACCGGGGAACAAGTGGACTTCTCGAAGATCTCGATCGCCGACTGCGGCGACGTTCCCGTCTTCCCGATGGACCGCGAGACGACCGCCGAGAGCATCACCGCCCACGTCGCGACGGTCGCCAAGCGGGCGTTCCCGGTCGTGCTGGGCGGTGATCACTACTGTACGTACCCCGCCGTCCGGGGGTTCGCCGAGGGGATCGACGCCGATTCGGTTGGGCTCGTCCAGATCGACGCCCACACCGACACCGTTTCCGAGAGCGCCGTCTTCGGCGAACACTTCCACGGCTCGAGCACCCACCACATCGCTGACTCCCCCTACGCGGAGTACGAAAACGTCAGTCAGGTCGCGATCCGGGGCTACGAGAGCCCCGCGTTCTTCGACTTTGCCGACGAGGTGGGCCTGAACCTCTTCACGATGAACGAGGTGCGCGAGGACGGTATCAAGCGCGTGGTCGAACGGGCCGTCGCGGCCGCCGCCGAGGGCACCGACGCCGTCTACGTCACCTTCGACATCGACGCGGTCGATCCGTCCGTGGCTCCCGGGACGGGGACGCCGGTTCCGGGCGGGCTCTCCGCCGAGCAGGCGCTCTCGACGATGGACGTTCTCGGGAGCAGCGATGCGGTCGGGGCGGTCGACCTGATGGAGGTCGCGCCGACCTACGACCCGACCGAGGGGACCGGGCGACTGGCAGCGTATCTGTTGGTTCGATTTTTGGAGCGGAAGTTCGCCTAAACGCTCGATACTTCTTCGACAACGATCGCGGTCGCTCGTTCATAGGCGTCGTCGAAGCTATCGACATCACTCAAACGGATCCAGCGGCTGGAGAACTGCCGACCGCACCCTGTATCGCGATCGCACTCGAGAACGACTTTCCAGCCGGATGCCTCGTCTTTCAGGCCGTATAAGATTCGCTCGTTACACCGAGGACAACGTGCAGATTCGTGTCGGTAGAGGTACATCGGAACTTCTGGTCCCCTGTTCACTTCTAAAACTTCGGACGAGAGTAGAGGAAAGCTAAAGGCACCGTGTCGAGGAGAGAATTGAAAGGACATGTCCTACGATGGTCCCCGGATATTTCAAGCGCCGTACGGGAACAAGGCGGCACTGGAGAACTTTCGGAGAACTGTTATCGACGGTATTCCGGTGGACCAGATCGAGCAGTATACGGATCGGAGCTTCGAGACCGATCGAGCTCGACTCTGGGGCACGAAGGAGACTGTTCGAGGGAAGTGGAAAGGGATCGAACCGGGCGACTTCCTGATCTTCTACCGGAACGGTACGTACGAATACGCGGTAGAAGTCGTCGCTACCGAGGAGAACGAACCGCTCGGGCGAGCCGTCTGGCCGAACCACGGAGATGGCAGCCCATGGATCTGTATCATCTATCTCAACGAACCGATCGAGCTCGGTATCGATTCAAGTCTTGTTCACGACCTCGCCGGTTACGACATCGACTACCCGATGGGGTTCAGCCCGCTGAACGAGATGGGGATCGGCGGCATCAGGGGGAAGTTCGGTTCGGTGGAGGAGTTCGTTCACGGATCGGAGCCCGAATCCGGTAGAACGGCTCTCGATCCTCGAAAGCAGGTACGGGCGAACGTTCCGGAATCGGCCCTGTCGGAACTGTATTTTCCCAACGATGGGGCGGCAGAACTCGTCGAACAGATCAACGCCGCGATCAACGCGGGAAAACATCTCGTCTTCACCGGACCTCCCGGGACTGGAAAAACGGAGATCGCCCGCCGGGTGTCCGAACACCTCGTCGACGAACACGGCGACCTCTACACCGATTACCAGCTCACGACGGCGACGGCCGACTGGTCGACGTTCGAAACCGTGGGCGGGTACATGCCCGAAGAGACGGGCGACGGCGACCTATCGTTCGAACCCGGACAGGTTCTTCGACGCTTCAAACGAGGTGGTGAACAACGAAACGAACTGCTGATCGTCGACGAGATCAATCGCGCGGATATCGACAAATCGTTCGGTCAGCTGTTCACGCTGCTTTCGGGGCAAGCGGTTCAACTGCCATATAAGCGTGGAGGCGAGGAAATCGAGATCTTGCCGGCGGATCGAACCGAAGGGGAGCCGAGTGTTCATGAGTACGTCATGCCGACGTCGTGGCGGATCCTGGCGACGATGAATAGCTACGATAAAACCTCGCTCTACGAGCTCTCGTATGCGTTCATGCGTCGATTCGCATTCATCCACGTTGACGCACCCGACATACCCGAGAAACCGGATCAGCGACTCGAGTTGCTGCAGAGATATGCCGATATGTGGCAACTCGAACCGGACGAAGAGACCCTCCGAATCGTTGGCGGGGTATGGAGGGCGACCAACTCGACCATCGACGGTCGGAAGATAGGCCCTGCGATCGTACGGGACATACTCGCTCACGTTCTCGGCTCCGATGCCGGGGTCGAAGCGGCGAGTACGCAGGCCGTGACCAACTACGTGTTCCCTCAACTGGAGGGCGTCCCCAAACGAGAACAGATCGTCACAGAGATAGCGAGGGTCGACGGGATCGACGAGACGCGGCTGGAACGACTGGGACGCGACGTACTGGGGGTTTGATCTGGAATGGATAGGCAGGAACTCCTTGACCAGCTGACTCAGGACGTTCTCGCGTACGTGATGCACGGCGGGTTCTCCGAGGACCGACTGGCCAGCGAGATCAAACCCGACGGCTTAGACGAACGGTTCGATGACTACGAGAGCTTGATCCGACTTCACTTCGTCCTCCAACCGGACGTCGTCGATTTCGTCGAATCGCTGCCCCAGCGTCTGCGTAGCGTGAAGACTCAGACGAAGAACACAACCAGAACGAGTCGTGGCCGAGTCGACGGACGTATCGACTGGTCCGCGACGGTTCGGAAGCGCAACTCCAGAAACCCTCGTGACACGTCGTTATTCGTCTGCCAGAACCGATCGGAGAGCTACGACACCGATGAGAACGTCGTTCTGAAGCAGCTCCTCTCAGTTATCTACACGACGCTGATCGACTGCGAGCAGTACTTCAAACGGGAGTACGAGTGGGTGACCGACCGCTGGCGGGAGAACCTCGAACTGGTCGATACCATGACCGACCTGTTCGAACGAAACGTACACGTCACGAGGATTAGGGAGCCGGAGGAGTACGAGCCGACCGAACGGATGCTGCAGCGTACTGCTGGCTCCAGGGAACCGATCTATCGGGAAGCGGTAGATCTCCTGCGGACGTATCGAAGCAGTCTCGCCGGAGAGGAAGCAGCGATTCGGGAGCTACTCGATGAGACGGCTATCACACCGAACGACGAGGAGACGCTGCTCGAACTGTTCGTTCTGTTCCGTTTCATTTCCACGATAGAAGATCTCCGTGGCGACGAGTTTCGTCTTCGAACGATCGAGTCGGGTTCCCAGGAGGTCGCCCGGATGGGAGGCGAGGACGCGGAGGTCGTCCTGTACCACGACAACTCCGCCTACGACCGCGGGCTTCGTTTTGCACCATCCGAACCGGACAAGGAACGTTCGAGCCTCTCTCGTGCAGAGATGGTGAAGCGGGAGGCACGAGAGGTGGCAGCGGAATATTTCGGGACGGACGTTTCGTCAGTGTGGACGAAGCGGCCCGATGTAATCGTTCTCGAGGTTCAGGGGGGCGACCGAACGGAGTACCTGATCACGGAGATCAAGAACTCCTCGAGACGGGAGACGATTCAACAGGGAATCGAGGAGACGCTCGAATATCTCGCGTTCCTCCAACAGGATCACGAGTTCGTTTACGAGGACGACACCGATTACTTCGGTCCTGGCTGGAACGGTCTTCTGGTGGTTCAGGACATCGAGGAAGAGACGAGAGACCTCCAAAACCAACGGTCGATCAGAATCCTACAGGCAAGCGAAGTCCAGGAGCGACTCGAAGAGGTCCTCCGGAACGTCGCGATATAGACCCCGAGGAGCGAAAGCGCCTGCAGGCGGAGATCGACGCGGCGGCGTTCCACGCCTACGGGCTGGATAGTGAGGAAACGCGGTTCGTTTGTGACGATTTCCACCGGGTTCAGAATCCTCGATTGATGACCGACGACTACTTCGACCTCGTCGTGGAGAACTATGACGCACTGGCCGAGGAAGGGCCGAAGCCGTAGAGTGGATTCGAGCGCGGTGGTGGGCCACGTGTTGCTCCCGCGAGCGAGGAACGGAGTGGCGAGGGACACAACTGTTATATGCTGTATAACGCGTTATACCAGGTGTAACGGATGTACGTCGAACTACGGCTCCCGCTCCCGGACGAGCAGGTCTTCCGGTACGAGGCGATGGACGACGTCCTTGAGATCACGGCGACGAACCCAACGACGGAGTTCTCGAACCGTGACCTCCAGTCGCTCACGGGGTTCGGCGGTCCGAGCGTCAGCAAAGCCCTCTCGCTGCTCGAAGCGATGGGGCTTCTCCACAGGCGCGACACCAGCACGAAGTCGCTCTACCGGATCGACGAGCGCCGGCTCCACGACCCCGAGGATCCGTTTCTCGCGATCCCACAGGCCGAGTTTCGCACGCCGCTCGAACGGTTCGCAGAGCGGATCCGCGAGAACGTGCCGATGGTCGTCGGCATCGTCTGCTTCGGGAGCGTCGCACGGGGCGAGGCCGATCGCGCGAGCGACCTCGACGTGTTCGTCCTCGTCGAGGAGGACGACACGCTGGTGAGCGCACGGCGATCGATCGCCGAGATCAAGCGCGACCTCGAATCGGAACGGATCGACGGCCAGCGCTACGAGTTCGAGGTGTTCGTCGAGTCCGTCGAGAGCGCCCGTCGTCGGGGCGAGGACCTCCTCCCGATCCTCGGAGGGGGGGTCGTCCTCTACGAAACCGACGCCTTCCGACGAGTGACGGCGGAGCTGTTCGGTGGTGAGACGGCGTGACGTCGAAGCCTCTCGACGCCGCGCTCGCGGACGCGGAGGACGCCTTTCAGCGAACCCCGGAGAACCCCGAATCCGGACTCGAACATATCACCGACCCGGCCGTTCTCCAGCTCCGAAAGGCGTGTCGACTCCTCGATGCGGCGCGGTTTCTCCTCGATCGGAACGGGCATTTCACCGTCGTTATCGAGACGTCGTTCGTTGCGATCGAACGATCGATACAGTTCTATGTCGAAGAGAAGGGCCACGACGTCGCCGGGCAGCGCCATACCGAAGTGTACGAACTTGGGGTACGGACCGGACTGTTCTCGGAGGAGATCGCGGATCGGCTCGAAACGCTCTGGACGGAGAACCGCTCCGAGTCGTACTATCGAACCGGGATCGCCGGTGAGTATCGGGCGACCACGATGTACGACGTCGCCGAAGCCGTTCACGACGAAGTCGTCGCGCTCACGAGAACGCGGGACTGTCTCTGTGAGGGAACACTGTAACCATCGAACGGGGACGGTCTTCGTCAGCGAGACAGAGGGTTCCCACCGCTCGCGAGTGCGACGTGGCGGCGGCTCACCGCGACCTCGATGTCCTGTTCGAGAGGGGTCGGGCGCCGAGCAGTCCTCTCCGGAGCTACTCCCCGTAGATCGCCTCGATCTCGTCGGCGAACCGATCCAGGATGTTGCGGCGTTTCTTCTTCATCGTCGGCGTCAGCATGTCGTTGTCCTCGGTGAACTCCTCGGGGATCACGCGGAACTGCTTGATGCGTTCGTGGGACTCGAAGCCCTCGTTGACGCGCTCGACCTCCTCATCGATGCGCTCCTTGACTCGCTCGTCACGACAGAGCTCGCGCTCCTCGTCGGGGAGGTCGATCCCCTCCGTCTCGGCCCACTCGCGGACGCCCTCGACGTTGGGGACGATCAGCGCGCTGATGAACTTCCGGCCGTCGCCCATCACCATACACTGCTCGACGACCTCGCTCGCGGCGAAGGCGTCCTCGATGGGCCCGGGCGCGACGTTCTTGCCCGTCGAGAGCACGATGATCTGTTTCGCGCGCTCGCGGAAGACGATGTAGTCGTCCGGGCGGACCTCGACGACGTCGCCCGTGCGGAACCACTTCCCGGAGTCCCCGGAGCCGCCGGCCGATCCCGCCTCCGGGTCGGCCCCCGGCACCTCGTCGGCGAACGCCTCCGCGGTGGCCTCCTCGTCGTTCCAGTAGCCGCGGGTGACGTTCGGGCCCCTGACCAGCAGCTCGCCGACCTCGCCCGCGGCCTCGCGGCGCTGGCGCTCGCCGACGACCCCTTCGTCGACGGCGATCTCGACGTCGGGCAGCGGCGGGCCGATCGTGCCGATCTCGGGGGCCTCGATCGGGTTGACCGAGACCACCGGCGCGGTCTCGGTCAGGCCGTAGCCCTCCAGGATGGGCATCCCCATCCCGTGATACAGCGCACAGAGCTCGGGGGAGAGGCTGCCCCCGCCGCTGATGAGGAACTCGATCTCCCCGCCCAGCGCCTCCTTGACCTGGCCGAAGACGAGCCTGTCGGCGAGCGCCTGCTTGCCTTTGAGAACCGGCCCCGGCGAGGGGGTTCGGTGGAACTCCTTGCCGACCTCGACGGCCCACTCGAAGATCCGCCGTTTGACGTCGGACTCGCTCGCCTGCGAGCGGATCGCGTCGTAGATCTTCTCGTAGACCCGCGGGACGCTCGTACTCGTCGTGGGCTGTACGGTTTGGAAGTCCTCCTGGAGGGTGTCCGGGCTCTCGGCGTACGCCACCGACGCGCCGCTGGCGAACATCAGGAAGTGGCCGGCGGTCCGCTCGAGGACGTGTGCGAGCGGCAGGAACGAGACCGCCCGCGTCTCGGGGGTGATCGAGGGCAGCCCCGCCGCCTCCTTGTCGGGGCGGGGACCGAACCGTTTGCGACACTGGTTGACGTTCGCCCGGAGGTTCCGGTGGGTGAGCTCGACGCCCTTGGGCCGGCCCGTCGTCCCCGAGGTGTAGATCAACGTCGCGAGGTCCTCGGGCTCGGTCGCGTCGATCCGCTCCTCGTAGGCCTCACGATCGAACGCCGCCTCGCCCCGGTCGTGGAGCTCCGCGAGCGTCAGGACGTCCTCCCGGTCGTCGTAGCCCTCGACCCGGTCCATGACGACGACGAACTCGAGGTCGAGCTCGTTCTCGACCGCGAGCACCCGCTCGAGGGTCTCTCCGTTCTCGACGACGACGCCCCTCGCGCCGGCGTCGGAGAGGAGATACTCGGCCTGGTTGGGCGAGGAGCCGGCATAGACGGTCGTGACGACCGCGCCCGCGGCGAGCAGCCCGAAGTCCGTCTGGGCCCACTCCATGCGGGTGTCGGCGAAGATCCCCACACGGTCGCCCCGTTCGACGCCGAGTTCGCGAAAGCCCGCCGCGAGGTTCCGAACGACCGACGCCATCCCGTCGTAGGTCAGCTCCGCGAACTCGCCGTCGCCGGCCCGCGGGATAACGCCCGTCGTCAGCGACCGATCGTAGACGCCGCCCTTGTACTGCTGGGCGACCTCCTCGCCGTTCCGGGCGACGCTCTCCTCGAAGGCCCGGGGCAGCGTCGACTCTCCGATCACCTCGTCGGTGTACTCGCGTTCGGCTTCCCGCCAGTGCATACCCCACCCGTTCTCGGGGCGCCGGCAAAAGTATGCCGTTAACTCGATACATCGATCATGGAGTTTATTCGGAACCGACCGACGGCAGCACCGGGTCGAGCGAAACCCCGTCAGTATCGGCGCGCTACCGTCACCCGATCAGCGTGATGAGCACGAACAGCGTCGCGACCGAGACGAGCGTCGTCCCGAAGACGTTCAGCGAGGCGAACTCCCTGTCACCCCCGAGCTCGGTCGCGAAGACGTACGTCGAGACGGCCGTCGGCGTCCCGAGCATCACGACGCTGGCGGTGAAGGTCGCGGGATCGACCGCCAGCGTCGAGAAGACGATCCAGGCCAGAACCGGCATGCAGACGATCTTCAGCCCGATCACCGAGCCCGTCGCGCCGAAGTCGATCGACGAGGCGTCGACCTGCAGGGAGGCGCCGACACAGAGCAGGGCGAGGGGAAGCGCGAGCGAGCCGACGGCGTCGAGGCCGACCGCGACGGTCCCGGGAACGACGATCCCCGAGGAGCCGACCGCGAGCCCCACGAACAGCGAGAGCAGGACGGGGTTCTTGATCAGCCCCGTCAGCTCGCCCGCGATCGCGGCGTCGGCGTCGTTCATGACGACGAGGATCAGGACGGTGAGGGGCACCTGCACCAGCGAGACCACCCCGAGGATCACGCTCGCGACCGCGGTCACGTCCGCGCCGAACGTCGCGGCGACCAGCGGCAGGCCCAGATAGCCGAGGTTCGAGTGGTACGACTGGACGACTGCGACGCTCCGGCGGGCCGTCGAGGAGCGCTCGCGGTGGATCAGCCAGGCGATCGCGGCCGTCGCGAACAGCACGGCCATCAGCCCGCCCAGCAGCCGCACGGAAAGCAGCTCGCCGATCGCCTGGTCGTAGGTCGAGACGAAGATCAGCGCCGGGAGCGCGCCGTAGTAGGCGGCGGCGTTGAGCCATTCGGTCCGCTCGTCGTCGAGGACGCCCGACGAGCGCAGCCCCGCCCCTACGAGCAGGACGGCGAGCAGCGCCAACAGTCTGATGAGGACCTCCATGGGTATCGTACCGTGTTCGCGTCCGTTACCGTTCGGATCCGTGGGGAGGGTTCCCGCGACCCCGGCGGTCGATCGCGATCACTCCCCTCCCCGCTCGTCCCCGCTTTCGCCGTAGGCGACCGTCGAGAACGTCGCGTTCTCCGACTGGCGGCTGTCCCCCCGGCTGAACTGGACGACGATCGGCACGTCCGACTCGACGACGGCCCCGTAGCCCTCGCCCAGCGGCGGCGCGTACGGGTCGATGAGGTCGTTGATCCGGACGTGTCGAACGCGCCGGGGCGCGACGGTGAGCGGGTAGGGCCCCGCTTCGTGCCCGTCGACGTAGTGGAGCGTGAGTTCGACCGTCGCCATCTCCCCGCCGGCGTTCAACAGACAGAGCCGGTCGTGGCTGACCATCTCCGGCTCGGGGCCGGTGCTGTCGGTCGGGACGTGCCCGCCGGGCACCTCCCAGCGTCGCTTCCCGATCGGCTCGTCGGGGTCGCTCATCCCCGGACCCCCCCGCTCGGGGCCGTTCGGTCGGCCGCCACGCCCCCCAGGAGATCGGCGAGGTACTCGGAGGTGAACACGCCCTCGGGGTCCAGTTCGCGCCGGACCTCCTGGAACCGGTCCCACTCGGGATACAGCTCGCTGAGCTCGGGTGCCCGGAGCGTGTGGTTCTTCCCCCAGTGGGGCCGGCCGTCGTACTCCCGGAAGATCGGCTCGATGTCCTCGAAGTACTCCTCGTGATCGAGCTCGGCGTTCTGGATGCAGGAGATCGTCACCGTCTCGCGGTCGTACTCCGTCGAGAGGTAGGTCTCGTCGGCCGCGACGGTCCGCACGAGCAGCCGCCAGCCGACGTCGCTTCGCCAGCGCTCCTTCACCCGGTCGCGCACCTCGAGGAAACACTCCTCGCCGACCTCCCGCGGGACGGCGTACTCCATCTCCTCGAACTTCCGGCCGATCTCGTTGTGTGCGGGGATGGCCTCGTGCCACCAGTTGGTGTCGAGCTCGACGAGCGTCGCGTACTCGAGGTCCGACGCGTCGGTGCCGCCGCCGGGCGGGTTGAGCAGCCGGAGCTTGACCTCGTCCGATCGGGGGTACCAGTAGAAGTCGAAGTTGCGGTTCTCCTCGACCAGCTCCTCGAAATGCCCCCAGGCGTCCTCGAAGCGTGCGCAGTACTCCCGGCGCTGGAGCTTGTAGGTCGGCCGCACGTCGAGGCGCAGCTCGGTGAGGATCCCCAGCGAGCCGAGCGACACCCGCACGGCGTCGAGCAGGTCGGGGTCGCTTTCCGCGTCGAACTCGCGGACCTCGCCGGTCCCGGTGACCAGCCGCCCGCCGACGAGCGAGCCCGCGAGGTTCTCGAACGCCGGCCCCGTCCCGTGGGTGCCGGTGCCGACCGCGCCCGCGACCTTCTGGAGGGTCACGTCGCCCAGGTTCTCCATCGCGAGGTTCCGCTCGTGGAGCTCCGTCACGGCCTCGTCGAGCGTCGTCCCGCCCCGGACCGTCGCCGTCCCCGCGTCGGCATCACAGGAGACCAGTCCGGTCATGTTCCCGAGCGAGACGACGACGTCGTCGGTCTCGACGACCGGCGTCCACGAGTGGCCCTCGCCGGCGACCCGGACGGTCCGCCCCTCCTCCGCACAGCGGCGCACGATCGCCCGGAGCTCGTCCTCGTTCTCGGGTTCGAGGATCCGGTCCGGTTCGAAGGAGACGCTCCCCGACCAGTTCGTCCACGTCGCGTTCGCTTCCTCGTCGCGTGGTTCTTCGTCCATAGTAGAGTCCTGAGGGAAACGGTCGTTCGTCCTCGCTGTCGACGCCGTCCGCTATGAGTCGCCCGGGTGGGCGATCGTCGAGAGCAGCGCGTTCTCGGCCTGTCGGGAGTCCAGCCGGGTGTGCTGGCAGACCACCGGAACGTCCGACTCGATCACAGTTGCGAAGTCCTCGCCCCGCGGGATCGGCTCGGGCTCCTCGAGGTCGTTGAAGCGGATGTGGCTGGTCCGCTCGGCCGGCACCGTCTCCTCGTAGGGGCCGACCGGCTCGCGGTCGGTGAAGTAGACGGTGATCTCGACGGTCGCGTCCTCCTCTTGAGTGTTCAGCACGCAGACGGTGCCGTGGCTGGTCATCTCGGGCTCGGGGCCGGTGCTCCCCTCGGGGATGAACCCCTCCGGGATCGCCCAGCTGTGTTTGCCGACCATGGTTCTCGGTTCGGACGAGGCCCGACGGCCGCATAAGACGTCGGCCTGTGTCCGCAGGCAGGGCCCGCTCCGGGTCGGGGCTCAGGAGCCCAGATAGACGAGCGCGCCCCGAACGTTGAGGCGCTCCTCGGCGCGGGCCTTGTGCTCGCCCCAGACGTCGGCCATGTCGGTCTCCTCGGCGAAGTGCTCGATCACCGCCTCGTCGTCGTCCAGCTCGGCGCGCTTCTCCTCGACGCGTTCGACCCAGTCGGTCAGGGTTCGCCGGTAGTCGTCGAGCAGCTCGTCGCTCGCGGGCGCGGGCCCGAAGTGGCCGAACAGCAGGGTGTCGGGACCGAGCGCCCGGAGCGTCTCGACGTCCGCGAGACAGCCCTCCAGGTCGAAGTTCGGCGGCGGGGAGGTCTGGCGGACCTCGCCGCGATCGGGCACCCAGATCCCCCCGGCGTCGCCCGTCGCCACCGCCCCCGCGTCGGGATCGTGGTAGACCACCTGGTGGGGCGCGTGGCCGGGCGCGTGGTGGACGTCCAGCGCCCGGTCGCCGAGGTCGATCGTGTCGCCGTCGGAGAGTTCCGTGATCCGGTCCTCGGGGACCGGCTCGGGCTCGACGTAGTACTGCCACTGGTCGCCGACCGCCCGCTTGGTCCCCTCGATCAGCCGCTCGGGATCCGCGAGGTGGGGCGCGCCGATCTCGTGGACGTATACCTCGGCGTTCGGGCACTCCGCAGCGAGGTAGCCCGCCCCGCCCGCGTGGTCGAGGTGGACGTGCGTCGGCGCGATGACTTCCAGCTCCTCGGGAGCGATGCCGGTCCCTTCGAGCGCTTCCAGGATCCGCTCGTAGTTGGTCCCGATCCCGGTGTCGATCACCGCGGGGCGCTCGGCGTCCACGATATAGACCGAGCCGTAGCCCGCGGTGTCGTACATGCCGGTATCGAGGTAGTAGTAGTCCGGACAGCTCTCGACGGGACGGTAGTCACCGATTGCCATACCCGAACCGCGAGCCGAGGGCTAATAGGGATTGATCATCCGACCCCGAGGCCGATACGCTCTTCTCCCCGGGCGCAGAAGCGGGGGCCAAGAATGCTCGACCGGACGATTCTCCGCGAGGACCCCGAGACGGTGCGGTGGGCGCTCGACGCCAAGGGCGTCGACGTCGACTTCGACGAGGTCCTCGCCGTCGACGAGGAGTGGCGCGAACTGAAGGCCGAGGGCGACTCGCTTCGCCACGAGCGAAACGAGGTCAGCAGCGAGATCGGCCAGCTCAAGGCGGAGGGCGAGGAGGAGGCGGCCCAGGAGGCGATCGATCGGTCGAGCGAGCTGAAGGCCGAACTCCAGGAACTCGAGGAGCGCGCCGACGAGCTCGAGGAACGCTTGGAGGAGGCGCTTCTGGAGCTCCCGCAGATCCCCCACGACTCGGTGCCCGTCGGCGACGACGAATCGGACAACGTCGAGCGCTACCGCGAGGGCTTTTCGGACCTCCGCGAACTCCCCGAGGAGGTCGTCCCCCACTACGACATCGGCGAGGAGATGGACCTGCTCGACTTCGAGCGCGGCGCGAAGGTCACCGGCGGGGGGTATCAGTTCGTCAAGGGCGACGGCGCCCGGCTCGAACACGCGCTGGTCCAGTTCATGCTCGACGTCCACCGCGAGCAGGGCTACACCGATGTGTTCCCGCCGATCCCGGTCAACAGCGCCTCGATGCGGGGCACCGGCCAGCTCCCGAAGTTCGCCGAGGACGCCTACCGCGTCGGCGCCCGCCAGGACGACGCGTACGACGACGACGACCTCTGGCTGCTCCCCACGGCGGAGGTCCCCGTCACGAACATGTACCGCGACGAGATCCTGCTCAACGAGGACCTCCCGCTCAAACACCAGGCGTTCACCCCGAACTTCCGCCGGGAGGCCGGCGAGCACGGCACCGAGACCCGCGGGTACGTCCGGGTCCACCAGTTCAACAAGGTCGAGCTCGTCAACTTCGTCCGGCCCGAGGAGAGCTACGAGCGCCTGGAGAGCCTCCTGAACGAGGCCGAGGAGGTCCTCGAACGTCTGGAGCTGCCCTACCGCGTGCTCGACATGTGCACCGGCGACATGGGCTTCACCCAGGCGAAGAAGTACGACGTCGAGGTGTGGGCGCCCGGCGACGACATGGACGAGGGCCCCGAGGAGGGCGGGCGCTGGCTCGAGGTCTCGTCGGTCTCGAACTTCGAGGACTTCCAGGCCCGGCGTGCGGGCATCCAGTTCCGCCCCGAGCACCACGAGTCCGCCCAGTACCTCCACACGCTCAACGGTTCTGGAGTAGCTGTCCCGCGCGTGATGGTCGCGATCCTCGAGTACTACCAGAACGACGACGGCACCGTCACCGTTCCCGAGGCGCTCCGCTCCTACATGGGCGGCCAGGAACTGATCGAGGGCCACGACCCCGTCGGCGAGAGCGCGCTCGGGACGGGCGACGGGGAGTGAGCTGAACGAAACCGGACGAATCGATCGCGACGCGGAGCTATTTAGCCCCTGGATCAGTGGCCCGGCATATGGAGCGTCGCACCCGATGGACGGCCGCGATATTCCTTTTCGTCGCGCTCGACGCCGCGAGCCTGCAGATACGGGGCGCGCTCCTCCCGCAGTTCGAGGCGACCTTCGACGTCTCGCCGAGCCTGCTCGGGCTGGTCGCGCCCGCGGGCACGGCCGGGCTCTTCCTCACCGTCCTCGTGGTCGGGCTCGCGGCCGGCCGGATCCGAGTCCATCGAACGCTTCTGATCGCCGTCCTCGGATCGGGGGGATTTCTGTTGGTCATGAGCGGCGCGCCGGTCTATCCCCTCTTCCTGGGCGCGCTGTTCCTCCACGGGCTCTCGCTGGGCGGCGTTCGCGCGCTGGATCGCGCGCTGTTGAGCCACCTCTACCCCGACCGGCGTGGCCGGCTGTTCACGCTGCACTCGCTGGCGTGGGCGATCGGCGCCGTCTCCGGGCCGGCGTTCGCGGCGCTCGTCGTCGCGTTCGCCGACTGGCGGGTCGTCTTCGCCTTGCTGGGGCTCGCGTTTCTCCCGATCGCGTTCTCGATCCGGGGACTCGACTTGCCCGAGCGCATGGAAAACGAGCGCCCGATCTCCCTGGAGGGGGCCGCCGACCTGGTCCGCGATCCGACGATCCTCGGGATGGCGGGCGCGCTGTTGCTCGTCGGCGGGATCGAGGGCGCGGTCTTCACCTGGCTGCCCTACTACGCCGGGACGTCGCTGCCGGCGGCGCTCGCGCCGTTGGCCCTCTCCGCGTACCTGCTCGCGTACGTCCCCGGCCGGGTGGCCTACACCGTGCTCGCCGAGCGGGTGGGCTACGCGCGCCTCTCGCTCGCCCTCGTCCTGCCGGCGATCCCGGCGATGTACGTCGCGTTCGTCCTGACGGAGGGGTACGCAATGCTCGCGGCGGTGTTCGTCCTCGGGCTGTTCATGTCCGGGCAGTTCCCCCTCCTGTCGGCGGTCGGCGTCGAGGCCGCAAGCGAGTACAGCGGCCCCGTGAACGCGATCTCGACGAGCGCGATCTACGTCGGGATGGCGGTCGTTCCCACCGTCATGGGCGTGATCGTGGGCGCTTACGGGATCGGGGTCGCGATGCTCGTCCCGGTCGCCCTCGTCGTCGGGGCGACCCTCCTGATCGCGGCGACCTGGTTCGCCGATCAGCGGGTGTAGGTGTGGATCGCCGCGATCCCCTCGTCAGCGAGTTCGAAGACGTCGACGAACCCGAACAGCTCCTCCCCGTCGGCGTCGAGCAGCCGTCCCCGGACGGCGACGCCCGCCTCGGACTCGAAGACGGCCCCGACCTCGTGACTGGTGTCGGTCATCGGCCTGTCATCGCGCATGAACCCGACGAACGCCTCGCGGCCCTCGATCGTCCGATCGGGGCGGTGGTGGGTGAACCCCGGCGCCAGCAGCGCGGCGAGTTCGTCGTAGGCGTGGGCGTCGATCGCGCGGTAGTACTCGCGGGCGGCGTCCATACCCCGTCCTCGCAGCGGCGCGAAAAGAGGGTGTCGGGACGAGGGGCTTTTGACTCCCGGCCGCCTCCCCCCGGTAGTGCAGATTCACGTCCGCTACGAGGGCGACGACGATCCCGAGAAATGCACGGCCCGCAAGCTCGCGCGCTTCGACCTCGCGGAGCTCCACCGTTCGGACCGCGCGACCCCCTACGGGATCGTCCTCAACCCCCACGCCGAGCGGGCGCTCTCGCCCGCGGACCGCGGGAAAACCGACCGGCTCGTCGCGCTCGACTGCTCGTGGGAGAGTGCGGGCGAGGCGCTGTTCTCGATGGCCGGCGAGCACCGCGCACTGCCCTATCTGGTCGCCGCCAACCCCGTGAACTTCGGCCGGCCGTTCGAGCTCACGACCGTCGAGGCGCTCGCGGCGGGGTTGATCGTCCTCGGCGAGCGTGAGCACGCGGAGGCGATCCTCGCGAAGTTCCGGTGGGGCCACACCTTTCTCGAACTCAACGACGAACCCCTCCGGCGCTACGCCGACTGTGCGGACTCGAGCGAGGTGGTCGAGGTCCAGGGCGAGTACCTCGACCGCGGCGAGGAGGCCTGATCGCCACGTCGCCCGGCCGCCCGATTTATTCCCCCTCGCGTCGAGAGCGAGGTATGACAGTCGAATCCGGAGCCGGAGCGTGAGCGAGCCGAAACGGATCCCGCTCGGTCGCCGGCTGGGCTCCCCCTCGAAGCTCGACCGCAGCCCGGCGTTCCTCGACCCCCTCCCCGGAGCGGATCGGTAGCCCGCCGCCGATCCACCTATGAAGAAAAAATCTATTCAATATAGTGTATAGAAGGTGTTAGTAACTCTTATAACCGAGTAGTCGGTCGAACAACCAACGATGGTGTCGACATACGAGCGATACACGTGGGGTATCGTGTTCGTTCTGTTGATCGTCTTCGCGGTCCCGTGGTTCCTCTGGGGCTCCTCGACGGTGGTCGCCGGGTTGCCGGTCTGGCTGTGGTGGCATATCGGCTGGATGGTGCTGGCCTCGTTCGTCTTCTGGCTGTTCTCGCGGCGTGCCTGGGGGCTCTGGATCGAGGGGACGCCATGAGCCTCGGGATCCAGCTCGGGATCATCGTCGGCTACCTGGTCCTGGCGCTGCTGATCGGGGTCGCGGCCTACCGCCTGACCGACCGCACCGCCGAGGACTACTACCTCGCGAGCCGCACCTTCGGCACCGTCGTCCTCCTCTTTACGACGTTCGCGACGCTGCTTTCGGCCTTCACGTTCTTTGCCGGCCCCAACACCGCGTATTGGGAGGGACCCGAGTGGATCCTCGTCATGGGCGTGATGGACGGGATTCTCTTTGCCGTCCTCTGGTACCTGATCGGCTACAAACAGTGGCTCATCGGGCGCGACCGGGGCTATCTCACGTTGGGCGAGATGCTCGGCGATCGCTTCGGCTCGCCCCGTCTGCGGGCGCTCGTCGCCGGGATCAGTCTCTTCTGGCTCTTCCCATATGTGATGCTCCAGCAGATGGGCGCGGGCACCGCCCTGGAGGCGCTGACCAACGGCGCGCTGCCCTACTGGGCCGGCGCGGGGCTGATCACGGTCTTCATGATCGTCTACGTCGTGCTGGCGGGGATGCGCGGGATCGCCTGGACCGACACCCTGCAGGGGGCATTCATGCTCGTCATGGTCTGGATCGCCCTCCTGTGGATCATGGTCTCGGTCGGCGGGCCGTCGGCCGCAACCGAGGGGCTCGCCGCCGATCCCGACTTCCTCGCGCTCGGCGACGACTACTACACCCCGGCGTTCATCATCACTGAGGCCGTCGCCATCGCCTTCGGGGTGGCGATGTTTCCCCAAGTGAACCAGCGCTTCTTCGTCGCCCAGTCGAAGACCGTGCTCAAACGGACGTTCGCGCTGTGGCCCGTGCTCGTGCTCGCGCTGTTCGTCCCCGCGTTCATGCTCGGCGCGTGGGCCCGCGGGCTGGGGGTCGAGGCAGCGGAGGGCGCGAACGTCCTCCCCCTGCTGCTCGCGGAGTACACGCCGGTCTGGTTCGCCGCGCTCGTGATCGCCGGCGCGGTCGCCGCGATGATGTCCTCCTCGGATTCGATGCTGCTGTCGGGCTCGTCGTACTTCACCCGGGACGTCTATCGACCGTTCGTCAACCCCACGGCCAGCGAGCGCCGCGAGGACCTGCTGGGCCGCGTGGGTGTGGTGGTCTTCGCGATAGGGTCGTTCCTCGCAAGCCTGCTCCAGCCCGCGAGCCTGCTCGAGGTCGGCTCGACGGCCTTCGGCGGGTTCGCCCAGCTCGCGCTGCCCGTGATGGTCGCGCTCTACTGGACGGGCACGACGAGGGCGGGGATCGCCGCCGGAATCGCCGGCTCCCAGCTGTTCTATCTGGCGAGCGTCTTCCTCCCGTTCGTGCCCGGCTCGTACGCCGGCTGGGGGGCCTCGCTGTTCGGGATGGCGATCGGGCTCGTCCTCACGCTCGGGGTCTCGTGGGCGACGACGCCCGCCGACGGGGAGGAGCGGGCGGTCTACTTCGACCTGGCGGACTGACCGTCGGGCCGATCCGGGTCGACACCGCGGGGAGAGAAGCCTTAACTACGCCGGCGGGGAAACGGGGGGTATGGCATCATTCGAGACCGCGGAACGGCGTATGCTCGAGCGACAGATCTGCATGAAGTGCAACGCGCGCAACTCCCGGGAGGCCGAGCGCTGCCGGAAATGTGGCTACGGCAACCTCCGGCCCAAGGCCAAGGAACGCCGTTCCGTCTGAGGGACCTTTTTCGTCGTCGGGTGTCCTCGCGCCCTTCGGGCGCTGCGGGCACCACTCCTCGAAAAATCTCCTCCATTGCCGGACTACGTCCGGCAGGCAGTCAGAGCTTTGCTCTGACTACATCACCAGAACGCGAAGCGTTCTGGTTAGCAGCCAGAAACCGGCGGTTTCTGGCGACAAAAAGGCTGGCACGGCGGAGCCGCGCCAGTCCGCCCGTTGTCTGGTCGGTAGCCGTCGCTTCCTCTATTCACGGACCGAAACGCACTTTTGAACGACGGAGAGAGGACAGTATGCGCGAGGGTGGCTGAGCCTGGCCAAAAGTGGCGGGCTTAAGACCCGCTCCCGTAGGGGTTCGAGGGTTCAAATCCCTTCCCTCGCACTTTTGAACTACCAGATAATAATTATTTAGAAAATAGACTACAGTTAGTAACAATTATAAAGACAACTGTGGCTCAATTCTACCTATGATCTATACACTATTAGCTCTCTTGGCCATTTTTATACCCTTTGTACTGTCTATTTTATTAGTACTTGACGTGATCCTTAAACGCCTCCATCTATACTGGTGGGTCTATTTTGTATCTGGATTACTTGGTCTCCTATCATTCTCTTTTTCCATTTACGGAGATAGTAATAGATATCTGAATATTATCGGTTTTATATTAATTTATATATCAATGTTATCTGGGAATAACATTCAAGAACGAATTCTTGCCTTGTTAGATCGGCTAGGATATTGGGCTTTAGTGTGGTCTGGATTATTGATTGTGATCTTTGTCATACTATTTGTAGGATATAAACCTCTCTTCTTAGATCTCCTTTATATATTTGATATCATTCATATTTTATTCATCATTTTTGCTATGTTTGTTGTTTCACTCTTAGTATTCATACTTCCTATTTGGCTTTTAACTTGGGGCCAAAGCACAAGGCTCGTCACTAACCCTGTTAATTCTCTACACTTTCGGTCATGGTATATATTATTACGAACTATTTTCCAATTCGGACTTTCTGGATTACTTATCGGTATCTATGCATCTGGTAAGGGAGCTGCCAGGAGGCTCCCCTCGTTAGGAATAATCTCATACGCTTATTTACCAATTATATTATTATTGGTTGCTGCAATCACTTTTGGTTTCTTTAGCGAAGATGCTTCTTTAGACATAATTGAGGTAAATACTTTTATACCTGTATTTATTGGGATAATAACTATCAGTACAGCCGTATATACATTTCTTATAAATCAGCTAAACAATAATGTGGGAACTGGGCAGGTTTCTGAGTACCTTTCGATAAATGTGTTTTTAATGAGGTCTATACTGATTACTTCTGTTTTGGGTCTCATAGTTGCAGCCTTCGGGGCTTTAGAAGGGATAGCTGAAGAGCTACTGGCTCTACTCATAGCCTTTTTTGCCGGGATATCTATTATTCTCTCCCTCATCCTTATTGAAAGATCGATGGGGTTAGGACTAAAAGACCCTCTTGGTTTACAAACTACAATTGTCCGGAAATCATCAACAGAATTTATAATGAACGAGTTACGCAGGAATATTTCACGAGAAATTTTAGATAAGAAAACAAATAAACACGACAATGATACATCGAATATAGTACGAGCAAAAAATATTGGAATAAAAAATAATGTTTATATCACTGATATTGATCTCTCTAATTTGCCGAAAGAGATCACTATTACAGATTGGGATATCTCAATCGGCAGCCGAATTAGTTCTCCAAACGACCCTGTATTTCGCATAGGAGCAGATAAGCATGTTAAAGAAAGAGATATCGGATTTATAAAGTATGACTCCTGTCAATCGTTACAAAGCATTAATATCCCTAGGAAAAACTTAGAGACAGTCCTCTATAGGATCAAAAAAACTGGAATTGAATGCATACACGAAGATAACGAGCTACGTTTGAAAGAGTGTATGGATCGATTTGAATTGATCGGAAGGGATCTATCAGAACCTATGGTAGCACTACAACCAAACTATACAAACAATTCTAACGTAGTTCCTACTCTATTTTTACCACATATCTGAGATTTATTATACGAAGTGTCGAAGAAAAACCACCGAAATAATAGAATAAAAACTGAACAATTCCTCATTCCTATTTATACGACTATTATTTATCTATCTAATTTAGAAGTTGTTGACAATAAAGATGATCTTTTGGAGCTTATAGATGACACAGATGATGGAAATATTTCTATTGATAATCTACGTTAGTTGTTCTTCAACATATTACAGAAGGCATTAAATACTAGATCCAAAATATAGATTGTGTTTCTACTCCAGGTCGAGGGCACCTACACCTTCGTCGGCGTGTTCGTCCTCATGCTGCTCGCCGGCTCGACGGGCTACTGGACCTACATCGACGGCGCCAATCGGGGAGTCGACCGCGCGCCGTGGTGGGGCTCCGGCGTCTTCTGGGGCTTCCTGCTGGGCGTGCTTCCGGGGCTCCTCGTCCTCGGGATCTACCTCTCGAAACGCCCCGCTCGCCTCGACTGATCGGCCCGACCACGTGGCGGACCGGCGCGGCTTCGCCGCGCCGGCTTTTTTGTAGGGGGTTCGAGCGAACGGAGTGAGCGAGGACCTCCTGTAAAAAGGCCCTAGAACAGGAGTTCGTCGTCGTTCTCGGCCATATACAGGGTGCGTGCGGCGATGTTGACCGCGTGGTCGCCGACACGTTCCAGATCACGGATCGTCAACAGGAGCCGCGAGACGTCCTGGAGCATGTTTTCGACCTCGGTCTCGTCGGTGCCGTTGCCGAGCTCGGTCTCGATCAGGTCCCGGACGACGATCTCGCTGGCGCGTTCACACCGTTCGTCGAGGTCGTCGTCCCGGTCGTTGATCGCATAGCAGGCCTCGACGTCCTCGTCGGCGTAGGCGGCCAGCGCGCTTTCGATCATCTCCAGGGTGACGCTGCCGATCCCCTGAACGTCGACGTCGGGGTAGAGGTCGCGGGTCGCCTGTTTGGTGTAGTTTCCCAGGTTGGTCGCGAGGTCGGCGATCCGTTCGAGGTCGGTGATGATCTTGAAGGAGGCGGCGATGAAGCGCAGGTCGCCGGCGACGGGCTGCTGGAGCGCGATCAGGTCCGTACATTTCCGCTCGAGCTCGAGGTACATCTCGTTGACCTCGTAGTCGCGCTCGATCACCTCGTTGGCCAGCTCGTCGTCCTTGCTCTCGAGGGCCGCGAGCCCCATCCGCAGGCGCTCCTGGACGACCTCGCCCATGTAGAGGACGTCCTCGCGCAGCTCGTCGAGCTTCTGTTGGTATTCCTTGCGTGGCATTCTTATCCGAACTTACCGGTGATATAGTCTTCAACCCGTTGGTTCTCGGGGTTCTCGAAGATCGTGTTGGTGTTGCCGAACTCGACGAGCTCGCCCCCGGTGAGGAAGACGGCGGTCTTGTCGCTGATCCGCGCCGCCTGCTGCATGTTGTGGGTAACGATCACGACCGTGTAGTCCCGCGAGAGCTCCTCGATCAGGTCCTCGATCTGGCTGGTCGCGACGGGGTCGAGCGCGCTCGCGGGCTCGTCCATCAGGATCACTTCGGGGTCGGGCGCGATCGCCCGGGCGATACAGAGACGCTGCTGTTGGCCCCCCGAGAGGTCGAGCCCGGAGGTGTCGAGCTTGTCCTTGACCTCGTCCCACAGCGCCGCCCGCTTGAGCGCCTGCTCGACCTGCGCGTCGACGTCGTCGTCCTTGCCCTGGATCTTCAGGCCGTAGGCGACGTTGTCCCGGATCGATTTCGGGAAGGGGTTCGGTTTCTGGAAGACCATCCCGATCTTCCGGCGCAGCGCGACGGGGTCGACGTCCTCGTCGTAGACGTTCTTGCCCTTGAACCGGATCTCGCCCTCGACGCGTGCGACGTCGATCAGGTCGTTCATTCGGTTGATACACCGGAGGTACGTCGACTTCCCGCAGCCCGAGGGCCCGATGATCGCCGTGACCTGTTTTTCGGGGATCTCCATCGAGGTGGGCTGGAGCGCCTGCTCGTCGCCGTAGTAGACGGCGAGCTCGTCGGACTCGACGACCGTCGTGTCGCCAGTGGCGCGGTCGGTCTCGGCGTCGATGCTGGTATCGATCGAGGGGGTGTCTGTGTCGCTCATAGTTGGGTCTCGAAGCGGTGGCGGATGTAGATCGCGACGGCGTTCATCGCGAGCAGCACGGTGAGAAGGACGACGATCCCGGCGGCCGCGACGTGCTGGAAGTCGTCCTGTGGCAGGCGCGCCCAGTCGAAGATCTGCATCGGCATCGCGCTGAACGGGCCGGTCAGGCTGTACGGTGCGGTGAACATCGAGGTCGCCGCGCCGACCATCAGGATCGGTGCGGTCTCGCCGATGGCCCTCGAAAGGGCGAGGATCGTCCCGGTCATGATGCCGGGCATCGCCGACGGGAGCACCACGTCGCGGATCACCTCCCACTGGGTCGCGCCGACGCCGTAGGCCGCCCGGCGCTGGGAGTCGGGCACCGCCCGCAGCGACTCCTGGGCCGAGACGATGACGATCGGCAGGATCAGCAGGGTGAGGGTGAGCGCCCCGGCGATGAGGCTCGAGCCCAGCTGGAAGGCCCGGACGAAGATCGCCAGTCCCAGCAGGCCGTAGACGATCGAGGGGACGCCCGCGAGGTTCGAGATGTTCGCCTCGATGAAGCTCGTAAAGCGGCTGTCGGGGGCGTACTCCTCGAGGTAGACCGCCGCGCCGACGCCGAGGAAGACGGTGAAGATCGCCGTCAGCGCGATCAGGAGGATCGAGCCGATCAGTGCGGGGAAGATCCCCGCGCCGCGTCCCCCGGGCAGGTAGTTCTCGATGGTGCGCGAGGGCGGGTAGGTCAGGAATTCCCAGGTGACCCAGCCCCACGACTCGTAGGCGACGTCGGCGAGCAACAACCCGAGCGCGACGATGCCCACGAGCGTCGAGAGGAAGCACATCCCGACGAAGACCCGCCCGATCAGGTGCTTGCGGTCGACGTCGCCGGCGGAGGCGAAGGGACTCTCGGAGCCGGTGTCCGTACTCATTCGAACCCCCCCTGTGCGATCCGCGTGGGCTGGGCGTCGTTCCGTACGACGGAATTCATTGGTACTCCTCCCGGTAGCGCGAGCGTACCCACATGCTGAAGACGTTCATGGACAGGGTCAGGACGAACAGCGTCATGCCGACCGCGAACAGCGACTGGTAGCCGATCGAGCCCACCGAGACGTCGCTGATGCCGACCTGGACCATGTAGGCGGTCATCGTCTGGATGGGCTCTAAGGGGTTGAACGTGATGTTCGGGCTCATTCCCGCCGCGAGCGTCACGGCCATCGTCTCGCCGATCGCCCGGCTGATCGCGAGCACGTAGGAGGCGAGCACGCCCGAGATCGAGGCGGGCACGACGACCTGCGTCGAGACCTCGTACTCGGTCGCGCCCAGCCCGTAGGCCGCCTCCCGCAGCGAGTCGGGGACGGCGCTCATGGCGTCCTCCGACAGCGAGGAGACCATCGGGATGATCATCACGCCGACGACGATCGCGCCCGCGGCGGCGTTGAACGTCCCCGTCTGGGGGAAGACGCCCTGGAGCCGCGGCGTGATGAAGGAGAGCGCGAAGAAGCCGTAGACGATCGTCGGGATCCCCGCGAGGATCTCCAGGGTGGGCTTGACGATCGAGCGGACCCGCGAGCTCGCGTACTCCGAGAGGTAGATCGCGGTCGCCGTTCCGACGGGGATCGCGACCAGCGCCGAACCGACGGTGATGATCAGCGTGCCCCAGATCAGCGGGAGGATTCCGTAACTTCTCGGCTGGATGATCGGCGACCACTCGGTGGTGGTGAAGAACTCGACGATCGAGACGTCGCCGAAGAAGTCGATCGAGCCCTCGATCAGCACGAGCGCGATCGCGAACGTCGTCAGGATCGACAGCGCCGCACACGCGAAGAACACCCAGCGGACCGCGTCGTTCCGCCGGCTGTTGATGTCGCTCCCCCCGCGAGTGAGGTCCGCGCCGCTCATTGGACCTCCTCGATCGTGTCCTCGAGCTCCCGGCTGCTCTCCTCGACGGTCTCCTCGGGGATCGCGTAGAAGCCGACGCTCCGCGCGGCGGTCTGGGTGTAGGTCAGCCCCTCGTCGTCGGTCTCGTCCTCCTCGAAGTAGAACCGGGCGAACGCCCGGAACTCCTCGCGTGTGAGCTGATCTCGTCGGAGGTAGACGTACATCGGCCGGCTCAACGGCGTGTAGCTCTCGTCCTCGATGCTCTCGGTGGTGGGTCGAACACAGCCCTCGCCGTCGTCGACGCCCAGCAGCTTGAGGTCGTCCTCGTTCTCGTAGTAGTAGCCCGCGCCGCCGAAGCCGAGCGCGTACTGGTTGCCCCGCACCCCACGGACGATCACGTTGGTGTCGGCGCTCTCGGAGTAGTCCGTCCGGATGTTCCCGTACTCGCCGTTGATCGCCTCGGTGAAGTAGTCGAAGGTGCCCGACGCCGAGTCCCGCCCGTAGAGGGCGATCTCCTCGTCGGGCCACTCATCGCGGACGTCGCTCCAGGTCTCGACGGTCGAGCCGGACTCCCAGATCGCGTTGAGCTCCTCGACGGTGAGACAGTCACACCAGTCGTTCTCGGGGTTGGCCCAGACCGCGATCCCGTCGAGCAGCGCCTCGATCTCGAGGTACTCGATGCCGTTCTCCGCCGCCAGCTCCTCCTCCTCGGGGAGGATCTCCCGGCTGGCGTTCTGGATGTCGGTCTCGCCGGTACAGAACCGCTGGAAGCCGGCGCCCGTCCCCGAACCCTGGACCGGGATCTGGACCCGGTTGTTCTGCCACTGGAACTCCTCGGCGACGGCGGCACTGTGGGGCAACACGGTGTTGCTCCCGTCGATGTTGATCTCGCCCTCGAGCCCGCTGTCCTCGCCGCGCGCGAGACAGCCGGCCGAGCCGGCGAGCCCGACCCCGACGGTCGAAAGCAACGCCCGACGTGTCACCCCCCGTTCGTGCCATGCGGACTCCGCCATCATCGGCTAGGAGCCGACATACCTCTAAATACTCTACTATGATCGATATATAGTGATATGTATTGTGGGGATCGACACGCCACACCCGCCGGAGATGCGAACGAAACCCATAGTCGGGCCGGCGACTCGGTACCGATCTATAGCTCCTGGTGTGTTTATTGTGCTGTGGCCGCGAGGGGTCCGTATGGATACGAGGAAGGTACAGGTCACCGGGGGGTCGACGTTCACCGTCTCGATCCCCAAGGAGTGGGCGACCGAGAACGGCGTCGAGGCGGGGACGGAAGTCGCGTTCTACCCCGACGGCGAGTCGCTGTTGCTCTCGCCGCGCCGGGGCGACGAGGCCGTCGAGGGCTCGCTCGACATCGGCGACCTCCACGGACGGGACCTCACGCGGGCGGTAGTGACGATGTACGTCAGCGGTTTCGACGTCATCCACCTCGAGACGGACCAGATCACGGCCGACCAACGGCGCAGCGTCCGCGACGCGACCCAGGCGCTCGTCGGCCTCGAGGTCGTCGAGGAGACCGGCGAGAACGTCGTGCTTCAGGACCTGCTCGATTCGGGCCAGCTCTCGGTGCACAACGCCGTCACGCGGATGCGCCTGATCGCGACGACGATGCTCGCCGACGCCGTCGAGGCGCTGATCGAGGACGACGACGAGCTCGCGGCCGACGTCATCGAGCGCGACGACGACGTCGACCGGCTCTGGTTCATGGTCTCGCGGGTCTTCCGCTCCACCCTCCGAAACCCCGGTGCCGCTGCGGAGATCGGGCTCGGCCGGGAGGCGTGTTTCGACTACCACTCGAGCGCCCGCCAGCTCGAGCGGATCGCCGACCACTCCTCGAAGATCGCGACGATCGCGCTCGACCTCGGGGAGATCCCCGAGGAGGTCGCCGAGGCGCTGACGGCGCTGCACGAGGACAGCGTCGCCGTCGTCGAGGAGTCGATGGACGCCTTCCTCGAGGACGACAGCGGGCGGGCGACCCGGCTCGCGAACCAGGCCCGCGAGGACGTCGAGGCGCTCGATGAACACACCCGGACGGTCGACGACGAGATCCGCGAGCTCGACGACGCCCACCAGGCGCAGTTCCTCGGGCTGGTCGTCGACTCGCTCTCCAGAACGGCGGACTACGGGGGCAACATCGCCGAGACGGCTCTCCAGAAGGCCGCGCCGCGGCCGTAGCTGACGGGCGAAGAAGGATCGGATCGCAGAAACGGGCGACTACTCCTCGAGGACGGCGTTGACCTGGCCGTCCTGGCCGGGACGGGAGGTGACGCGGGCGGGACCCTCCGAGGTCTCGATCAGCGCGCCCTTCGTGATGATGTTCCGGCGGACGTAGTTGGGGTTCGCGGGGTTCTCGACGACGTCCTGGATCGACGCGCTTCGGACCTCGCCGTCGACCGAGACGCTCGCGACGTCGGTCGCGATCGCGCGGACCTTCCGGCTGTTGCCCCGGGCGTCGATGGTCTTGAACTTCTTCTCGCCGACCTGCGTCTCGGTGGGGCCGCGCCCGATCTGGTGTTTCTTTCGCTTCTTCATCGGTCGCAGTCGCCCGCCGGTCCGCTTCCGCGTCGAACGGCCGTGATCGTTCATGGATGGGAGAACAGCCGGTGGCTACTAAAGTGGATCGCATCCGAACCGCTTAGGGCCCTCGCCGCGCCACCGTCGGGAAATGAGTCTGCGGGTCGCCGTCGCCGCGCCGTTCCAGGGCGCCGGGACGGGCCGGATGGAGGAGAGCCGCTTCGTCGTCGCCCTCTCGCTGGATCGCGATTGGTTCTCGCCGGATCAGGCCAAACGCCTGATCGACGTCGCCGTGAGCGAGGGGCTGCTCGAACGGGACGACGGCGAGCTGGCGGCCACCTTTTCCGTCGAGGACGTCGAGGTGCCCGAGGGGTTCGCGCCCGACGAGGACGTGCTCGTCGAGCGATCGCCGTTCGAGCGCGTCCTCGAACGGGTCGTCGCCGGCGGCGTCGAGAAACGGGCCGCCGTCGCCCGGATCAACGAGCTCCAGGGCGAGCTCGGGGTCACCATCGAGGTCGCGGCGGTGGTCTTCGCGCGCCGCGAGGGGATCGACGTGAGCGAGGAGCTGCCCGCGATCCGCGCGACGCTGAACCGGGAGGGCTAACCCGCCTGCGACGGTACGTCGGGTATGGTCGAGGAACGCCTGAAGAGCGGGACCCGGATCGCCCAGCTGCTCGCGAGCGAACTCGACGGCCGGGACGACGGGCCGCTCGCCTCCCTCTCGGTGGTCGAGGCGAACCACGACGTCGAGCCGACCGCCGAGGGGGCGTTCGCCTACGCGATCGAGTTCGGGCAGGAACAGGGGGAGCCGGGCGACGACCGCCAGCTCTGTTCGGTCTACGTTCACCCCGACCGCGCGCACGTCGAGCTCGCGGCGAGCGAGGAAGTCGTGGAAGTCGCCGAGGATGAGGGACTGCGGGTGCGGCCGAAGGGGACTCGCCCCCCGAAGACGCTCGTGTTCGTCGAGAACGGGGCGGAGGTCAAGCGTGCCGTGTCGGTCGTCGGGTGGGCGGCTCAGTCGAACTGAGCGACGACCTCGGGGAGCTCCTCGACGAGGTCCCCCCGGTCGACGTGGGCGTCCGCGCGCGGGTCGGGGTCGGGCCCGCCGGGGTAAAGCACCTGGACGACGGTGATGCCGGCCTCGGCGGCGCCGGCGACGTCGGCCTCGACGCTGTCGCCGACGTAGACCGCCTCCTCGGGCGGGACCTCCAGGGCCTCCAGGATCGCCTCGAACGCCCTCGGGTGGGGTTTGCCCTCCTCGAGCTCGCCCGTGATGACGGCCGCGTCGAACAACCCCTCCCAGCCGAGCGTCCGGAGCTTGTCGCGCTGGGCCTCGATCGGCCCGTTGGTGAGCAGGCCGACCGCGTACCGCTCCCCGAGCTCCGCGATCAGCGACTCGGCCCCGTCGATCGGCTCGAGGCAGTCGGCGATCGCGTTCCGGTAGGCCTCCGCGAGGGCCTCGCCCGACTCCCCCTCCCCGAGCAGCTCCGCGAAGATCGGGCCGCGCGTCTCGTGGGCGTGGGCCCGCTGGTGGGCCGCGCCGTACTCCTCCCGGGAGAACCCCACGGGGATCCCGGTCGTCTCCGAGGCCTCCGCCAGCAGCGTCGACCGGTCGCGAGACACCACGGCGAGGGTGTAATCGAGATCGAACACGACCGCTCTGAGTGCCATATCACCCATATGGGCCCCCTGCATTTGAGCGTGTCCGAACGGGAAGCTTGTAGTCGCCGCCCCGCGAGGCGCGAGGTATGACCGCGACGTTCTTCGACCGGCTCGGCGAGCGGATCCGCGAGCGCGATTCGGTCCTCTGTGTCGGCCTCGACCCCGACCCGAGCAGGCTCCCCGACCATCTCCGGGACCGCGACCTGCCCCGGTGGGCGTTCAACCGCCGGATCATCGACGCGACTCACGAGCACGCCGCCGCCTACAAGCCCAACGCCGCCTTCTACGAGGACGACGACGGATGGCGCGCGCTGACCGAGACGATCGCCTACGCCCACGGCAAGGGCGTTCCCGTCGTGCTCGACGCCAAGCGCGCCGACATCGGCAACACCGCCCGTCAGTACGCGGGGCTCGTTGGCGACCGCGCCCACGCCGCGGACGCCATCACCGTCAACCCCTACATGGGCCGCGACTCTCTAGAGCCGTTCCTCTCGCGGGAGGGTGCGGGCGTGTTCGTGCTCTGTCGGACCTCGAACCCCGGGGGGAGCGACCTCCAGGACCTCGAACTGGCCTCCGGCGAGGCCGTCTACGAGCGGGTCGCCGCGCTCGCGGACCTCTGGAACGGCAACGGCAACGTCGGGCTGGTGGTCGGCGCGACCGCACCCGAGGAGCTCGAGGAACTCAGGGAACAGGTTCCGGACCTGCCCTTCCTCGTGCCCGGCGTCGGCTCGCAGGGCGGGGACGCAGAGGCCGCGGTCGAGTTCGGGCTCGCTGAGGGGGTGGGGCTAGTCAACTCCTCGCGGGGGATCATCTTCGCGGCGGAGGGCGGGCCCAACGAGGACGAGGGGTTCGAGAAGGCCGCCGGCGAGGCCGCGAAACGCCTCAAAAAGCGTCTGAACCGCTACCGGTAGCCCCCTCGTCGATCCCGAGGACGCGCCGGGCGGCCGCCTCGACCGCCCCGACCTCGCCCTCGGGAGCGTAGACGCCGAGGCGCCAGCCGTCGCGGACGCAGGCGTCGAGCCCCGAGACCAGCGAGGAGGCATCCGAGAGGGGCTCGACCCGGTCGCCGACCACGACGCGTATCCCGGCCTCGGGCATCGAGGGCCGGGCGGGGACGTCGAGGATCACCTCGCGGCGGTCACAGCCGGCAGCCGCCGCGATCTCGCCCTCGAGTTCCCGCACCGTCCCGTACTCGAGGTCGACCAGCTCGCCGGGGACCGCCTCCCAGTCGAGCCAGAGCGCGCGCTTATAGAGGTCGCGCCCGCGCAGCCGGCGGGCGAACCCGGCCGTCTCCCCGCGGGCCGCGAGCGCGTCGAGCAGCTCGTGATCCGTGAAGCGGGCGAACCGCTCGGGGTCGCACGCGCCCGCCTCGAGCAGCCCCTCCGAGGCCCGGTCGAGCATCGCGCCCGCGATCCGCGAGACGTGGTGGCAATAGACCGTCGCGGTCATCAGGGTGCGCGCGATCAGGACGCTCTCGGCGGTCCGGAGGTTCCCCGCCGCGAGCACGAGGTCGCCGTCGCGAAAGCGAAGCGCCCGCAGCACCCGCCCGTGGTCGATCGTGCCGTAGGGGACGCCGGTGTGGTGGGCGTCGCGCACCAGGTAGTCGAGGCGATCGACGTCCAGATCGCCCGAGATCAGGTCCCCGTACCGTCCCTCGCCGGCGACCAGGGCCGCGACCCCCTCGGGATCGTGCCCGTGAGCCTCGAGGACCTTGCCGACCTCGCCCGCCAGGAGGTCGCCGACCTCGTCGTGGTGTCGGCCCAGCCGGCGCTCGATCACCCCTTCGGTCTGGTGGCCGTAGGGGCCGTGACCGACGTCGTGCAGCAGGGCGGCGGCCCGCACCCGTTCGGCGTCCCCGGGGTCGAGCCCGAGGCGGTCGGCCGCGACGCGTGCGAGGTGGTACACCCCCAGGGAGTGTTCGAATCGGGTGTGGTTCGCGGAGGGGTAGACCAGCGAGACGGTGCTGAGCTGGCGGACGTGGCGGAGCCGCTGGACGGGGGCGGTGTCGAGCAGCTCCCGGGAGAGCCCGTCGAGTTCGATGTAGTCGTGGATGCCGTCCTTGATCGCCTGCATGTCCCGGGGTTCGCGCCCGCGGACAAAAGCGGGCTGATTATGGTGATCGCCGCGCCCGTGCCCGTATGGACGACCTGACCCGCAGAGCCGAAGTCGCCGAACGCGCCGCCCGCGCCGGCGGCGAGCTCGCGCTCTCGCGCTTTCGCGACGACATCGCCGTCGAGACGAAGGACGGGAAGACCGACGTCGTGACCCAGGCCGACCGGGACGCCCAGTCCGAAGTGATCGAGGTGATCCGCGAGGAGTTCCCCGACGACGCGATCGTCGGCGAGGAGGAGGACGAGCTCAAGGAAGTGCCCGAGGAGGGGCCCGCCTGGGTGATCGACCCGATCGACGGCACCAACAACTTCGTGCGGGACATCCGGGTCTGGGCGACCAGCGTCGCCGCGACGATCGACGGCGAGCCCGTCGCCGCGACCAACGCGATGCCCGCGCTCGACGACTACTACGTCGCCGACAGCGAGGGGACCCGACTGAACGGCGAGCCCGTGAGCGTCAGCGACCGGACCGACCCCGAAACCGCCACCGTCTCGCCGACGCTGTGGTGGGACTTCGACCACCGCGAGGACTACGCGGACGCGGTGCGGGCGATCGTCGAGCGCTTCGGCGACATGCGCCGCTTCGGCTGTGCGCAGGCCACCCTGGGCATGGTCGCGACCGGCGCGCTCGACGGGACGCTGAGCGACATCCGTCCGAACCCCTGGGATACCGTCGCGGGCGTCCACCTCGTGCGGAACGCCGGCGGGAAAGCCACGGACGTCGAGGGCGAGCGCTGGCGCCACGACAGCCAGGGGCTCGTCGTCTCGAACGGTCGTGTACACGAATCCGTTCTCGAAGCCGTTCGCGCCGTCAGTCATCCTTAGGAGAGGGCGTTTGTCAGTATATACCGATAGTAGCTGTTCATAGAAAGAATATTACCCGCCGAAACGGACATGGGGGTAATGCGTCAGATCAGCGGCGACGGACGGGGGCGACGGGCGTTCTTGAAAACGGCGGGGGCGGTCGGGATCGCCGGCCTGGCCGGCTGTAGCGGCGAGGACGGCGGAAACGGCGGGGACGACGGCGTCGACGAGGACGCCGACCCGGAGGAGGACAACGTCATCCGGTTCATCCTCAACCCCGCCGAGTCCGACGTGGACATGGAACAGCAGTACGCGCCGCTGTTCGACTACCTCGAGGAGGAGACCGGCGCGGAGGTCGACTCGACGCTGACGAGCAGCTACAGCGCGACGCTGTCGGCGATCCGCGACGGCCACGGCGAGATCGCCGACGCCTCGCCCTCGGTGGCGATCGCCGGCAGCGACATCGTCGACGTGATCGGGATTCGGGTGGCCTACGGCGCCGATCGGTACTTCTCGCTGATCGGGACGACCCCCGATAGCGGGATCGAGGAGCTGTCGGATCTCGAGGGCGAGAACGTCGGCTTCGCGGACAACCTCTCGGTCAGCGGGAGCCTCTTCCCGCTGTCCATGCTCCAGGAGGGCGGCCTCGACGTCGGGAACGCCCCCGACGGCGACCCGGTCGACTTCACCGCCGAGTACTCGGACCACGACCAGGCCCGCGAGACGCTGATCAACCGCGACGAGGTCGCCGCCGCGGGGGTGGGCGCGTTCTCGCTGACGCCCCACATCCCCGAGGAGCAGTTCCCCGACGAGTTCATGGAGATCTCCGCTGAGGCCGACAACGCCGGCACGGCCGTCGACGAGGCCGAGCTCCGGCTGCTCGACGTGAGCGATCCGATCCCCCGCGCGCCGCTGCTCTCGCGCTCGGACTGGGAGGGCGACCTCCGGGACGACGTCGAGGAGGCGCTGCTCTCGGCGACCGAGGAGGACCTCATCGACGAGGACGCCGAGGAGGACGAACAGCTCTGGTTCACCGGCGTCGAGGAGGGCTCCATCGACGACTACGAGCCGATCCAGGACGTGATGGACGCGCTGGACCTGGAGTTCGGCGACATCGAGTAGTCGACCGAAATCAACCCATTCTTAGGACCGCCATGCGAGGATCACGCCAATGAGTTCGATACGGGTCGAGGGGCTGACCAAACGGTTCGGCGACACGGTCGCGCTCCGGGACGTCTCCTTCGAGATCCCCGAGGGCGAGTTCGTGGTCGTCCTCGGGACGTCGGGGTCGGGGAAGTCGACGCTGCTTCGGTGTCTGAACGGGCTGACGCGGGCGACTGAGGGCGAGATCTTCATCGGCGACGAGCCGGTGACCGGACCGCGCGAGGACGTCTCGATGGTGTTCCAGCAGCACAACATCATCGGCCAGATGAGCGCCTACGGCAACGCGCTGACGGGCTCGCTCGCGCGGACGCCCTTCCTCCGGAGCCTCCTGCAGATGAACAGCCGCGAGGACAAGCTCCGCGCGCTCGAGGCCCTCGAGACCGTCGGGCTGCTCGAGGAGTCGCGCCAACGCGCCCGCCAGATGAGCGGCGGGCAACAACAGCGCGTGGGGATCGCCCGCGCGCTCGTCCAGGAGTCCTCGACGCTGCTGGCCGACGAGCCGGTCGCGAGCCTCGACCCCGCGAGCGCGGGGACGGTCATGGAGTACCTCCGAACGGCCGCCACCGAGCGCGGGCTCACCGCGCTGGTGAGCCTCCATCAGGTGAACCTCGCCCGGCAGTTCGGCCAGCGCTTCATCGGACTTTCCGACGGCGAGCTCGTCTTCGACGGCTACCGCGACGAGTTCACCGTCGACGAGATCGACCGGATCTACGGCGAGATCGACACCGAGAGCCTGATCAGCGACTCCGACGACGCCTCGGAGGCGGTCACCTCGTGAGCACCGACACCGCCGCGAGCGACCGCGTCCTCGAGAAGTACGAGGAGATAAAACGTGCCCGCCGGATCCGCGCCGCCGGCGCGGGCGTCCTGATCGCGGTCGTCGCGCTGCTGTTCAGCCGGGCGCTCTCTGACGTGGGCTTCTCGGTCGGCGAGCTGCTCTACTACCTCCCGACGTTCGCCGAGGCGCTCAACCAGTACTTCCCGGTGACGACCTACTACGGGATCCCGTTCATCGACGTCGGCGCCTACTGGGAGTTCATCGACGACCGAAACCTGATCTACGGCGGCTACGGCGGCGAGGTGCCGTTCCTGGGTGAGGCCGGGATCACGCTCGCGATGGGCTTTGCGGGGACGATCCTCGGGTTCCCGCTCGCGCTGCTGTTCGGCGTGCTCGGCAGCGAGCGCGTCACGCCGTTCCCCTTCAACTTCATCTTCCGGGGCGTCATGTCCTCGATCCGCGCGATCCCCGCGCTGGTCTGGGCGCTGATCTACGTCCCGCTCGGCGGAATCACCCCCTTCACGGCGACGCTCGCGATCGCGACCGACACGATCGGCAACCTGGGGCGGCTCTTCACCGACGAACTCGAGGAGGTCGAGGACGGCCCGATCGAGGCGATCCAGACCACCGGCGCGAACGAGCGCCAGACGATCGCCTTCGGGATGCTCAGCCAGGTCTCGACGCCGTTCATCGCCTGGACGCTCTACATCTTCGAGATCAACGTCCGCATCGCCGTCACCCTCGGGATCATCGGCGGGGGTGGCCTGGGCGAGATCCTGACCGTCCAGCAGGGGCTGTTCAACTACACCAACATGATGGCGACGATCCTGGTGATCCTCGTGCTGATCATCTCCGTCGAGATGTTCAGCCAGCGGATCCGCTCGCACCTGCGCGCGGACGACGAGCCGATGGGGCTCCTCGAGCTGCTCAAGGGCTTCCCGCGGCGGATGGCCGAGTCGCTCGCGAAGTAGCTACCCCATCCCGACCGAACAGCTCGCACACTCCCTCCTACCCCGGTCGAAATGGCGCTCACAGACGAGGCTCCCGCAGTTCGGACAAGTGTGGCTCGCGGGTGCGCTCTCGCAGTGTTGACAGAGACCCGACTGGCTCATATTCCCCCTCTGCCGGGAGGACCCTTTACTCTCCCGGCGGGACGTTTACGGTGCCCGCTTCCCTAACTGATCCGTGACCGGATCGCGGCTGCTCGTCGGGCTCGCCTCGGTGTTCGCCGGGACCGCCGTCGTCATGGTCGTGCTGTCGTCGGCCTACCGGACGCCGGTTCCGTTAGCGATCGCGCTGCCCTTCGGCGCAACCGGCTACCTGCTGTGGTACCAGGGAACCGGCCGGCTCGCCGCCCGGATGCGCGAACGCGCCAGCCGGCCCGACGACCGAAGCCGAGCCCGGACGGGGGCGGACCAGCGTGCCGCCGGCCGCCAGCGAGCCCGGGGCGGTGCCCGTTCTCGCCGGGGCCGCGGGCGTGCTCCCCCCACCTCCTCGGGCCCGACCCGCCGCGAGGCCTACCGAACGCTGGACCTCGACCCCGGCGCCGGGGAGGGCGAGATCAAGCGCGCCTACCGCGAGAAGGTCAAGGCCACCCATCCCGATCGGGGCGGCAGCGAGGAGGCGTTCAAGGAGGTCTCGAACGCTTACGACCGGCTGACCGACTGAGTATGGACGTCACGGAACCGGTACTGTGTGCAATGGTACCACGAAGCGAGTAGTTTTTGTCATCCTCCCGCTAACCCCTGTCCATGAGCCCCGACCGAGCCGTGTTGCGCGAGGCGATCGAACACGGCGAGAGGGAGGGTGGGCGCGTCGAGTTCAAGGAACGGCTCACCCGGACCGAGCACCTCCAAGAAGGCCGAATGGAGAGTCTGGCCGCACAGCTGCGCCATCGCGTGCTGTCGGGCGATGGCGAGGCGACCTACGTCGTCGGCGTCACCGACGCGGGCGGGATCGCCGGCATCAGCCCCGACGCCTTCTCCGAGTCGATGGACGTCCTCTCGCTGCTCGCCGAGGAGGCGAGCGCCCACATCCACGACGTCCAGACGTGGGGGGTGGACAGCGCGGACGGCGGGGACGGACTCGTGGGAGTCGCGACCCTCCGAAACGGCGCGATGCTCGAGACCGACGACGACCACGTCGTGATCGGCACCGCCGGCCACGTCGACCACGGCAAGAGCACGCTCGTGGGGTCGCTGGTGACCGGCCAGCGCGACGACGGCGAGGGCAGCACCCGCGGCTTCCTCGACGTCCAGCCCCACGAGGTCGAGCGCGGCCTCTCGGCGGACCTCTCCTATGCCGTCTACGGCTTTCGCGACGGCGAGCCCGTCCGGATGGACAACCCCCACCGCAAGGACGACCGCGCGAACGTCGTTCGGGAATCCGACCGGCTGGTCTCGTTCGTCGACACCGTGGGCCACGAGCCGTGGCTCCGAACCACGATTCGAGGCTTGGTCGGTCAGAAGCTCGATTACGGGCTGCTGACGGTGGCGGCCGACGACGGGCCCACCCGGACCACCCGCGAGCATCTGGGCGTCCTGCTGGCGACCGACCTGCCGACGATCGTCGCGATCACGAAGGCCGACCTGGTGGACGAGGAGCGCCTCGACGAGGTGGCCCGCGAGGTCGAGCGCCTGCTCCGGGACGTGGGGCGTACCCCCCTGCCGGTGGCACGCTACGGCGTGAGCGCGGCCCTCGAGGAGATCGACGAGACGGTCGTGCCGATCCTCCGGACGAGCGCCGTCACCGGCCAGGGGATCGACTCGATGGACGCGATCCTCGAACGGCTCCCCAAGCGCGCGAGCGAGGACGGCGAGTTCCGGATGTACATCGACCGCACCTACTCCGTCACCGGCGTCGGCGCGGTCGCCTCGGGCACCGTCAAGTCGGGCGTCGTCGAGGCCGGCGACGAGCTCCTCCTCGGTCCGCTGGCCGACGGCTCGTTCGCGGAGGTCGAGGCCCGATCGATCGAGATGCACTACCACCGCGTCGACGAGGCCCGCTCGGGGCGGATCGTCGGGATCGCGCTCAAGGGGGTCAGGGAAGCCGACATCGAACGGGGGATGGTGCTCCTCCCTCGGGAAGCCGACCCCGAACCCGTCCGGGAGTTCGAGGCCGAGGTGATGGTGCTCAACCACCCGACCCGGATCGGGACGGGCTACGAACCGGTGATCCACCTCGAGACCATCAGCGAGGCGGGGGTCTTCACGCCCTCGGAGGGACGCCTGCTCCCGGGCGATACCGGCACCACGCGGGTGCGCTTCAAGTTCCGGCCCTACCTCGTCGAGGAGGGCCAGCGCTTCGTCTTCCGCGAGGGCCAGAGCAAGGGCGTCGGCACCGTCACCGGCGTGAACCCGACCGACTGACGTACTCCCCGTCCCGACGCTCCGCCAGCCCGACCAGCACCAGCCAGTCGAGCAGCCGTTCGACCCGTTCGCGCCAGACGGCCTCGGGGTCGCGGTGGTGGTGGCGCTCCCAGCGCGGTATCGCGTCGAAGCGTTCGGCGACCTCCTCGGCGGCAAGCACCTCCCCGGCCTCCTCGAGGATCTCCCGGACCTCGCGGGCGCCGTAGACGCCCGAGAGCAGTGCCTCCCCGAGATCGGGATCCTCGCGCGTCCGGTGAAAGCCCGACTCGCTTTCCCGAACGAGCTCCAGGCCCTTGAGAAACGTCAGCCAGTCGCTCGCTGCCTCGGGATCGATCGCGGTGCTCGCCGCGAGCCGGTCACAGCAGCTCGCCTCGGGTTCGGGAACCAGCGGGACGGCCCGCCGGATCGCCCCGAGGGCGTCGATCGAGCCGGGCGGCTCGGGCACCGACTTGACCCTCATAGCCCGAAGCTACTGGTGAGGAGCTCCTCGTTTCGCTCGCCGTAGTGGTAGGTCTCGCCGCCTAGAACGTCGACCGTCACCTCCGCTGGCGCGAAGATCGACTCGGGGACGTCGTAGAGTTCCCAGTCGACGTCGTCGAAGATCTCGACGAACGGCCGGCCGTACTCCTCGGAGGCGGTCGAGGCCACTTCGGAAAAGCGGTCGAACTCCTCGCGGACGACGACGTGGGCCCGGCCGCCGTAGGCCAGCGCGTCGTTGGTCCGACCGATGGCGGCCTCCTCGCTCCCGGCGACGGGCGCGACGGGCGCGCTCGCGCTCGCGCTGACGACGTCGAGCGGGTCGTAGCCCAGTTCGGAGAGCCGGAAGACCGCGAGTTCGGCGGCCCGGGCGGCCATGTTGACGCTGCCGGTGAGGCTCGCCGTCGAGAACGCCGGCAGGAAGACCGCGCCGGGGTCGACGCCGGTCAGCTCGGCGACCTGCTTTGCGGCGGCCGCGGTCGGGAGGTTCTCGCTCTCGACGGCCAGCACCGCGAACTCGAAGACGTCCTCGTAGCCCACGCGGGCGAACTCCTCCTCCTCGGCGACCAGCGCGCGGGCCGGTCCTGAGCCCAGCCCCTCGAAGTCCTCGACGCCGAGCTCCCAGCCGGCCTTCTGCGAGCAGAGCACCGCCAGCTCGGGCTGGTCGGTCGAGAACTCGACGAAGGGCATCGGAACGCCCCCGACCTCGTCCATGCGGGTCTGGACGGTCGCCAGGCCCGCCGTCTGGATCTCGACGAGCAACAGGCCGGCCTCGAGCCCGCCGTCGGACTCCACGCCGAAGTCGAGGACCGTGGTTTCGGTGTCGAGCTCCGAGACGAAGACGTCGAGCTCGTCGGCGAAGTCGATCGCCTCGTCGACGAGCTCCAGCGACATGCGGTTCAGACTGTCCATACCCCCGACTGCGCGGCCGTTCCCCTTGGTCGTGACGGTCGTCAGTCGCCCCGGGGCTCGCGGCCCAGCGCCTCCTCGACGTCCGCGACCTTCTGGTCGGCGCTCGCGTCGCTCGAGCGCTTGTCGTCGATCTTCAGCACGGTGCTCACCCGGTCGCCGTCGACCGCCTCGTGGGCCGCCTGCGCGGCGGCGAACAGCTCGTCGGTGGTCTCGGCCTCGATGACGGTGCCCATCGGGTTGGTCTCGTAGCTCACGTCGAACTCCTCGAGGGCCTCGACGGCCTTCGCGACCTCGTCGGCCATGCCCTCCTCGGTGACTGGCGCGACGCTCAGCAGCGCGATCACTGTCATGCCCGGTTCGAGACGATCCAGCCACCTAAAACCGGACGGTGATCACGAAAGCCCCGAGCCGGTGACGCTGGCCTCAGGCGTTCGTCTCGTGATCGAAGAACGCGTCGAGCAGCTTCCGTTCGGCCACCCGGAGGTGCTGGTGGAGCGTCGAGGGGGTGATCCCGAGCGATTCTGCGACCTCCTCGCCGGTGCTCTCGCGGGGCCAGCCGAAGAAGCCCGAGAGGTACGCCGCCCGCAGCACCTCGCGCTGGCGCTCGGTGAGGTTGGTCTCGAGGGCCGCGCGGAACGCCCGGCGGGTCGTCCCCGAACGCTCGACCTGGCGCTGTGCACGCAGCTCCCCGTCGGGATGGCCCGCGAGGATCCCCTCGACCACCGTCCTGACCGCGACCGAACGTGACAGCGTCACCACGACCCGACACTCGCCCCCGCTGATCTCCAGGGACTCGACGGTCGCGCCCTGGTCGGCGAACTCGGCGAGCAGCGAGTCCGCGACCCGCAGCTCGACCAGCGTCGCCCCGTCGTCGTCGCCGACGACCCTGAGCCCGCCGATCGCCGGGTCGTCGGCGAGCCGGTCGCGGACGGCCTCGTCGAACCCTTCGATCCCGTAGAACTCGAGCAGGTCGCCGTCGTTGTCGGCGACGGTCCCCTCGAAGGAGACGTCGTGGCCGTCGTTCGAGAGGGCGACCAGCGGCGCGGGCGTCCCGTCGAACCCGAACCGGAGCTCGGTGACGGTGTCGGCGAACAGCGCCCGCTTGCTCCGGGCGGCGTCGATCGCGTGGCCGATCGTCCCGCCGAGCTCCTCGAGCACCGCCCGCTCCCCGTCGCTGAACGCCCCCTCGCGGTCCGAGTAGACGCCCAGCACGCCGTAGACCGTCTCGCCGTACGTCAACGGGATCGCGGCGACCGCGCGGTACTCCCGTTCGAGGGCCGCCCCGCCCCACTCCCCGTCGGCCCGATCGGGACGGACGAACCGCGCCTCGCCGTCGGCGAGGGCCGCCCCGGTCGGCTCCGTCCCGTCGAGGCGGACCGGGGCGTCGAGATACCCCTCCTCGACGCCCGCGGCGGTCCGGGGCTCGATCGCCCCGCCCGTCACCGCGCGCTCGCCGATCCAGGCGAAACGATACGGCGGGGCCTCGGCGAGCTGCTCGCAGACCTCGCGCTCGATCCCCTCGCGGGTGACGGCGGTCACGAGCGCCCCGTTGACCGACCGGATGGCGGCGTTGATGTGGTTGAGCGTCCGCAGCTCGTCGTTCCTGTCCCGGAGATCGAGCGAGAGCTCGCGGGTCCGAAGCAGGCTCTCGATCCGGCCGTGGAGCTCCGTCTTCTTCACGGGGGCGGTGATCAGCTCGTCGACGCCCTCCTGGACGACGGCGTCGACCCGCGACCAGACCTCCGTGCTGATCTCCCCGAGCTGCTGTCGGGAGACGACGAGCAGGAACGGGAGGAAGACCGGCTCCACGGCGTCCTTCCGGCTCGCGAGCGCCGCCTCGTGGCGCTGGAGCGAGCACTGGTCCATGATACAGAGGTCCGGCGACCGGATGTCGTCGGGGATCGATCCGACGACCTCGTGTCCGTCCGACAGCCACTCGTCGAGCAGCCGCCGGTTCTCCTCGCGATCGATCAGCAGGAGGATCTCCGCCATCTACCCGGCCCCGATCGGAACGCCGGCCCGCCCCGGCCGTCGGGGCTCCGACGGGCGGCTCATCACCGCTCGACCCCCGCGTCCCTGCCGTCGGCGCACCTGCTTTCGGAACTGGTAGCCGTCGGGCGCGAGAGCTCGCAGCTGGGTCAGCGGGTCGACGAACGCCCGGTCGGGCATCAGCGTCTCGACGCGATCCGCGACCGCCGCCGTGAGCGACTCCTGTTCGACCTCGTCGGGGCTGAAGACGTCGTCCGAGAGGTCCCGTGAGAAGGACTCCGAGTCCGGACCGAGCTCGATCCCGTCGACGCCGGTAGAAACCCGCTCTCCGGTTGCCTCCTCGGTCTCCATACGGTTTCACCTCTTCCTACCTGTACATAACTTCTGTGGCATATATAATATACTGAAAAGAAGCGATACGAAGAACGAGCGGCCGGGGTTACTGGAAGCCGATCCGGCTGCCCTGGCGCCCGCGGTTGGGCTCGGTCGTTCCGCCGGCGAACTCGTCCTCGATCTGCTCGTAGTAGTCGAGGATGTCGTCGGTGATGGTCGGTCGGACCGAGTCCATCGCCTGGCGGAAGTGGCGCATCTCGACGATATCGGCCTCGTGGTCCTCCCGGAGGGCGGTCATCGCCGCCTCGCGGGCGATCGATTCGAGGTCGCTGCCGACGAAGCCGTCGGTGATCTCGGCGAGCTCGCGCAGGCTGACGTCGGCCGCAATCGGGATGTCGCCGGTGTGGATGCGGAGGATCTCCTCGCGGCCCTCCTCGCTAGGCTGGCCGACCATCACGAGCCGGTCGAACCGTCCCGAGCGAAGCAGCGCGGGGTCGATCATGTCCGGCCGGTTGGTCGCGGCGATCACCATCACGTTCTCCATCTCCTCGAGGCCGTCGAGCTCCGTCAGCAGCTGGTTGACGACCCGCTCGGAGACGTTCGAACCGACCTCGCCGCCCCGCGCGGGCGCGAGCGCGTCGAGCTCGTCGAAGAAGATCACTGTCGGACTGACCTGCCGGGCCTTCCGGAAGGTCTGACGGATCGCCTTCTCCGACTCGCCGACCCACTTCGAGAGCAGTTGGGGCCCGCGGATCGAGATGAAGTTGGCGTTGGTCTCGTTCGCCACCGCTTTGGCCATCAGCGTCTTGCCCGTCCCGGGCGGGCCGTAGAGCAGGACGCCCGCCGGCGGGTCGATCCCCAGCCGGGCGAACCGGCCGGGGTTGGTCAGCGGCCACTCGACGCTCTCCTTCACGTCGTCGGTGGCGTCCTCGAGCCCGCCGATGTCGTCCCACGAGACCTTCGGCAGCTCGACGAGCACCTCGCGCATGGCGCTGGGCTCGACCTCGCCGAGCGCCCCGCGGAAGTCCCCGCGCTTGACGATCATCCGGTCGATCAGCTCGGGGGGCACCTCCTCCTCGTCGAGGTTGATCTCGGGGAGGTAGCGCCGGAGCGCGCGCATCGCCGCCTCCTTGGTGAGGCTCTCGACGTCCGCGCCGACGAAGCCGTGGGTGTCGTCGGCGAGCTCCGAGAGGCTCACGTCGTCCGACAGCGGCATTCCTCTGGTATGGATCTGGAGGATCTCCTCGCGCCCGGTCTCGTCGGGCACGTCGATCGAGATCTCCCGGTCGAACCGGCCCGGGCGGCGCAGCGCAGGGTCGACCGAATCGACCCGGTTGGTCGCCGCGATGACGATGACCTGGCCCCGACTTTCGAGGCCGTCCATCATCGTCAGCAGCTGGGCGACGACGCGCCGTTCGACCTCGCCGGTGACGTCCTCGCGTTTGGGCGCGATCGAGTCGAGCTCGTCGATGAAGATGATCGCGGGCGACTCCTCGCTCGCGTCCTCGAAGATCTCCCTGAGTTGCTGTTCGCTCTCCCCGTAGTACTTCGAGATGATCTCCGGTCCCGCAATGGAGAAGAAGCTCGCGGAGGTCTCGTTCGCGACCGCCTTCGCCAGCAGGGTCTTCCCCGTGCCGGGCGGGCCGTGTAGCAGGACGCCCTGCGGGGGCTCGATCCCCAGCTTCTTGAAGATCTGGGGGTGTTTCATCGGCAGCTCGACCATCTCCCGGACGCGCTGGATCTCGTTCTGGAGGCCGCCGATGTCCTCGTAGGTGATGCCCGAACCGGCCTTCTCGAAGCCGCTGATGGGCTCCTCGCGCAGCTCGACGTCGGTGTCCTCGGTGATGAGACAGACCCCCTCGGGCTCGGTCTCGACGGCGATGAGGGGGATCGCCTGGCCGGGCGAGCGCATGAACGGGTGGTTCGTCGAGGACATGACGGGAACGATGTCGCGTTCGACGACGGGGCGCTTGAGGATCTGGCGTTTGACCATGCCCGCCGCGTCCGAGCCGAACTGGACCGACGCCTCCTCCGGGGGCGCGAGGACGAGCTTCTCGGCCTTCGTCGCCTCGGCCTTCCGGATGGTCACGCGTTCGCCGATGCCGACGTCGGCGTTCTGGCGGGTGAAGCCGTCGATGCGGACGGTGTCGGTGTTCCAGTCCTGGCGGTCGGCGCGCCAGACCTTCGCGGCGGTGGTGTCGCCGCCCTCGATCTCGATGATGTCTCCGGGGCTCAGCTTCAGGTGCAACAACGTGTCCGGGTCGAGGCGGGCGATGCCTCTCCCCGAGTCGTTCGGGTAGGCTTTCGCCACCTCGAGTTGTACTTCGTTCATGATGGGGCTGCGGGGATGGTTGTGTGTCCGATTGCAGCGCCGATAGGTCTTGTGTTACCCCTACCGGGCTACTGTGTCATTTCTTCGCATGGTATGCTACGTACGAGGGGATACAAAACCCTATTGCTTGGGAACATCGTGCGCTTTTTGCCCGCGAGCGCGAGGGATGGGGTATGAGGACGCTTGCGTTCGACGGCCGGCTCGGTGCGAGCGGCGACATGATCCTGGGGGCGCTTCTCGCCGCCGGCGCGGACCCCGACGCGCTCGTCCCGGCCGAGGACGCGCTCGACGTGCGTTACGAGGCCAGCGAGGTCGTGAAGCGGGGGATCCGGGCGACCAGCGTGGACGTGCTGCTCGCCGACGAACACGACCACCACGATCGCGACGGGAACGGTGAGGCGAGTCATGGTCACGACGAGGACCACGACGACCACACGCACGCCGAGGGCGCGGGGCCACACCGTTCCTATCGGGAGGTGTGCGAGCTCGTCGAGTCGATGGGACTCCCGGGAGCGGTCGAGGAGCGCGCCGTCGAGGCCTTTACCGTTCTCGGCGAGGCCGAGGCGAGCGTCCACGGCGAGGAGCTCGACTCCATCCACTTCCACGAGGTCGGCGCCGACGACGCCATCGCCGACGTCGTGGGCGCCGCGCTGTTGCTCGCCGATCTCGACCCCGACCGGGTGGTCACGACGCCGCTCTCGGCCGGCGGCGGCACGGTGGAGATGAGCCACGGCACCTACCCCGTTCCCGGGCCAGCGACCGTCGAGATCGCCGAGCGCGCCGACTGGTCGATCCGGGGCGGGCCCGTCGAGGCCGAGCTGCTCACCCCGACGGGGGCGGCGATCCTCGCGGTCGTCGCCGACGGGGTCGAGACGCTTCCCGGCCTGCGGGTGACGAGCTCGGGGTACGGCGCGGGCGACCGCGACCTCGCGGACCGCCCGAACGTGCTCCGGGCGATCCTGGGGGAGGAAGCGGGGCTCACGCGCGAGGAGATCGTCGTTCTCGAGACCAACGTCGACGACGTCGCCCCGGAGGTGCTGGGCGGGCTCCAGACCACCCTCGCGGAGGTCGGTGCTCGCGACGTGACGGTGCTGCCGGCGACGATGAAGAAGTCCCGGCCGGGCCACCTCGTGAAGGTGATCTGTCGGCCCGAGGACGCCGAACGGGTGGCCCGCCGGCTGGCCGAGGAGACGGGCACCCTGGGGGTCCGTTCGGTCCCCGGGACCCACCGCTGGGTCGCGAGCCGGGAGATCGAGAGCGTGACCCTCGAACTCGATGACGGGACTCACGAGATCGACGTGAAGGTCGCGAGCGACGAGTCGGGCGCGGTCTACGACGTCAGCGCCGAGTACGACGACGCGGCGGCCGCCGCGGGCGAGGCCGGGCTGGCGATCCGGGAGGTAGCATCGCTCGCGGAGTCGGCGTGGCGGGACGCGAACGGCGGCTAGTACCCGTATAAACACATGGTACAGTCATATTCATATCAGGAGAACGGTTATACGGACCGGGAAGTTCGATACGGGCAATGACGGCGACGCACGAACCATCGGCGGCGATCGAGGGGACGGCCACCGAGCGCGGCATCTGCTCGGCCTGTGGCGGCGTGGCGATCAACGTTCAGGGGCTGCTCGACTGTCCGGACTGCGGGGTCTGAGCTCACTCCTCGCGGTGTTCCTCCAGCGCCTCCTCGACGGTGAGCTCGCCGCGGGCGACCCGTTTCGCCAGCCCCGCGTCGATCTCCCGGTTCTCCGGCGAACGCTCGCGTGAGCGGCGCTTTATTACGGTGAGCTCGCCCTCGGTGGGCTCGATCTCGCGGCTCTCGACCGCCTCGCCCTCCATCCGGGCGATGTTGACCGCCGCGAGCACGTCGCCCATGCCGCGGGTGCCGGTACCGAGAGAGGGGGTCGTACCGGTCTCGTCGACGAGCTCGACCCGGGCGTCCTCGAGGGCGTTGATCATCGTCGCGCCCTTGAGGCGTGCCCCGTCGCCGATCCGCACGACGGGATCGACGCCCCCTGCCACCTCCTCGCGGACGACGTCGGCGGCCTCCGCGAGCGGCACCTGGAACGCCGCGACGACGGTCTCGCCCGACAGGATCGCGATCCCCGGCCGGTCGCCCGGATCGACGCCGACGACCGTCCGGCCGTCGCCCGCCCGCAGCGTCGAGAGGGCTGTCTCGACGGCCTCACGGGGGTTCTCGGGATCGGCCCGGACGTACTCGACGCCCGTCGGCGGGTCGTCCTCGGGCCCGGTGATGACGGTCTCGGTACCCTCGGGCAGCTCATCGTCGGGCTCGACCGTCGTGAACGCGACCCCGCGCTCGCGGAGCTCGCCCACGACGCCGTGATAGACCTCGAAGTCCCCCGTGGCGACGACGATCACGCCGGGGGTTCGCGGCCGGCTCGCTAAACGCTTTCGCGGACCGGGGCGTTTTTGGCCCCATCGTCCGACTCCCCGGCGTGAACGACGCCATCCCCGTCGGCTGCCCCCCGATCGACGAGCTGCTCGGCGGCGGTCTCGAGCGCGGGGCCGTCACCCAGCTCTACGGCCCCCCCGCCGCCGGCAAGACGAACCTCGCGCTGTGTGCGGCCGTCGAGTGCGCCGCGGCCGGCGAGCGCGTCGCCTACATCGACACCGAGGGGCTCTCGCCCGACCGCTTCGAGCAGCTGCTTCGTGCGAACGCCGGCGACGAGGAGATCGAGAGCCTCTCCTCGCGGATCGTGATCAGCGAGGCCCACACGTTCGACGAACAGGAGGAAGCGGTGCGGGACGTCGAGGAGCTCGCGAGCGGGGTCTCGCTGATCGTCCTCGACAGCGCCACCGGCTTCTACAGGCTCCAGCGCACCGAGGACGAGCGCGAGGGTGACGCCCTGCGGGCGGTCGCCCGCCAGATCACCCACCTGCTCGCGCTCGCCCGGAAACACGATCTGGCCGTCGCGATCACCAACCAGGTCTTCTCGGACCCCGACGCGGACATGACCCGCGCGCTGGGGGGCAACACGCTCGAACACTGGACCGGAACGGTGCTGCGAATCGACCGGTTCCGGGGAGGCAAGCGACGCGCGACGCTGGAGAAACACCGCGCGAAGCCCGCCGGCGAGAGCGTCCAGTTCCGGATCACCGACGACGGGCTGGAGGAGATCGACGAGATGGTCGGGGACTGATCGGTCGTCCAGGGGCGAACGTTTTTGTGGACCGTTCGACCAGTTCGACCATGGACGAGGCCCGACTGCGCGCCCTCAGCTTCGGCGGTGCCGTCGCCGCCACGCTCGTCCTCGGCGTCGCGTTCGCGGCTCTGGCCGCCGCCTTCGGGACCGGGAGCGCGGCCATGGCCCTCTTCGTGGTCCTGTTCGTCGTCGCGATAGCCTACGAGAGCATCTACCACCAGCTCGAGGAAGCCCTCGGTCGCGACGCGGACCCCGACTCCGTCGCCGAGGACGCCCTCGAGACGCTCCGGCTGCGATACGCCCGCGACGAGATCACGGAGGCGGAGTTCGAACGGAAGCTCGAAACGCTGCTCGAAACTGAGACGACCGCGGATGCCGAGCGCTACGTCGGGGCGGCTTCGGAGCCGGACGAGGACCACGAGTTCGAGCGTGAGCGCTGGTGAGGAGAAGCGAACCGCGAGCGAGCGTTCCGCGGCGAAGTGTCGGCCAGATAGATGGTGCGGACCGCGAGCAGCGAAGCTGCGAGCGGTAGCGCGGAGCGACTGTAAGGAGCGATGCGCGCTTTTGGTGGCTCGCAGGACGCCTCGCGTCCTGCGGCACGCGCGGGACCTACGGTCCCGCAAGACAGCTTTTGCCGAGTGAGCGGTCCGAAGGACCGCGAACGTGGTTCGAGATGGCAAAGCCATCTCGTCATTACGAGAGATGCTCCGCATCTCTCGAACGACAGCGCAAAAGGTGCGTCCCGAAATCCTTTTACGCGCTTCAGCGGGAAGTATGAGGTAACTGAGTATCATGGACATCGAAATCGTTTCGGAGGAGGAGAACCCGATGTTGCACCGCACCGACGTGACCTTCGATATCACCCACGACGAGGCCACCCCCGAGCGCCTCTCCGTGCGCGACAGCCTCGCGGCGAAGCTCAACAAGGACGCCGAGGAGGTCGTCATCCGCGAGATGAACACCAAGTTCGGGATGCGCACGACCGTCGGCTACGCGAAGGTCTACGAGAGCCCCGACTTCGCGCGCGACGTCGAGCAGGAGCACATGCTCGAGCGCAACAAGATCACCGCCGGCGACGCCGAGGGCGAGGGCGCCGACGAGGGTGAGGGGGCATAATGGCCCGACACGAGCTCTACGGCGAGGACGGCTCGACCGAGCGCGAGCAGTGTCCCCGCTGTGGCGACGCGTTCCTCGGCGACTACGGCGACCGCATGCACTGCGGGCGCTGTAGCTACACCGAGTGGCAGTAACGCCGCGGTAGAACCACGAAATGCGCGTTCTCGGAATCGAAGGCACCGCCTGGGCAGCCAGCGCCGCGTATTTCGACTCCGAAACCGACGAGGTGTTCATCGAGTCCGACCCCTATCAGCCCGCAAGCGGCGGCATCCACCCCCGCGAGGCCGCCGAACACATGGCCGGGGCGATCCCCGAGGTGATCGAGCGGGCGCTCGTGGAGGCCGAGTCGGTCGACGCGGTCGCGTTCTCCCGTGGACCCGGGTTGGGTCCCTGCCTGCGGATCGTCGCCAGCGCCGCCCGCGCGCTGGCCCAGAGCCTCGACGTGCCGCTGGTGGGGGTGAACCACATGGTCGCCCATCTCGAGATCGGGCGCCACCGGTCGGGGTTCGCGAACCCGGTCTGTCTGAACGCGAGCGGTGCGAACGCCCACGTGCTTGGCTATCACGACGGCCGGTATCAGGTGCTCGGCGAGACGATGGACACCGGGGTCGGTAACGCCCTCGATAAGTTCGCCCGGCACCTCGACTGGTCGCATCCGGGCGGGCCGAAGGTCGAGGAGGCGGCTCGCGAGGGCGAGTACGTCGAACTGCCGTACGTCGTCAAGGGGATGGACTTCTCCTTTTCGGGGATCATGAGCGCCGCGAAGGCCGCCGTCGAAGCTCCTTCGACTGGCAACCGGGACTCGAAGAGTTCCGGTGACGCCGTCGACTCGGGCGAGCGCGTTGAGGACGTCTGTTTCTCGCTGCAGGAGACCGTCTTCGCGATGCTCACCGAAGTGGCCGAGCGCGCCCTCTCGCTGACCGGAAGCGACGAGCTCGTTCTGGGTGGCGGGGTCGGCCAGAACGCCCGGCTGCGCGGGATGCTCGAAACGATGTGCGAGGCCCGCGGGGCGTCCTTTTTCGCCCCCGAGCCCCGCTTCCTGCGGGACAACGCGGGCATGATCGCGGTGCTGGGCGCGAAGATGGCCGCCGCGGGCGACACCCTCGCGATCGAGGACTCGCGCGTGGACTCGAACTTCCGGCCCGACCAGGTCGACGTGACCTGGCGCGGCGAGGAGTCGGTCTCCCGGCCCGCGGGCGACGGCGAGGTGGTCGGCGCGGAGGCCGTCGTCGAGATCGGCGACGTCGTTCGAAAGCGCCGGCTCGCGAAGGAGTATCGCCACCCCGCGCTCGACGAGCGGCTGCGCCGCGAGCGCACCGCGAGCGAGGCGCGCCTGACGAGCCTCGCGCGCCGCGAGGGGGTTCCGACGCCGGTCGTCCGGGACGTCGATCCCCGGGAGGGGACCCTCACTCTCGAACGGGTAGGGCGGGCGGATCTGAGCGCGGAGCTCACCCCCGAGCGGGTCCGCGAGCTCGGGCGCCACCTCGCGACCCTCCACCGGGCGGGGTTCGTCCACGGCGACCCGACGCCGCGCAACGCCCGCCTTTCAGAGGATCGGCTCTACTGCATCGACTTCGGGCTCGGCTATCACACCGACGAGGCCGAGGACCACGCGATGGACCTCCACGTCTTCGAGCGCTCGCTCGCGGGCACCGCGGCCGACTTCGAGGCCTGCCGGGAGGCCGTCGAGGCCGGCTACCGCGAGGACGGCGAGCCGGCGGTCCTCGAGCGCCTCCGGGAGATCGAGGGGCGGGGCCGCTATCGGTAGCGGCGCGGCCTGAGGCTTTATAAGATAGGCGACCGTTTGTCGAGACATGGCTGAGAAACCGGATTCCGGAACGCTGTTCGGACTGCCGTACAACTTCGAGCGACCGAGCGTCGGCCGACTGCTGGCGGCGTACTGGCAGCCCGGCAAGGGAATGCTCGTCGAGAAGCCCTTCGGCGTCGGTTACACGCTGAACCTCGCGAGCTGGCGCTCGTGGATCGTCCTCCTGGTCGCCGCAGCCCTGCTCATGAACGAGCGAAGCGGCACCGAGGAGGTCGAGGAGGCCGACGAGGAGGAAGAACCCGTCGAAGTCGTCGTCGACGACTGAGCCCGATCGACGCCGATTTCCGTTCTCGCCGCCCCGTTTCGGTATGTTGCGCTTCGTGACGAGCAACCCCGGCAAGGCCCGCGAGGCCCGCGAGTATCTCCCCAGCGAGGTCGAACGGGTCGACTACGACTACCCCGAGATCCAATCGGAGAGCCTCGCGGAGGTCGCCGCGGCGGGCGCGCGCGACGCCTACCGCGAGCTCGGCGAGCCGGTGTTCGTCGACGACGCCGGCCTGTTCATCGACGCCTTCGACGGCTTCCCGGGGCCCTACTCCTCGTACGTCGAGGGGAAGCTCGGGATCGAGCGCGTCCAGGCGCTCGCCGAGCGCGAGGAGAGCCAGCGGGCGCGCTTCCGGGCGGTCGTCGCGTACGCCGATAGCGAGGGGATCGAAACGTTCGAGGGCGCCGTCCGGGGCCGGATCGTCCCCGCCCGCGGCTCGGGTGGCTTCGGCTACGACCCGATCTTCGAACACCGCGGGAGCACGTTCGCGGAGATGGACACCGAGGAGAAGAACGCCGTCTCCCACCGGGGGCGGGCGCTCGCGAAGTTCGGCGACTGGCTCGCCGAGCGCTGATCACTCCAGCGTCAGCGCGAACGCGGCGATCAGCGCGCCGCCCATGGCGATGGGCGGGCCGGCGTAACTCCCGATCCCGATGCCGATCAGCCCGACGATCGCGACGGCCACGAGCACGCCCAACAGCCCGACCGCCGTCGGTCCGACCAGCACCGGCGTCCGATCTCTCCGTTCTACTAGGTTTACTTTCATACTAATTCTGTTATTAAACAGGTATGATATATGTTTTGTGGCTACCTGCGGGGGTCTCGGTCGGGGCCGGGATACTCTCCCCCCTCGACGACCGGGTAGAGGCGCTCGGGGTCGAAGACCGCGAGGAAGGCGTCGGGGGTGCGAACGCTCGTCGCGACGTGCGGGCGGAGCGTCGCGCCGGTGTGAGCGCTCGCGAGCCCCTCGTCGAACGAGAGGAGCTGTGCGGCGTCCCCGCGGTGGGCGGCCGCGAGCGCGGGGTGGTCGCCCGGCTCCTGGTCGACGACGGTCGCGAGCTCCTCGGTCCGCGCGCGCCAGGCCAGCGCGACGTCCTCGTCGGCGAACTCGGCGATGACCGCCTCGGCGTCCGCGAGCAACCGTGGGGTGCAGACCAGCGTGAGCCAGGAGTGGCCCCGGAGGACGTCCATCGCCTCGCGGGCCGAGCCGCCCGAGAGGAGGTCCGCGGCGAGCACGTCCGCGTCCGCGACGACGCGGGTCGGGTCAGGCTCGCTCATCGCGGAGGGCCGCTAGGCATCGCTCGACCTGGTCCCGTTCGACGGGCTCTACTCGCTCGAACAGCTCGTGCCAGCTGATATGTGTCGTGCGATCGTCTGACATAATCTTAAGCCCCGATGGGTCGATCGACTGGGAGGGCGCGGGCTCTCCCCGTTCCACCCACACGTCACGCGCCCGCCCGCTCCTCCGCGCCGAGGAGCGCCGCCCTGACTCCCTCGACGCTCTCCTGCTCGACGATGACGGCGACCCGGTCGCCGGACTCGACCGTGGTCCGCGGCAGCGGGATCGTCATCGCCTCGCTCCCCGAGCCGTGGGCGTAGATCCGCGCCCCCTCGGGGAGCTCGATCTCGCTCACGCGCTTTCCGAGCGCCTCCGATCCCTCGCGGACGGTGATCGTGATGAGCTGGAGCCGTTCGGTGAGGTCGGCGACGAGGTTGAAATCGCCGCCCAGCAGCGCCGTCTTCGCCCCGGCCGCGCCCAGGCGCTCGGGATAGACGATCTCGTCGACGTCGCCCGCGTACTTCTGGTAGATCTCCTCGCGATAGTCGTTATCGATACGCATGACCGTCCGACAGTCGTAGTGTTTGCCGACCATGCACGCCGCGAAGTTGACGTTCAGGTCGCCGGTCAGCCCCGCGAGCGCGTCGGCGTTCCCGACGCCGGCCTCCTCGAGGACGCCCTCGTCGCCGCCGTCGCCCTCGACGACGGTAAATCCCGACTCCCGGGCGCGCTCGGCCTTGTTGTGGTCGGTGTCGACGACGGAAACCTCGTGGCCTTCCTCGTCGAGGATGCGCGCAGTCCGGATCCCGACGCGCCCGTACCCAACGATAACGAACTTCATGCCTCCCCTACGATCAGGCCCTAGAAAAACGTTAGCCCCCGGCGGAGCTCTCGTCGGGCTCGAACGGCCGGTAGTCGATCCGGTAGTCGGAGCCCTCGCGCTCGACGCCCTCGACGGCGTACAGTCGGATGTCGCGCTCCTGTTTCGTGCGCACGGGGAAGTCGTAGTGGGTCGCCTCGTAGCCCAGTTCGTCGGCGCCGACCCGCTCGACGAACGCCTCGTGGTCCGCGAGGCGCGTCCCGAGCACCTCCCGGGAGAACCGGGGCAGGTCCCCGAGTCGCTCGGGAAAGCGCTCGATCAGGTCGCCGTTGAGCTCGTAACCCACCGAGTCCCGGCCGGCGACCATCGCCGCGAGCGTCGTCGTGCCCGTCCCCCAGAAGGGGTCACAGACCGTGTCGCCGTAGACCGAGAACATGTTGATCAGCCGGTAGGGAAGCTCGAAGGGGAAGGCCCCCGAGCGCTCGCGGACCTCGCTGTCGAGGCGCTGGTCGACGCCCTGAATCTGGGTCCAGAGGTCCGAGAACCAGCGATTTCGCTCCTCCCAGAAGTACGCGCTCTCGTAGCGCGCCTCCGAGCGCGGTTCGAAGCTCCGGGGCCCGCCCTTGCGAAAGATCAGGACGTGTTCGTGTTCGAGCGTCGGGTAGGCGTTCGTGGGGACCATCCCCGAGCCCATGAACTTCGCGGCGCTGTTGGTCGGCTTGCGCCAGAGGATCCCCGGCAGCGAGACGAACCCCCGGTCGCGAAACGCCTCGGTGACCCGGACGTGGTTCGGGTAGGTCTGGAAGGTGTTCGTGACCGTCCGGGTGGCGTCGCCGACGTTGATGCAGGCGATCCCGCCCTCACGGAGGACGCGCTCGAGCTCGTCCCACACCTCGTCGAGCACGCCGTGCATCAGCTCGAACGCGCGGTCGTCCTCGCCCGCCTCGAGCGCCTCGCCGACCTCGCTCTCGAGGCGCTCGAACGCTCCGTCCCACATCTCGATCATCGGGTACGGCGGCGAGGTGACGACGAGATCGACGGAGCCGTCGGCCAGCTCGAGCCCGCGCGCGTCGCCGACGTGGAGGGCGTGGTCGGTCCGCATACACCCCCGTTCGCCGCCAGCGGGTTATATGCTACTATCGATCCGCTGAATCAATACGGCCAGCGGCCGCCGCGTTTCAGCTCCTGTTCGTAGCCCGACGTGAGCCCGTCGCGGATCTCCTCTCGCGAGCGACGGGTGAAGGTGCGGTCGGCGCTCGCGGCCTCCTGCACGGCGGCCGCGACCTGGATCGCGATCGCCCGCAGGTCGCGGACGTCGAGCTTGTCGAGGGTGTCGGCGTGGGTGTGGCCCCAGCCCCGCCCGCTGCCCTCCGAGACCGAGCCGGCGATCACGCCGGGAACGCCCTCCTGGACGAACGCCCACTGGTCGCCGTGGGGGCTGATCGTGTCGCTGGCCTCGACCGGCGCGTCGAACTCCTCGCCCACCTCCTCGAAGAGATCATGGAGCTCCGTCGAGCCGTTCGTCCCTACCCTGAGATTCCTCGAAGTGCCCGCGCCGTCGACGTTGATGACGCATTTCACCCGGTCGAGGTCGTTCGTCTCGGCCCAGTGGTACGCCCCGTAGAGGCCGATCTCCTCGCTGCCGAACGTGATCAGGCGCACGCCGGTCTCGAGGTCGACCCGGTTCAGGAGCCGCCCGACCTCCGCGACGACCGCACAGCCCGCGCCGTTGTCGTTCGCCCCTTCGGCGATGTCGTGGGCATCGACGTGCGCGGTGAGCAGCACCTCCTCGTCGGTGTCGGGGCCGATCGTCGCCTCGACGTTTCGCGACTCCGTCGGCTCGTTTCGCGCCGCCACGTCGAGCGCTCCCTCAGGTTCGTCGAGACGGCGCAGGCGCGCGCCGAGCTCCTTCGAGATCCCAACCGCGGGGATCGGCCCCGGACGGTTGTGGTAGCCGATCTCGCCCGTCGCGGGCAGACAGCCCTCGACGTGGTTGCGGAAGACGAACGCCTCGGCGCCCGCGTCGGCGGCCGCCGCGTACTTCTCCATGCGGTGGAGCCACCTGTCCGAGCCGGGCGGCGAGTCGCTCGCGGCCATCGCGATCGCGCCCTCGACGTCCGTCGCCTGGAACTCGTCGAGCGAGCCGTGGCCCACGTCGACGATCGGAGCCTCGACGCGCCCCGTGGGGGTTCCGGGGAGCCCGATGACCTCGTGGTCGCCGTCGTAGACCCGGTCGGCCGTGAGCGAGGCCTCGCCGCGCCACCAGCCCGGGACCTCGAACTCCTCGATCTGCACGTCCGCGAGGCTAGCCTCCTCGAAGGCCGACGCGACCGCCCGCGCGCCCTCCGCCTCGCCCGCCTGGCCCGCCATGCGGTTGCCCACGGCGACGAGCTCCTCGAGCAGCTCCCAGCCGAAGTCGCTCGTGTAGGCGTCGCCGACCAGTTCGTCGGGCAGTCTCATTACCGATCCATACGGGGGCGGCGAGAAGAAACTGCGGGTCGGGGCAGGCCCCCGGCGCTCAGTCGTCGTCCCCGTCCTCGGGCGGGTCCTCGGCCTCGTCGGTGACGGCGTCGTCGGTTCCCTCCTCGGACTCGTCGGTGAGGTCCTCATCGGTGCCGTCGTCGTCGATCTCGTCGTCGCGGTCGGTGGTGTCGGGGTCGTCGCCCTCGGCCTCGTCGTGGTCCTCGGGGTCGTCGATCCCCTCTTCCTCGGGCTCCTCTTCCTCGTCGTCGCTGCAGCCGGCCAGCGCGATGGCGGCCGAACCCGCCAGCGCGCCGACGAAGGTCCGTCGGTTCACACCCTCTCTGGGCGACAGCCGACGTTAGTTTTTGGGGTTGCAGCCCGGGAACGCAACCCGCGCCGGGAACGAAGATACAAGCCCTGGGAGGGGGTAGGGGAGGACATGGTACAGCAGCTCGCGGACCTGGAGTGCGAGGCGTGTCGTTCCGAGGACGACCCGCTCTTCGAGGACGAGTACGCGGAGTACTTCGAGGAACTCGATAGCGAGGTCTGGGAGGTGATCGACGAGCACCACCTGGAGGGGACCTACGAGTTCGAGGACTTCCGGGACGCCCTGGAGTTCACCTACGAGGTCGGCGAGCTCGCAGAAGAGGAGTGGCACCACCCGGACCTGCATCTCCAGTGGGGGGAGGTAGTGGTCGAGATGTGGACCCACAAGATCGATGGCCTGCACAAGAGCGACTTCGTGATGGCCGCGCGGATGGACCGGATCCACGACGACTACGCGCCGGAGTAGGATGGACCGGCAGTTCGTCTGTCAATTGTGTGGCGAGCGTTTCGAGAAGCGGGATTCGTTAGTGACGCATGGGTTGGAGGAGCATCAGGACGTGGGGGAATCGCGGTAGGTTCGCTACTGTTCGATCCTATCGTATGGGGGAGAGGAAATCGTCGAGGTCGTAGAAGGTCATTATCTAGATAATGATTATCGTGATAATGACTTAGTGGCTCTGAGTCTAAGACAGAAATATTATTGTATGGTATGTATTTTAACTTTCTTCACTTCCCGAATCGAGTATCCGTTCTGAAGTACGCCATGTAGATGGGTCATCAGTAGCCGCTCCTGCTTCATAAAGTTCGAACCCTTTCTCGTATATTCGGATTAGATCTGCCTCATCTTTTTCAAGATCTTCCTTGTCTATACTACTAACCCATTCTTTGAGATCTGACAAGTCTATTATTTTCAGTACGTATTCTATATCAACAAATGATTGCGTTCCAGATTCATACGCTGAAGCATACCTTGATTGTGAGATAAATGAATTGAGGACAACTAGCAAAGAATCGGTATCCGTTGATACATCGCTAACCCATTCTTTCGCTTGATTAGATGTAGACCACTCCTCCCATTTCAAAAGCACCCTGTCTAAATTGGGTACACTCTCCAATTGGTTCTCGTCAGCTGCTTGCTCAATTTTTGAAACTACTACGTTTTTCAGACTATCAATCTGAGACTGGGTTAGCATTCGCTGTGTTTTCTCAAGGGGCTCTGGATCGCCACCACCAACTCCGTGCTCTCTGAGTGTGGACTCTATGTAGAATACGGGCAAATATACACTGTCGCCCTCTGAAATAGCTTCATCTAGTAAACCACCTCGTACATCTCGAACCATTGACTCTAGTATGTCATCTATAAATTCGAGAATAACCCAATTGCTGCCTCTATCTAAGGCACTGTATGAGGGGTCTGCTCGTATGAGATCGTCGCCTACAATGAATAGACTATAAAAGAAGGGCTTGACGTTCTCAATATCATTGAGACTGGTCTGATCAAGAAGTTGGTTTGCTTTCGTCCTACCGTGCTCTCCGCCCTGTTCGACTAAATCTTCGAATGCTGAGGCGTAGTCCTCCTTATTGTCGTGTGAATGAAATGAATCAAACTCATCAATACGGAGTTTGTCATCAGGGACAACTTGACGGAGATAGTGATCTATGACTTCTGGATCACATATTCTACGTCGTTTATTATATGTTTGATTGTTCTCCCGTATCTGAAGGTTGGAAAAGCTCCTGCTCCTTGCTCTTGGAAATAAATATGATACAATCGTTTTCGCGTTTTCTATGCTTTCCTCATCTTTCTCATCACTCGGAAGTGTCTGAAACAGTTCTTCATAATCCACAGTTCTCGAAGACAAACGGTTCTGAGATTTCTTACCAACGAATTTTTCTGGATTGTCTCGGATAAGTAGATAGGCATCTCTGTGAAATAGCCGTAAGGTTTCTAGACAAACTAGATCTACGAAGTTGATATCCCTAGAGTAAGCCATTGATGCAGAATCAACAGCGTTAGACAACCTTACTGCATCTCGTGGCGTATTAAGTGCCGGTGAGATCCCTTTTCCGAATATTCGTTGCCAATGATCCACATTAAAAATTGGATCTTCACGTTCAAGTGTTATATTGAGTCGTCTAGTAAAGAAACCTTAATTGAGTTATTCTTGGGAACTGGAATTGTTTTGGGTAGTTGGATAATCTTATCTAGGTATTCTTCTCCATTGCTGACTCCTCTTTCTCCTTCCAATGCGGTAGACACAATTTCGTAATCAAAGGCGAGAACATAGGTAGTATTTGAGAAATCGGCAACACTATTGATAAGTCGAAACATTTGTTTAATCTCATTCTGGGTGAGGCGGTCCATATCGTCAATAAATATGTATATCCTTTGATCTAAGTCTTCAAGATCTTCTGAAATAGATCGTTTGACTTCTTCCATATTTGGATCATCTACTTCCAAAGCCTACGAAAGAATCTCTAAGAATGGGCCAGCAGGTACACCTGTAGTTGGAGTAAATGGGATATTTGAAGCGGCAGAAGCATATTTCGAAAGTTTGTTGCGTATTTCGCTTAATCCGTCTCTTCCATCCAAGCCAGCACCGATCTGTGAGAAGAACTTGTTAATCAAGTCGGCTTGACCAGAAAACCACCATGGATTGAACCAAATAATCATGGGGTCTTCTTCAATCTTATTCAGATAATATTCTATGAAATTGAGTACCGAGCTTTTCCCAGATCCCCAGGGTCCATACAGACCAACTACTACTGATTCTGGCGGCGACCTATCATGAACAGTCTCTGCTAGGCTCTGAGCGTAGCTGCTGTATCCTAGGGTGTCGAACTGTGGATCAGTTAAAGCAGAATCTGATAACAGATCTTGTTGATTAGTGTCTCTGGTCATAATCTCCCATCTACGACAATTACGTTAAACGTGACGGTAGGAAATGAATACCGATCAGTAATATACCTGATTACCATCATAAACTAAATTTCTATATAGGTGTGAACAGATTTGAATACACTCTAATAATCTATTCGATCCATTATCACTATTTTGTGCTGTTTGAGCGGATTTCCTTGTCTCGTAACCGGCTTTTCGTGCCCGGCTGCTAGGGACTTCACCGCGAGTGACCGAAGGAAACGAGCGGTAGCAGAAGCCGACCATCGGGAGGCTTCTGCGCTTTTGGTGCAGCTTTTGCCGAGCGACTGAGCGAAGCGAAGGAGCGCAGCGCAAAAGGTGCGAAGCCTAGGCCGGGATTTGAACCCGGGGTCTCGTCCTTACCAAGGACGCGCTTTACCGCTAAGCTACCCAGGCAGGCATCGCTTCCTTTCCGCGGAGCGACTTTAAGGGTTTCCATCCCGACCGGCCTCCCCTCGCACGGTTAGGGATCGGTCGGGGGCGGGACTTGCTCGTCGGCGTCGGGCCACAACGCCGTCCCGCGAAACAGGCTCCCGGCGTCGGCGAGCGGCTCGCCGACCTCCCGGGCGATCCCCGCGAGGGCGGCCTCGGCCTCGCTCGGCACCGCCGGCTCGACGGCGCTCGCGCCCGCGACGCCCGCCAGTTCGAAGACGTCGCGTTCGAGGTTGGCGTCGAGCGCCTCGCGATCCGCGTCGGGCTCCCGTCGGTGGGTCTGGTCCCGGCCAAAGGCGCGGATGGTCTCGACGGCCTTCGCGGCGGCGTCGGTCATCGCGAGCAGGTAGAAGCCCCGCGAGACGAGGATGTCCGCGGCCAGCACGTCGAGGTTCGCGTCGGTGTGGTCCGCCGAGTCGGCCCAGGGCTCCTCGTGGGCGAGCCGGCGGGTCAGGCGCAGGCCCTCGTAGATGAGCTGGACGCCCGCGGCGCGCTCCTCCAGGCTCCCGGGGTCGACCGCCGGGTCGGCGCTCCGGGCGACCAGAGGGACCAGCGCCCCGGGGGCCATCGAGCCCGCCGCGAGCACCGCGTTGATCCGGTCGGCCAGCCGCGGTGGTTCGATGTCGGCGAGGGCCTCGCGCGCGCCCCGGCGTGCCAACTCGGCCTGTTCCATTTGACGTCGGTAAGGATGGAAGGGGCAAAGACCTTTGGAAACCGCCACGGTCCCGTGATCAGCACCGAGTCCGCGGACGGGATCCGCCGCGTCACGATCGACCGTCCCGAACGGCGCAACGCCCTCACGCCCGCGGGTCTCGACGAGCTCACCTGGACGGTTCGGGATGATCGTGACCGCGAAACGCAGGAACGACGTGAGGCACGAGCCTCCGGTGGCCTCGTGCCGACGATATCGACGTGCTGTACGAGTAGCAATAGGCCCTTCACCACTCCCTAGGCATCTTTTTCAGCAGCCCGGAGAAACGAGTCGGCATGCCTGATACGGTGTTCCTCTCGGGTGATCACGTCGATCTCCGGCCGATCGAGGAGGACGACCTCGAGTTCCTCCAGCGCCAGATCAATGATCCGCGTGTATGGCGGGCGATCGGCCGCCAGCAGCCGGTCAACGCCGCCCAGGAGCGCGAGTTCTTCGAGAACGTCGTCTGTGGCGACGAGACGGTGAACCTCATGGTCGTCGCCGATGGGACGCCCGTGGGGACGATCGGGCTGAACTCGTTCGACTGGCCGTCCCGGTACGCCGAACTCGGCTACTGGATCGCGCCCGAGCACCACCGGAAGGGGTACGGAGGCGAGGCGGCTCGACGAGTCGTCGGCTACGGCTTCGACCAGTTGGGCCTCCATCGTATCGCCGCGCGCGTCTTCGCGTTCAACGAGGCCTCGAGAGGACTCCTCGAGTCGATCGGCTTCACGCAGGAGGGCGTCCACCGCGACGGCGAGTTCGTCGACGGCGAGTGGCACGACGTCCACTGGTACGGCTACCTCGAGGACGAGTGGCGTTCGCGGAGCTGATCGACCGGCGTCGTTAGCGCTCGGGTGCCGGGGGTACCGCGCGCTTGTGTGCGCTTCGCTCGTAGAGCGCCCGGACGTCCTCCACGACGCTCTCCTCACAGCCGACGGCCTCGCTCGTGGCCGAAACCGACAGCGGCCCGTCGATATGCAGCGCGAGAACCCCGTCGAGGGTGTCGTAGTCGATCCCGAGCTCGCCCTCGTCGGTCTGGTCCTCCCAGAGCTCGGCGGTGGGGGTCTTCTCGGCGAGGTCCTCGGGCACGCCGACGTGGTGGGCGAGCTGGCGGACCTGCTGTTTGTAGAGGTTGCCGATGGGGTGGCAGTCGACCGCGCCGTCGCCGTACTTCGTGAAGTAGCCCACCGCGGCCTCCGCGCGGTTGCCCGTCCCCAGCACGACCCGGTTCTCGTGGTTCGCGAGCAGGTAGTTGAGCACCGCACGGGTCCGCGCGCGTGCGTTGCCGACCGCGACGTGGTCGCCCTCGACCTCGGGCACCGTCGAGACGAACGTCTCGACGATGGGGTCGATCTCGATGACGTCGTAGGTGATGCCGAGCTCCTGGGCGACCCGCTCGGCGTCGCTCATGTTCTCCTCGCTGCTCACCTTCCCGGGGAGGACGAGCCCGCGGAGGTTCTCCGCACCGAGGGCGTCGACGGCCAGATACGCGGTGAGCGTGCTGTCGATCCCGCCCGAGAGCCCCAGTATCGCGCCGTCGGCGCCGGCCTCGGCGACGGTGTCGGTGACGAACCCGGTGATCCGGTCGTGGACGGTGTCGAGCTCCTCCTCGGAGAACCGCAGGTCGATCATGGGGAGGGGTAGTGACTACAGCGCCTAATACCCACCTACCGGGACCCGAAACCGGACGGATGTCCACCGACTCGAAGCGCTACGTTCAAGTGACGCGGTCGGCTATTCGGGGGTAAGCGCCGGTGTCCGATGGCAGTCATACGGACAACGGACGCGAACGAACTGAGCGCCGGTGGTGAGCGATTCCGAAGGAATCGCGATCCTCGGCGCGTGAGGAGCAAAGCGACGAACGCGCCGGTGGTCTAGTGGTAGGACATGAGCTTCCCAAGCTCATAGCCCGGGTTCAACTCCCGGCCGGCGCATGTTTCTACGAGCACTCACGCGAGCAGACATATCGTTATACGGGCGTTGAGCAGGGAGTGTAGCGAGCGCCAGCGAGCGAAACGACCGAGTTCGTCTCCCGGCCGGCGCACTTCTCTGAATCACTCTCCGCGAGCGACCGTGATAGTATGTCGCGAGCGCTGCCGCGCGAGGTGACGCCGTTACGGCGTCGTGACACCAACAACTATAATCGCCCTCCGATACGTTCGCGGTGGGTGTGTCCAATGACCGCACCAGACTCGCTCGACGACGTGAAGGAACTGCTCGAGGCCGGCTGGGAGATCCGGTGGGACGGACGCACCGGCAGCGACTACCCGCCGAACTACCGGCTGGTCGAGTTCGAGAAGGACGACAGCACCGACTACACCCCAGTCAAGCAGCTCCACCTGCTCGCGAAGGACTACGAGGAGGTCGAGGAGCTGCGCGAGGACGGCGGGGGATCCGAGGAAGGTGACGACGACAGCGACGACGATGACGATGCCGACGGCGAGGAGGACGAAAGCGGGGAAGACGAGGAGTCGGACGGGGATGAATAACGCTCCCCTCGCCATCGATCGGCGTGCGCACCGATCACGTCCGTAGAACCGGATCGGCAACGATCACCGCACCCGTCGTTCCGCCGAAACGTCGTATTCGACCGCTGACGGCCCGAACGGCCCACCGGCCGATTCCGGGCACGCCACGGGTCCCCAGGAGAACGATTCTGACAAAAACGCCGAGTCTCTCGCTCCAGAACGGCGGGTTCGAAGCCGTCTACTCCTCGTCCTCGCCGGCGGCGTCCTCCTCTTCCTCGTCGGTCTGGAGGCTTCCCTCGTTGAGCTCGTCCTCGTCGTCGTTGACCATCTGGACGTCGTCGGCGGGATGGCCCTCGGAGCCGCCCTCCTTGGTGTTCTCGGGGACCGCGTCGCCCTCCGTCGGGCCGGTGATCTCGGCCTCCTCGCCGGCGCCCTGGGCCTCGTCCTCGGGCGTCTCGCCGGTCTCCGGGTCGCCGAAGTCACGCGGTGATTCGGTGTTCTCCTCGGCGATCACGCCGGGCTCCTCCTTCTCGGGGCCGTCCCCGCTCCCGGTATCGTCGTCATCGTCGTCGCTCGTCCACGGCTCGCTGACCTCGACGTCGCCCTCGGAGGCCTGTCGCTGGGCGCGCCCGATGGCGATCCAGCCCGCGCCGACGGCGATCTGGCGCAGTGCCTTCCCCTTGCTCGAACGGAGCGCCGCAAGCCCCTTCAGGACCGTGAACCCGCCGGCGAGCAGCGAGAGGGTGCCCATTCGGCCGTGTTTGACGACGATCGGCCGGAGCGTCTCGATCACCGAGCGTACGCCCGCCGGCAGTTGATCCTCGCTATCCGTCGAAACCGCGAGCGGCACGTACTGTTGTGGTCGCATCGGTTCGGGCTACTCCGCCCAGCCGCTTAAAAGTACGACCGGCACGCGCGCTCGTGAAACACGTTCCGGCCTACCGTGTCCCGTCCTCGGGCTCGAGCGTCCGCCCGAACTCGTCGAACGGCTCCAGGTCCGGCGGCAGCTCGGAGGGGATCTCGCGTTCGTCCTGGCGGTTCACCAGTCGCCCCTCGACCGGCTCGGCGCGGTCCTCGAACCCCGGCTTGACCCGCACGCTCTTCGCGGGGGTTCCGACGACGACGTGGTGGGCGGGCACGTCGCCCTGGACGATCGCGCGCGCCCCGACGATGCTGTTCTCGCCCACCACGCAGCCCGCCCGGACCATCGCGTCGTAGGTGACGCGGGCGTCGTCCTCGACGCGCGTCTCGAAGTTCGTCACCTGCGTCTGGTCGACGATGTCGTGGTCGTGGCTGTAGAGGTGGGCGCCGTCGGAGATCGATACCCTGTTTCCGATCTCCAACCGGCCGCGGTCGTCGAGGTGGACGTCGTCGTGGACCACCGTGTTGTCGCCGACGGTGATGTTGTGGCCGTACGTAAAGGAGATCCCCTTGAAGAACCGACAGCCCTCGCCACACTCCTCGAAGAGGTGGTCGGCGAGCATCCGCCGGAACCGGATCGCGAACTCGACGTTGTCGGCCATCGGCGTGGCGTCGAACTGCCGCCAGAGCCACTGGAGGTGTTTCGACCGCCTGAACTTCGCCTCGTCCTTCTCGGCGTAGTACTCGCTTTCGAGGGTGGAGTTACAGGGGTCGTAGCCCTGGAGCCTGACCCGCTCGGCCGGCGAAACGTCCCCGCCCGCTTGCCAGCGCTCGTAGGCCTCCCGGTCCCCGTAGAGGTCCACGAGGGTGTCGCGAACGACCTCGCAGGTGTCCTCCTCGCCGGCGAGCCGGTCGTCGACCTCCGTGATGAACGCCTCGACCCCTTCCTCGGCCTCCGCGGGGAGCGAGACGTGGCGTTTCGTCATGGCCCCCGTTCGGCGGGCGCGTTCAAATGGGGTTCGGTTGTGCGTCACGGCCATTCAATCATTCTAGAGACAGAATCAGCGTATACACTGTCATCCTTACAAATCAAAATAGCTAAGTATATGCTAAATACTTTTCGAATAATAGAGCAACACAATAAAATTAAATCTTAACTGGTTCGATGAATCGGTTTTACATTCTCAAATCTCTCAGGAATCAGCCAGCACGACCCTGTGAGCTTGTTTCTCAATATTCGATATCACGACCGACTGTCCAAAGAATTCTTGCCGACCTTTCTAAGCTATACTGGATCCGAAAAGAGCAGAACCGATACCGAATCACATCCGCTGGTGAACAGATTCTAGATAGTTACGAGGAATTATATAAAACAATAAAGATCACGAGTAGGTGGGATACATTCTTGGCTCAACTCGGGAACTGTGGCTCCAATCTCCCGTTGAGCACATTAACCACTGCTACGATAACAATGAAAGCGAGTTACTACAACGACGATTTCCGGCTTTCATTCGAACGTACCTATGTGGATCACGAACTGTTCGTTCGAGGTCGTAGCGATGGAACGTACCGATGGGAAGGCAGTGCAGACTACTCCGGAAGCCAAGCCCGGCGTTTATTGGGAACGGAGTTCGGCCCAACTACATGACCCAAACCGACGGCGTTGAGTTAAGTGGATTCGAACGGTCTATAGTGCTTATTTTTTGTGTTTTAACAGGGATTGCAGTATGTACATATATTGGTGGTTTGATCAGAGATACTGCAATCGGAAATGTGATTGCTCCAGCGGTCGACCTTTTTTTCATTCTGTTTGTATATCTACCACTCGTTACCGTTGGCCTCGTCGGCACGGAACTACTCGGCATTGATCCACCGAACAGTGAGCCGCTTGGTACTGCACTTGCAACGGTTCTTCTTTTGATAATCTATTACGTTATAGCAGTGTTTTTGGTTAACAGCTACCGTATCTCTGTCGCGTTCTACATCGGTCTATCTAATCAGGAACATTAACATATATGGAAAGTAATATATTACTGAGGAACTGCTCATGCTGAAAGATCACCAAGATAAATTCGGACGACGGAACGTACTTATCGGAATCGGTGCAGCTATCGGCGGGATGCTCGCGATTTCAAGTAATGCACGCGGAGGAAGCGATGATCCGACGATCATTCACGCTTCGACCGAGGAGTATGACGGACTCGATAGCGCCTCGGTCGAAATTCACGAAGATCACATCGTTCATAAGGCCAGTGGGACTGCCACAGCTAACGAGGAAGGAAATGAAACACCCGCAGTTGACGAGAAGACTCGCGGGTATCATATCAGTCTCACTGATGACGACGAGGTGATGATTCGAGAAACAGATCCTACAGAATAGCGTTCTACTGCAACTGTATAATAGTCAGCGAAGGTCCGCATCCGCTAAGTATCCCCCGTCCCATACCCCGAGTATGCACTACCGCACGCTCGGCGACTCGGACGTCGAGGTCAGCGAGGTCGGCTTCGGCGCCTGGACCGTCGGCACCGACTGGTGGGGCGACCGAACCGACGAGGACGCGATCGGGATGCTTGACCACGCGTTCGACCGGGGGATCACCTACTTCGACACGGGCGACGTCTACGGCCACGGCCGCTCGGAGGAGCTGGTCGGCGAGGCCTTCGCCGATCGGCGCGAGGAGGTCACCATCGCCACCAAGGTCGGCTACGACTTCTACAACAACCCGCAGGCCGGCCACGGCGAGCTCCCGAAGGAGATGGACCCCGAGTACCTCCGCGACGCCGTCGAGAGGAGCCTCGACCGGCTCGACACCGACTACGTCGACGTGCTCCAGCTGCACAACGCCGACGTCGAGGAGCTCACCCCCGAGGTGCTCGACGTGCTCGACGAACTCGAGAGCGAGGGCCGCATCCGCGCCCGCGGGCTCGCGCTGGGCCCCTCGATCGGCTGGCTCGCCGAGGGCGACACGGCGATCGCCGAGGGGTTCGACGCCGTCCAACTGGTCTGGAACCTCTTCGAACAGGAGGTCGGCAACCACTTCCTCGAGACCATCGACGAGCTCGACGCAGAAACGAGCCTCATCCCCCGCGTGCCCCACTCCTCGGGGCTGCTCAACGAGCAGGTCACCCCGGAGACCGAGCTCGGCGAGGGCGATCACCGGGGCTTCCGGCCCGACGCGTGGTACGAGACGGGATGGGAGAAGTTGGAGGCGATCCGGTTCCTCGAACGGGAAGGTGCGAGAACGATGGGCCAGGCGTCGATCAAGTGGCTGCTCGCCCACGACGCCGTCGCCACCGTGACACCCACCTTCCGCACGACCGACGACATCGACGAGTGGGCCGGCGCGAGCGACGTGCCGGAGCTCTCCGAGGAGGAACTCGACCGCGTCGCGGAGCTCTACGCGACGAACTTCGGGATCGAGCGCGACGACGGGATGGACTCGCTTCGCTCCTCCGTCGACGGCGAGGACCTCCGCGAGGCCGGGATCGACAAGCAGCCCGCCGACTGAGGTGCTCGCCTCGTTCCTCCTGCTGACCGCGGCGTTTCACACGCTGCTCGCGGCCGGCGTCCTGCTTCACGCCCGGCGGCAGGGCCGCCCGGCCGGGAAGTGGATCGCGCTCACGCTCGCCTTCGGGCTCGGCGGCGTCGCGGGCTACCTGCTCGCGGACTGACCGCGTTCAGCCCGCGAGCCGCCCGTAGACGACGACCGCGAGCGCCAGCCCCAGCCCCATTCCGGCGCCGATCACCAGCCCCGAGCGGGGGTTGCCCGAGAGCAGCCCGATCGCCAGCGCGACGACGACGGGAAAGCCCGCCAGAATCGCGATCCTGAGTCCCTCGGCGGAGCGCCCCTCCGCCGGGCCCTCGCTCATGCGAGGAAGACGTGGCGGGGCCGGTCGGCGAGCACGTCACGGCCCCACTGGACCGTGTCGCGGAACTCCTCGGAACGGAAGAAGCCCATCGCGTCCTCCTTCGAGCGCCACTGGCTGGCGATGAACATGTCGTTCTCGTCGTCGACGTTCACCATCAGGTCGGTGTCGTGGTGGCCCTCCATCTCCTCGAGCAGCCCGCCCACGACCTCGAACTTCTCGACGAAGTCGTCCCTGTGTTCGGGCTTGACGGTGTAGAACATCCCCATCGTCCCGAAGCCCGATTCCTCGCCCGCTCTGGCTACTATTCCGGGCAGGTCGGCCAGGAAGCCGCCTGCGGTGTCGGCGGCGTCGGCCGTCTGCCAGATGCTGACGACGGCCGAGCGTCCGCCACCCTCCGCCTGATAGGTCGCGGTCTTGACGTGAGTGTCGTAGCGGTCGAACCCATCGGAGAGGTCCTCTACTTCGGGAGCCAGCTCGTCGGGGTCGGCCTCGGAGTACAGGACCATCGCGTAGACGTCCTCGCCGTGGGGTTTGCCCGCGTAGATGTCCAGATCCGCGAGCTCGCCGCGGATGTCGTCGTCCGCGCCCTCGGCTTCGCCGGTTTCCGCGGGCTCGACGTCCTCGTCGGCGAGCGCGCCCGCCGTCACCTCGCGTACCCCGGGGAGCTCCTCGAGGAACCCGCGGGCGGTGCCGGCGGCGCGCTCGGTCTCCCAGACGCTGACGACCACCGCTTCGCCGTCGTCGTCGTGGACCTCCGTCAGCACGTGGCTGTCGTAGTGTTCGAAGTTCCCGCGCAGCCCGTCGACCTCCTCGCGGACGTCCTCGACGTCCACCTCCGAACGGAGGACGAGCCCATGGGCGCCCTCGGGGGCGTCGAAAGCGAGGCCGAGGCGGCCGAACTCCTCGGCCAGTTCGCCCTCGACGTCCGCGTCCGCCTCGCTCTCGCCCTCGGCTTCGTACTCGACCGCCTCGCCCGCGAGGAAGGCGTCCAGATCGCTCGGCGCGAACCGTCGGCCCGTGTAGAACCGGCCGAACTCCGCGTACTTCGAGGAGGAGGGGTCGAAGCGCATCTCGTAGAGCAGGTGCTTGATGTCGGTCATCTCGTCGGCGAAGAGGGTGACGCCCCACTCGTGGTCGTCCATCCCGACGCTGCCGGAGATGATCTGGGTGACCTTTCCCGCGTAGTCGCGCCCGATGTCGCCGTGGGCCTCCATCAGCTCGCGGCGCTCCTCGAATGGCAGATCGTACCAGTTGTACTCGGGGTCGCGGCGTTTCGACATCGGGTAGAAGCTGACGAACTCCGTCTCGGGGAGCTCGGGGTGGATCCGCGAGTCCATGTAGCGCTGCAGCCCGGGATCGGCCTCGGCGTCGGGATCGAAGTAGTCCGCTGCGGCCTCCGTATAGCCCGAGGCCTCCGTGACCGAGAGATAGGAGCTCGCCCGGTCGGTGAACTCCGCGAGCGCGCACTTCTCGAACTCGCGCTCGGCGGCGTCGAGTTCGGCGAGCGTGGGCCGGAGATGGAGGATCAGGAGGTCGGCTTTGTGGCCGAGCACGCTGAACACGGCGGTGTCGCCCTCCTCGACGTCGGCGTGGTCCTGGAGGTACGCGATCCCCTCCTCGATGGCGGCTTCCTGGTCGCGTTCCCCGGCCCCGCGCCAGGCGTCCCAGTCGACGCTCCGGAGGTCGTGAAGCACGTACAACCCCTCCTCGGTGCGTGGTGGCTCGCGTCGTGACATGGGCGTGCGTTGGGAGGGCTGCGGGAAGGACCTTTCTACACGGGGTCGTCGGGATCGTGGCGTTCGCGAACGCGCTCGACCTCGCTCGCGTAGATCTCGCGCGTTTCGGGGTCATCGACGTACCCGAGGTTGCCGGGGTCGACCTCGAGCGAGGCTCTCGTCTCGCGGCCGGGCCCGGAGAAGCTCGGCAGGGCGCGCTCCTTGCGGAAGTCGCGGCGCCCGTCGGGGGTCGCGTAGGTGAGGACGATGACGTTCTGTTCGTCGTCGGAGTAGGTGCGCTCGACGAGCCACACCCGGACGGGGTCGCTCATAGTGGGGGATACACCACCACGACGGGTGTGGGTGTCGGAAACGAAACGCTTTCACCTCGCCCGTCTGAACGGAACTCAATGCGAAAGAGTGGGCCGCCCAAGGGACTCATCTCGTATCTCGTCCTCGAGCTCCTCGCCGAGCGCCCCCGGTACGGCTACGAGATCCTGAAGGAGATCACCGAGATCAGCGGCGGCCACTGGGAGCCCTCCTACGGCTCGGTCTACCCCATCCTTTACAAGTTCGAGGAGGAGGGCTGGGCCGAGCGGGTCGAGCGCGAGGACGAACCCGACCGCAAGTACTTCGCGCTCACCGACGCGGGCCACGGGGAGCTGGGGGACAAACGCGAGGAGATCGCGACGACGGGCCGGGAGTTCGCGGACGTCATTTTGGGGTTCTACCACGTCTACGTCGCGCTCGCGACCGACGAGCGGTTCTCGGTACCCGACGAGGAAGGGGAATGGCGCTTCGACGACGAGTTCAGCGCGTGGATCGCAGAACAGGTCGTGCGCCACTATGAGCGGGACTTCGGCGAGTTCGAGCGGATCGAGATCACCCCAGAGGAGTTCCGCGAGCGCTACGATCTAGGCGAGTAGTCCCTGCCCGAAGATCATGAGCACCAGCCCCATCAGCATCGTCACGCCCACCGAGATCGTCACCGTCTTCGTCAGCTCGTAGCTGCCTTCGATGGGTAATCGGGAGACGATCGCCTCGGTGCTCGACCGCAGGATATGCCCGCCGTCGAGCGGGAAGGCGGGGATGCAGTTGAAGAAGCCGAGGTTGAGGTTGATCCAGCCGGTCCAGAACAGCAGGTTCGCGAGCAGGAAGACGCCGCCGCCCAGCGGCGCGAGCGCCCCCTCGACGACGTAGAAGTTCGTGGCGAAGCCGGTGAAGCCCGCGAAGTTGAAGGGCAGGCCGAACCCGCCGATGCCGGCGAGCGGCAGCAGGAGCGCGACGACGATCGCGCCGACGAAGGTGTCGCTTCCCTCGCCGCCGATCAGCCCGAGATAGGTCTCGGCGGGATACGGCTGGATGCCGAGATCGTCGACGACCAGCCCGGTCACGCCGGGCTGGACCTCGATCCCGACCTGCCCGTAGCCTTCGGGATGCTCGCCGAGCTCGACGGCGTAGCTCTCGGGCTCGCCGTCGACGTACGCCTCGATCTCGACCTCCTGACCGGGCTCGGTCCCCTGGAGGACGGTCGTCAGCTCCTCGTCGTCGAGCACGCGCTCGCCGTCGATCGCCGTGATCACGACCTGCTCGCCCTCGAGCATGCCGGCCTCGGCGCCGGGACCGTCTCCGACGGCCGAGAGCGCGCCCGCGGCGAAGGTGTGTTCCTCGCCGTCGCCGGTTTCGACGGTCGCGATCGGTTCCGCGGCGATGGCCTCGCGGAACTCGTCGTCGGCCGTCACTGCCTCGTCGTTCACCGCGGCGATCGAATCGCCGGTGTCGAGCCCGCTCGGGCCGTCCTCGACGGCCTCGATGACGCTCACCTCGCGGTCGACGGTCACCTCGCGTTCCTCGTCCCCGCTCGCGACCGTCAGGGCCACCTCGCCCTCGGCGTCGGCCAGCGCCGCCTCGAGCTCGTCCTCGTCGGCGATCGCCTCGCCCTCGACGGCGGTGATCCTGTCGCCCTCGGCGATACCGGCCTCGTCGGCCGGCGAGCCGGGGAACGACCCGCCGACCGCGGCGCCGGGCGCGACCCCGATCGCGCCGACGACCGGGCCGAACAGCAGCGCGAAGGCGACGATCGTCACGATGAAGTTCGCGGTGACGCCCGCGGCGAACATCCGCGTCTTCCCGCCGCGGTCGGCCCGCTCCTGGCTCTCGTAGTCGGGCTCGACGAACGCGCCCATCGGGACGATCGCGAGCAGCGCGACGCCCATCGACTCGATGTCGATGTCCTCGACCCGGCAAAGGAGTCCATGAGCGCCCTCGTGGACGACCAGGGCGACCAGGAGTCCGAAGACGATCTCGGGAGCCACCGAAAGGGGCAGGAAGTCGTTGACGCCGGGGACGATGACGACGTTCCGGGGTTCGGTGACCGCGCTCGCGGTCGTCTCCGGTGTGTAGAGCGCCGAGATGGCCGTAAAGAGGACGAAGGCGAACGACAGCGTCATCACGACGAGCGCGATCCCGACGCCGACGTTGCTGAAGGCGCGCCAGAACCGCTTTGGCTTCGAGAGCCGATCGAGGAGGTCGCGGCCGCGTTTCGTGTGGAGGGTGATGATCGGGCCCTGGGTGCCGACGTAGCCGGGCAACAGCCCCCGGTTGCGAAGCGAGAGGAGGGCCGCCCAGTAGAGCGCGAGACCCACGAGGACCCACGTGAGCGTACTCATTACCCCTCTTCGGCGGTGCCCGCTCAAATGGGTTTGGTTCGAGCGCTACCGGAACTGCTTCAGCACCGCGAGGTCGTGATCGGTGCGGGTGAACTCCGCGGTCCGTCCCTCGGCCGCACAGCCGTCACACTCGAACTCCGCGCTGTGGGCGGGCAGATCGGCCGGCTTTCGCTCCCAGGTCTTCCGGCAGTCGGGACAGAACAGCCGCACGAACGTCTCGTCCATGCATGCTACACTCTGGCATGAAACAAAAGTGTTGCCCCGGCTCAGCGCTCGCGGCGAAGCCGCGCGAGGACGAACTCCCGATCGAGCTTGCCCAGGAAGCTCCCGAGCTTCGGGCCCTGCTCCTGGTCGAAGAAGAGGCGATAGCCCGTCGTGAAGAAGTCGCCGACGGGGACGTCGTTTCGCTTGGCGGCCTCGTAGATCTCGCCCTGGATCTCCTCGGGAGTGTGGCCCGCCTCGACGAACTCCGCCAGTTCTGCGAGGGCCCGCTCGGTGTCCTCGTCGACCTCGACCTCGGGCAGCTCCGTCCGCTTGAGGTCGTAGTCGTACTCGTTTCCGGTTTCGCGGGCCCAGTTGCGCGCGAGCTCCACGCGCGCGAGGGCGTCTTCGACGGTTTCCCGCGAAGCGTCCTCGGGGATGTGGCCCTCGCGGCGGGCGATCTCCTCGCGCAGGTCGGGATCGTCGGTCATGCCCAACACCGCGGCGAAGGTGTAGGGAAGCCGGATCCGCTCCTCGGGGACCTCCCCGACACAGAGCGGGTAGACCCGCTCGGCGCGTGCCCGTTCGCGCTCGTCGGCCTCCTCCTCGCCGAAGTAGATCCGTTCGAGCCGGTCGAACTCGTCCACCAAGAGATCGATCCGCTCGACGTCGAAGTCGCGTGCTCGACTGGGATCCTTCGCGAAGAAATATCGGAGGACCTCGGGTTCGATCAGCTCCAATACCTCCGAGACGAGCATCACGTTGCCCGCCGAGGAGGAGAAGGCCTCGCCGTCGAGGGTGAACCACTCGTAGACCATCGGGACCGGCGGTTCGAACCCGAAGACGTTGCGGGCGATGTCCTGGCCGCTGGGCCAGGAGCCCTCCGCGTGGTCCTTGCCGAAGGGCTCGAAATCCACCCCGAGGGCCTTCCACTGGGCGACCCACTCGAAGCGCCAGGGGAGCTTGCCCTCCCCCAACCCGGCGCTTCCCTCGTGTCCGCAGCCGTCGATGACCTGTTCGCCGGCCTCGACGTCGACACATTCGTACTCGACCGTGTTCGATTCGAGGTCCACGCCCGTGATCCGGTCGGTCAGATGTCCACACTCGGAACACTCGGCGAGGAAGGGGACGTACTCCTCGTCGACGCCGTCCTGGTACTCCGCGAGGACCTCTCGGGCGCGCTCACGGTTCTCGAGCAGGTATCGCGTGCTCTCCTCGAACTCGCCGTCGGCGTACATCGCGGTGTTCGATTCGATCTCGATCGGTACCTCCAGGAGATCGGCGCTGCGCCCGATCAGCGTCGAGAAGTGGTCGCCATACGAGTCACAGCAGCCGAAGGGATCGGGGATCGCGGTGTAGGGCTTGCCGAGGTTGCGCCCGAGCGCGCCGGCGTTCACGTCGCCGAGATCCACGATGTTGCCGTCCAGATCCGCCAGCTTTCGGGGCAGTCCCCTGAGCCGGTCCTTGTCGTCGGCGGTGAACACCTGCCGGATCTCGTGGCCCCGCTCGCGGAGGACTTCGGCGACGAAGTAGCCCCGCATGATCTCGTTGACGTTGCCGATGTGGGGCACCCCGGAGGGGGAGATCCCGCCCTTGATGACGACTGGCTCGTCCGGGTCCCTGCGTTCGACCTCGTCGGCCATCTCGTCGGCCCAGAAGACGAACCCGCGTTCCCCACCGTCCTCGCCGTCGTCGTGGAGCGTGTAGGGGTTCGCGTCCGTTTCCGCGCCCGCGCTCGAACCCCTATCGGTGCTATCGCTCATCCTCGGCCCAGTAGGTGGGTTCGTCGCCCACGCCCTCCGGGACGACGTCGGTACCCTCGTGGTCGCCGTACCTGACTGCGGAGGCGATCCGTTCGGGTTCGGTGCCGTCGAGGACGATGGTTCGCATTCCCGAACGCTCGATGATCTTCGCCGCGAGCAGGTCGACCGGCGCCGAGGAACCCGCGGTCATCTCGATGTCCGCGATGGTGTCGACCAGCTCGGTGGCGGTGATCTCGTCGTAGCGCTCGGCGTCGGGGTCCTCGTTGGGATCGGCGCTGAAGACTCCGGGGACGCTCGTCGCGTAGACGAGCAGGTCGGCGTTGGTGTACTCCGCGAGGGCGGCGCTGACCGCGTCGGTGGTCTGGGCCGGCGCGACCCCACCCATCACGCAGACGTCGCCGTCCCGCAGGACTTCGCCGGCCTCCTCGTAGGTCTTCACGGGGGCCGGCACCACGGCCTCGCCCAGCGCGGCGATCAGCAGGCGGGCGTTGAGCCGGGTGACGTCGATCCCGATCGTGTCGAGCTCGATCTCGTTGGCGCCGAGGTCGCGGGCGGTGCCGATGTACTCGCGTGCGACCCCGCCGCCGCCGACGACCGCGCCGATCGAACAGCCCTCGTCGGCGAGCTCCCGGATGACGCCGGCGTGCTCGGCGACGCGGTTCGCACCCAGATCGGGCGCGAGGACGCTGCCGCCGATAGAAACCACCACGTTCATGCTTGCAACCCGGTAACCCCGTCCCAGGCTTAAGGATTGTCAACTCCCGGTGGCGACACGTACAAGGCCGAACCGGTCCTCATCGGGGGTATGTACGTACTCGGGATCGTCGGCCCCTCCGACGCCGGGAAGACGCGATCGGTCGAACGCCTTGCGACCCGCCTCGCCGAGCGCGGCCGGGTCGCCACGGTCAAACACTGCACCCACGCCCCGGACGTCGACACCGCCGGCACCGATACCGACCGCCATCGAGGGGCCGGCGCGGCGACCAGCTACGGGCTGAGCGACGAGGGCTGGTTCGCTACCGGCGACGACCGGACGCTCGCCGAAACGCTCGACGAGCTCGCGCCCGCCTACGACTACGCCCTCCTCGAGGGGTTTCACGACGCCGCCGTCCCCCAGGTCGTCCTGGGTGGACACGACCACGCCGGCGAGGCCCTCGCGACCGGCGAGGACGTCGACGACGTCGACGGTAGCGCGGTGATCGAGGCCCTCGAGGCGACCGAGCCCTACGTGACCCTCGAGTCGTTGGTCCGGGAGGCGAAGGACTCGCCCAGAGCGGACCGCGCGGGCGCGATCGCGACGTTCACCGGCCGGGTCCGCGCGAAGGACTCCGCCGACGACGCGCCCACCGAGTTCCTCGAGTTCGAGACCTACGAAGGGGTCGCAGAACAGCGCTTCGCGACGATCCGCGAGGAGCTCGAGGCCCGCGAAGGGGTCTACGAGGTGCTGATGCACCACCGGACGGGCGTGATCGAGTCGGGCGCGGACATCGTCTTCGTCGTCGTCCTCGCGGGCCACCGCGGGGAGGCCTTCAGGACCGTCGAGGACGGGATCGATCGCCTCAAGGACGAGGTCCCGATCTTCAAGAAGGAAGTGACCGAAGACGAACAGTTCTGGGTCCACACCCGCGTCTGACCCGCCGAACACCGATCCAAACCGGGCGACCGTCGGTTCGAGCGTGAAACCAACAGATACGTATGGTCGGAGCCCGTAATACGAGATACGTATTCACAGACGAGTATAAACCGTTTAACGCCGCTGTGAAACGTCTCGAATCCTCCTGTAGGGTTTGAAACCACCCGAACTCGGATTAATACTACCTAAATATCCTGTGCTTATATCATTATCACCGGAATAAGGGACAGTGAGGAAGCCACATGAGCACCACCACACAGCCCTCCATAAGCCAGGAATCGAAGGAAGCTCGTCTTAAACAATACCTTAATGATCGTGCATCGGACGGCGAGCTCTACTTCAAAAGCAAGTTCATCGCCGACGACGTGGGCCTCTCGGCGAAGGAGATCGGCGCGCTGATGGTCAAGCTCAGCGACTCCGCCGAGGACCTGGAGATCGAGAAGTGGTCCTACACGAGCGCGACGACGTGGCGCGTGAACCCGGTCTGAACCCCTCGCGAGCCGTCCCGCCGAGCCCTTATACGAGGGGGCCCTACCCCGGGTGATGAGCGAGCCCCGGACGGGTCCCCCGATCGACGACGTCGAGGACGCTTTTTCGGTCTACGAGGTCGAGACCGACGGCGACGCCCTCCGATACTACGGGACGCCCCGATCGTCCGGTCGGGCCGTGATGCAGGAGCTCTGGCCCGTCTTCCGCGAGCGGGGCTACGAAGTGCGGCTGACCCGCGAGTACGGCGAGTGGGTCCTGATCGCCGAACCGATCGAGATGGGGATCGACGGGATCCCTTGGACCAACGTCGTCCTGTTCGTCCTCACCGTCGTCTCGACGCTGTTCGCCGGCTCGATCTGGTACCACCTCGACCCCTTCTCGCCCGAGATCGTCCACGCGTGGCCCTTCACGGCCGCGATCATGGGGGTGCTCGGGATCCACGAGCTGGGCCACTACGCGCTGAGCCGGTATCACCGGGTCGACGCCTCGTTGCCCTACTTCATCCCGATCCCCTCCTACATCGGCACGATGGGTGCGGTGATCAAGATGAAGGGCCAGATCCCGAGCCGGAAGGCGCTGTTCGACATCGGGGTCGCCGGCCCGCTCGCGGGGCTGGTCGCGACGATCGTCGTCACCGTCATCGGGCTGCATCTCCCGCCGGTGACGGCCCCCGAGAGCCTGATCGGGGACCCCGACGCCGTCGGGATCGAACTGGGCTATCCGCCGCTTCTGGAGGGGCTCGCGTGGCTGGTCGACCAGCCGCTTCGCTACGAGGACCCTGCCACATCGGTCAACCCCGTCGTGATCGGCGGTTGGGTCGGGATGTTCGTCACGTTCCTCAACATGCTCCCGGTCGGCCAGCTCGACGGCGGGCATATCCTCCGGGCGATCCTCGGCGAGAGCCACGAGCGGATCGCGGCGTTCGTCCCCGCGGTCCTGTTCGCGCTGTCGGCCTACCTCTACTACGTTCGGGACGTCCCCGGAAACGCCGCGTTCCTCTGGGCGTTCTGGGGCCTCCTCGCGCTGCTGTTCTCCTTCGTCGGCTCCGCGACGCCGATCGACGACCGCGAGCTCGGGACTGGCCGAATTGCCGTCGGGGCGCTCACTATCGTCCTCGGGCTGCTCTGTTTCACGCCGGTCCCGATCCGGATCGTCGGCTGAGGCTACCCGTGGGTGAACCCCCGATCCGAAAGGGGCTCGCCGTCCATCGCGACGCCCGCCTCGGTGACCTCGCCGATCGCCGTAACGGGTGTCGCCAAGGCGTTCCGTACCGTCTCTAGCTCCTCGTCCGACAGCGTACAGACGAGCTCGAAGTCCTCGCCGAAGAACGCGCCCATCTCGAGGGCCTCCTCCTCGCTTTCGGCGAGCTCCCTGACCGCTTCGTCGATCGGAACCCTCGTGCTCTCGATCGAGAACCCACAGTCGCTCGCCTCCGCGAGCTGGTGGAGCGAGCGGGCGAGCCCGTCGCTCGAATCCATCATTGCGCCCGCGTGGGGCGCGAGCACGCGCCCGGCCTCGACCCGCGGCTCGAACCGAAAGAGGTCGTTGGCCCGCCCGTGCTCCCCGCACTCGAACAGTCGGAGGGCTGCGGCGCTGCGCCCGAGCGTGCCGGTGACACAGACCAGCTCGCCGGGTCGGGCCCCCGAGCGGTAGACGGGCTCCTCACAGGTGCCGACGGCCGTCGTCGCGACCGTGAACTCCTCGTGGGTGTCGAGGTCCCCCCCGACGTAGGCGCCCCCGACGGCCTCGCAGACGTCGCTCGCCCCCGTGACGAACTCCCGAACTACCTCCCCGTCGAACTCGGGGGCGGCGTAGACCGCGACCGCGGCGGTGGCCTCCCCTCCCATCGCCGCCAGATCTGACAGCGACGCGCCGACGGCCCGCCAGCCGGCCGTGTACCGGGTCGTCCCCGCGGGGAAGTCGGTCGTCTCGTGGAGCATATCGGTGGTGATCGCGAGCCCCTCGACCACGGCAGCATCGTCGCCCGCGTGCGAGAGCTCCCCCGCGAGCAGTCGAAGCGTCGCCCGTTCGTCCATACCACCCCATCCGCCGACGGGAGCAAAAACGACCCGATCGGCGATGAACAACGACGCTTTTAAACACGTCAGCGCCGAATCCTCGCCAATGACGACGCTCTATGACGTGCCAGCGGACGAGCTTATCGAGGAGCTCTCGGACCGGCTCGCGGACCGACTCAAGCGGCCCGACTGGGCCGCCTACGCCAAGACCGGCCCCAGCCGCGATCTCCCGCCCGAACGCGAGGACTTCTGGTCGGTCCGTGCGGCCAGCCTGCTCCGGAAGGTCGCCATCGACGGTCCCGTCGGCGTCGAGCGCCTCGCGACCCACTACGGGAGCGCGAAGCGCGGCTCGAACCGCTACCAGGTCGCCCCGCCGAAACAGGCCGACGGCAGCGACAACGTCATCCGGACGATCCTCCAGCAGTTCGAGGAGGAGGGTCTCGTCTCCCAGCAGGGCGAGGCCGGCCGCGTGCTGACCGCCGAGGGCCGCAGCCTGATCGATGAGACGGCCGGCGACGTGCTCGCCGAGATCAGCGAGGACCGACCCGAGCTCGAACGCTACGCCTGAGGTCTCCGTAATCGTTTTGTCGCCCGCCTAAGAACACCTAGCCATGAGTGAACGCCCCGACGACGACCGACTCGAGGAGCTCCGACAGAAGAAGCTCGAACAGCTTCAGGACCAACAGGAGGGCGGCGGCGCCGGCGGGGCCGAGGAGGCCCAGCAGCGCCAACAGCAGCAGGCCGACGCCCAGAAGAAGGCGATGCTCCGCCAGCACCTCACCGACGGCGCGCGAAAGCGGCTCAACTCCGTGCGCATGAGCAAGCCCGACTTCGCCGACCAGGTCGAGCGCCAGGTGCTCGCGCTCGCCCAGAGCGGGCGCATCCAGGGCAAGATCGACGAGGAGAAGATGAAGGCCCTGCTCAAGGAGCTCCAGCCCGACCAGCAGAGCTTCGACATCAAGCGGCGCTGAGCCCGCGATGGAGCTCGGGCTGCTGTACAGCGGCGGCAAGGACTCCTCGCTCGCGGCGCTGTTGCTCGACTCGTTCTACGACGTGACCCTCGTCACCGCCACCTTCGGGATCACCGACGACTGGACCCACGCCCGGCGCTCGGCCGAGGCGACGGGCTTCGAGTTCCGAACGCTCGAACTCGATCCCGACGTCGCCGAGGCGGCCGTCGACAGCCTCCTCGAGGACGGCTACCCCAGAAACGCGATCCAGGCGGTCCACACCCACGCCCTCGAGGAGCTCGCTGGCGAGGGCTTTTCGGCGATCGCCGACGGCACCCGCCGGGACGATCGGGTGCCCTCGGTCTCGCGGGCCCAGGCCCAGAGCCTCGAGGACCGCCACGGCGTCGACTACATCGCCCCCCTCTCGGGGTTCGGCCGCGGGGCGGTCGACCGGCTCGTCGAGGCCCGCCTCGACGTCGAGTCCGGCCCCAGCGAGACGATCTCCCGGGCGGACTACGAGGCCGAGCTCCGCGCGCTGCTCGTCGAGCGCGAGGGTCCCGACGCGGTCGGGGAGGTCTTCCCCGACCACGATCAGACCTCCGTCACCGGGTTCCGGTAACGATAGCGAACCGTTCATTGCACGCAGCGGCAACCCTCCGGTATGGATCCCGGTCTCCTCGCCAGCGTTCTGGCTGCCCTGCTCTGGGGGAGCTATCTCTTCGCGCTCAAGCGCTACTTCTCGGGCTACTCCGCGAGCGTGATCACCGTCGTCGTCCACACCATCGCGATCGCCCTCTACGCGCCGGTCGCGATCGCGTCGGTGCCGCCCGACGCCCTGGGGACGCTCGCGGCCGGCGGGCCCGGCCTCGCGACCATCGTCGTCGCGAACGCGCTGGCGTTCGTGGCGTTCATCCGGGCGATCGAGGCCGGCGAGATCTCCTACGTCGCCCCGATCAGCAAGATCGTCCCCGTCTTCGTCCTCCCCCTCGAGATCGTCCTGCTGGGCGAGTACCTCACCCCCGTCCAGATCTCGGGGGTCGTACTGGCGACGCTCGCGGTCTACGTCGCGAACTTCACCGGCGGCTCGCTGCTGGATCCGATCAGACAGGCGCTTCGCTCGCCCGCGGCGGGTTTCGCGCTGCTCAGCGCGGCGCTCTACGCGGTCGGGGACGTGGGCCGGCGGGTGACGCTCCAGGAGCTCGCGCTGCCTACCGAGCTCTTCGTCGTCGGTCTGCTCGGGGGGATGGTCGTCGTCCTCTCGCCACACGCCGCCCGGAGCTGGACGCCCATCCGGGGGGACCTCCCGAAGTTCCTCGCGGCGGGGCTGCTGGTCGCGGTCGCCGAGCACCTCACCGCGCTCGCGTTCTCGCTGGTGCCCGCGAGCATCGCCTCGCCGATCATCAACACCCAGGCGATCGTCGCGGTCGTCCTCGGTGGCGTGCTCCTCCGCGAGGCGGCCTTCCGCACCCGCCTGGTCGCGGCGGTCCTCGCGGTGATCGGCGTGACGCTGATCGCGCTGTGAAGGCGACGGGGCCTTGTGGATCGGGGGTCTACACCCGCCGTGATCCCGCCGCTCGTCCGCCGCTGTCCCGACTGTGGCCACCTCGGGTTCGGCCCCCGGTTCTCCGCGGTCGAGACGGAGGAGGGCCGTCGCCTCGAGTGTCCCGCCTGTAGCGCCCGCTTCGAGCCGGTCGACCGGCCCTTGCTGAACTGACGGAGGGAACGCGGGCCCGGAGGCGAGAGGAACAGGTTGAAGCGCCCCTCACGCGAACCCCCGCGCATGTACGAGCGGATCAAGGGCTTTCGTGACTTCTACCCCGAGGAGATGCGCGCGCGGCGGGACGTGACCGACCAGCTCGAGGACGTCGCCCGGCGCTACGGCTTCCGGGAGGTCGGGACGCCCGCGCTGGAACGCACCCAGCTGTACGTCGACAAGAGCGGCGAGGAGATCACCGACGAGCTCTACAACTTCACCGACCAGGGCGGCCGCGACGTGGCGATGACGCCCGAGCTCACCCCGACGGTCGCGCGGATGGTCGTCGCCAAACAGCAGGAGCTCTCGAAGCCGATCAAGTGGTTCTCCACGCGACCGTTCTGGCGCTACGAGCAGGTCCAGCAGGGCCGCTTCCGGGAGTTCTACCAGACCAACGTCGACATCTTCGGTTCGAGCGAGCCGGAGGCCGACGCCGAGATCCTCGCGTACTGTGCGGACGCGCTGACGGGGCTGGGACTCGAAAACGACGACTTCGAGTTCCGCGTCTCGCATCGCGACATCCTCGGGGGGCTGCTCGAGGCCTTCGACGGCGAGGTCGACACCGGGGAAGCGATCCGCGCGGTCGACAAGCGCGAGAAGATCGAGGACGCCGAGTACTACGGCCTGCTGACCGACGCGGGCCTCGAGACGGCGGACGCGGAACAGTTCGACGCGCTGCTCTCGACGGACGACCTCTCCGAACTCGTCGAGTTCGCGGGCACCGACCGGGTCGAGGCCGCCGTCGAGAACCTCGAGGACGTCCTCGCGGCTGCCGAGGACTTCGGCGCCCGTGAGTACTGCACCGTCTCGCTCGAGACCGCCCGCGGTCTCGACTACTATACCGGTGTGGTCTTCGAGTGCTTCGACTCGGCGGGCGAAGTCAGCAGGTCAGTGTTCGGCGGCGGACGGTACGACGACCTGATCGAGGGCTTCGGCGGCCAGCCCACGCCCGCGGTGGGGGTCGCCCCGGGCCACGAGACGCTCTCGCTGCTGCTCGATCGCGCCAACGCCTGCCCCGAGGGCTCGCTTCGCACCGACTACTACGTCCTCACGGTCGGCGACACCCGCCCGGTCGCCGCGCGGATCGCCCGCGAGCTGCGCGGGCGGGGCCACGCCGTCGAGACCGACGTCTCGGACCGGAGCTTCGGCGCCCAGATGAACTACGCCGACTCGATCGGCGCCGAGACGGTCGTAATCGTCGGCGAGCGCGACCTCGAATCGGGCGAGATCACGGTCAAGGACATGGAGAGCGGCGAGCAGACGACGACGCCGGTCGAGTCGTTCCCCGGCGACCACGAGCGCCCGACCTACGACGACCTCGCATAAGTGCGCCTGCCGGGTTAAGGGATTTTAGTGCCTGCTCGTGTAGCAACCGCCTAGATGACGAACCGCCCCAACGTCTGTCTGATCCACTGCCACGACCTCGGGCAGTACCTCGGCTGCTACGGCGCAGCCGTCGACACCCCCCGAATCGATCGGCTCGCCAGCGAGGGCGCGCTGTTCGAGAACCACTTCACGACCGCCCCGCAGTGTTCGCCGAGTCGCGCGAGCCTGATGACCGGCCGCCACCCCCACGAGAACGGGCTGATGGGGCTCGCACACGCCACCTGGGAGCTTCACGACGACGAGCGGTATCTGCCCGACTACCTCTCGGAGGCGGGCTACGACACCCATCTGTTCGGCCTCCAGCACGTCACCGAGTACCCCGACCGGCTGGGCTACGACGAGATCCACTCGGAGGGCGTGCTCTCGCCCGAGGCCTCGCCCGCGATCCACGAGGTCGACCGCGCCCGCGAGGTGAGCGGGACGTTCGCCGACTGCGTCGACGACCTCGACGACGATGACCCCTTCTTCGCCTCGATCGGCTTCTTCGAGCTCCATCGGATCAAAAACGACGAGGGGGTCCACGTCTTCAAGGACGATCGGTACGAGTCGGCCGACCCCGAGGAGGTCGATCCCCTCCCCTATCTGCCGGACGCGCCCGGGATCCGCCGGGACCTCGCCGACGCCCAGGGCATGCTTCGCGCGATCGACGACGGGGTCGGAACGGTGCTCGACGCCCTCGACGAGGCCGGAATCGCCGAGGACACCCTAGTGATCTTCACGACCGAACACGGGCTGGCGATGCCCCGGGCCAAGGGGACGGTCTACGACCCGGGGATCGAGGGGGTGCTCCTGATGCGCCAGCCGGGATCGATCAATCCGGGGCGCCACTCCGAGCTGATCAGCAACGTCGACGTGCTGCCGACGCTGCTCGAGCTCGCCGGCGAGCCCGTGCCCGACCGCGTCTCGGGACGGAGCTTCCTCCCGTTGCTCACGGGCGGGGAGTACGACGCCCGCGAACGGCTGTTCGCGGAGATGACCTGGCACGACGTCTACAACCCGATGCGGGCGATCCGCACCCGCCGATACAAGTACGTCCGCAACTTCTGGCATCTGCCCGAGGTCTACCTCACGAACGACGTCAGCCACAGCCCCGCCGGCGAGGAGGTGCGGACGGAGTTCGACAGCCCCATTCGGTCCTACGAGGAGCTCTACGACCTCGAGGCCGACCCCCACGAGCAGGAGAACGTCGTCGAATCGGCGGACTACGAGGAAGAGGCGGCGGACCTCCGCGAGCAGCTGTGCGGGTGGATGGAGGACACCGACGATCCGCTGCTCGAGGGCCCGGTCCCGCCGGGCGACTTCGAGGAGATCATGGCGTGGCCGCCCGAGTGAGCGAGCATGCGCGCGTTCCGGGTCGCCTACGACGGCACGCCCTATCACGGCTTCCAGCGCCAGCCCGACGTCGCGACCGTCGAGGGGACGCTGTTTCGCGCGCTCGAGCGCCACGGCGTCCTCGAGGGGGAGAAGCCGACGGGCTACGCGGCCGCCGGACGGACCGACAGGGGTGTCTCCGCGCTCGCCCAGACGGTCGCGTTCGACTGTCCAGACTGGCTCACGCCGGCCGCGCTCAACGGCGAACTGCCCGCCGACGTCCGCGCCTGGGCGAGCGCGGACGTCGAGGACGAGAAGTTCCACGCCCAGTACGACGCCCGCTCACGGGAGTACGCTTACCAGCTCCACGCGCCCGACGCCGACGACGACCGGCTTCGGGCCGCGCTCGACCGGCTCGCCGGCACCCACGACTTCCACAACCTCACGCCCGATTCGGGCGACACGGAGCGGACGATCCGGGTGGCGACCCTCGAACGGGACGGCGAGTTCGCCGTGATCACGGTCCGTGCGGGCGGCTTCCTCCGCCAGCTCGTCCGCCGGCTCGTTTCGCTCGTTTCCGCGGTGGGACGGGGCGAGCGCGAGTTCGCCTTCCTCGATCGGGTCCTCTCGGAGGAGCGACTCTCCGGTCCCGAGGGGATCGCGCCCGCTCCCCCGGAGCCGCTCGTGCTGACGGACGTGGCCTACGACCTCGACTTTGCGCTCGACGGACGGGCCGCAAAGAGCGCCCGGGCGGTCTTCGAGGAGAAGCGCGTCGAACGCGAGACGCGATCGCGGGTCGCGGGGCGGATCGCGGGCGGGCTCGACGGCTAGCGGCGGCCACAAGGGCTATGTCGGCCGGCGGGTCGCTTCGTTCATGGCGAGATCGGAACGGACCGAGGCCGAGTGGTTCCTCACCGGCGGGACGATCTGCGTCCTCCTCGCGACCGCCGGGTTCGCCTACGGCGTCTCCGCGTTCTCTTACGCGCCCCTCGTGACCCTGCTCGCTTGGGCGGTCGCCGTCGCGATCCTGTATATCGGCTGGGCGCTCGCGGTCGACAGACTCGTCCTCGTCGTGCGGGTCGCGACCTCGGAGTAGCTATGCCCAGTGATCGGGCCAGACCTCCGCCGCGCGCATGCCGGCCTCGGCGTCGTTCTCCCGGAGCCGTTCGCGTAGCTCGTCCTCGTCGACTCGCGGTGGTTCGGTCCCGGCGAGCTCGCGGACCAGCAGCGCGGTCAGGATCGCGTGCTCGCGGAGGTTCCGCGGATCGGCCTTATCGCGAGTGTCGGCATGGGTGTGGCCCCAGCCCCGCCCGCGCTGTGCGCCGCTCGGGGCCTGGCTGTGGAGCTGGAGGGCGGGAACGCCGCGCTGGAGGAACGGCCAGTGGTCGCTGTAGGGGTGGGGATCGCGCGAGAAGGCGACCGGCTGGCCCCACTGTTCGCAGACTTCCTCGACCAGTCCCTCGACCCGCTCGGAGCCGTGGGTGTACGCCTGCAGGTTCCGGAAGCGGCCCGCGCCGTCGACGTTGACGATCGCGCGGACCGAATCGAGGTCGAGCGAGTCGGCGAGCGCGTCGGCGCCGATCAGCCCGACCTCCTCGCAGCCGACGCCCGCGACCCGGATCCGACAGTCGAGCTCCATCTCCGAGAGAAGTCGGGCCGCGCCCGCGACGACGGAGATCCCACAGCCGTTGTCGAGCGCGCCCTCCGCGATGTCGTGGGCGTCGTAGTGCCCCAACAGGACGATCTCCTCGTTCTCCCCGCTCTCACCGAGGGTTCCGTGGACGTTCTGGCTCGATCCCGGCTCCGTGTCGGCCGCGACCGAGAGCTTTACACGTGCACCGCGCTCGGCGTAGTCGCTCAGCCACTCGCCAGTCTCCTTCGAGACGCCGATGCCGGGCGCGGCGGCCTCGGCGTCGAAGCGCAGCGCGCCCGTCGGCGGGAGCTGGCCGGGGACGTGGTTCGCGAAGACGAACGCTTCTGCGCCCGCGGCGATCGCGTGGCCGAACTTCTCCATGCGGTGGACGAACCGCCCCTTCTCGGGGGGCGTGGTCGTGCTTGCGACGATGACCTTCCCCGCGACGTCGGCGGCTTCGATCTCGTCGGGCGTGCCGTAGCCGACGTCGACGAGCTCCCCCGAGACCTCGCCCGCCGCCGAGTACGGCAGCGCGAGCGCCTCGAAGGAGCGCTCGACGGGCTCGGTGACCGCGAACTCGGTGCGCCCGCGGTCCCAGCGGTTCATGTCGAACTCCTCGATCCCCACCCCCTCGACGCCGCTCTCCTCGAAGCTCTCGGCGACGTACTCGGCGGCGCGGCGCTCGCCGGGATGGCCGCCCATTCGCTCGTCGAGCTCGGTCAGCCGGGTCAGAAGCTCCCAGCCGGTGTCGTCGTGCCACGCGCCTCCCAGCAGCGTGTCGATCTCCGTCATATCGGGGGCTCGCACGCCCGCCACATGGTCGTTGTGTTGCCGTGTCGGCGAACCGCTACTGTTTAGTCCGTACTGACGCCTACTGTGTGCCATGAGTTCGGTTCCCGAGCGCGAGGAGCTCTCCGAGGAGTACACCTGGGACTTAGAGAGCATCTACGCGAGCGACGACGACTGGGAGGCCGCCTACGAGGAGATCGAGGAACGGATCGAGGAGATCGAGGCCTACGAGGGGCGAACGACCGAGAGCGGCGAGACCCTCCACGAGCTGCTCTCGCTCCGCGAGGAGCTCATGCGCGAGCTCTCGCAGCTCGCGGCCTACGCGCGGATGCGCCGCGACGAGGACACCCGCGACCAGCAGTATCAGGCGCTGACCGCCCGCTCGCAGTCGCTGGCCTCCGAGGCCTCGAGCGCCGCGAGCTTCGTCGAGCCCGAGCTACAGCAACTCTCGGAGGACGAGCTCGCGGCGCTGATCGAGGAGGAGCCCGCCCTCGAGGAGTACGAGCACTACTTCGACGACGTGCTGCGGATGAAACCCCACACCCGCTCGGCGGAAGTCGAGGCGCTGCTCGCGGAGCTGGGCGAGGTGACGGGCGCCTCGGGCGAGATCTACAACATGCTCTCGAACGCGGACCTGGAGTTTCCCACGATCGAGGACCCCGACGGCGAGGCCGTCGAGGTCACGCAGGCGAACTTCACGAAGCTCCAGAAACATCAGGACAGGGAGTTCCGCCGCGAGGTCTACGAGGGCTTCTACGACACCTGGGAGGACGTCCGCAACACCGTCGGCAGCTCGTATAAGAACAGCGTGAAGGCCGACGTGAAGCTCGCGCGGGCGCGGGACTACGAGACGGCCCGCGAGGCGGCGCTCGACGGGCCCAACATCCCCGTGGAGGTCTACGACAACCTCGTCGACACGGTTCACGACAACCTCGACGTCCTGCACCGCCACGCCGACCTCAAGCGCGAGGCGCTCGGGGTCGACGAACTGCGGATGTGGGACCTCTACATGCCGGTCGCCGAAGGGGAAAGCCCCGACCTGGAGTACGACACGGCCGCAGACCACGTCGTCGAGGCGCTCGCGCCGCTGGGCGAGGAGTACCAGTCACGGGTCAGCGAGGGGCTGGACTCGCGGTGGGTCGACGTCTACGAGAACGCCGGCAAGCAGTCGGGCGCCTACTCCGGGGGGACGTACGACACCCAGCCGTTCATCCTGATGAACTACCAGGACGACATCCCCTCGATGTACACGCTGGCCCACGAACTGGGCCACTCGCTTCACTCGCAGCTCACCAGCGAGAACCAGCCGTACGTCTACAGCGGCTACGAGATCTTCGTCGCCGAGGTGGCCTCGACGGTGAACGAGGCGCTGCTGACCCGCCACCTGCTCGACACCGTCGAGGACGAACGGTTCCGGCTGCACGTGCTCAACGAGTACCTCGAACGGTTCCGGTCGACGCTCTATCGCCAGACGATGTTCGCGGAGTTCGAGCACCGTGCCCACGAGATCGACGAGGAGGGCGAGGCGCTCACGCCCGACCGGCTCGACGAGCTCTACGGCGAGCTCAAAGGCGAGTTCTACGAGCCCGCGGCGGTCGACGACCGGATCGCCCGCGAGTGGATGCGCATCCCCCACTTCTACCGGGCGTACTACGTCTACCAGTACGCGACGGGGATCAGCGCAGCGGTCGCGCTCTCGCGGAAGATCCTCGAGGAGGGCGAGTCCGCCGCCGCCGATTACCGCGAGTTCCTGCGCTCGGGCTCGACGGAGTATCCCCTCGAGCTGCTCGAGGTCGCGGGCGTCGACATGCGCTCGCCCGAGCCCATCGAGGACGCCCTCGGGGTCTACGACGAGTACGTCGAGGAGATGGCGTCGCTACTCTGAGAGATCGGCCGCCACCCAAAGGCACTTTTAACGCGGTTACCTAGTGGGGATAGCAATGGCCCACAGCCCCTCTGTCCCTGAGCGCCCGCATCTCGACCTCGACCCCGAGATGCCCGAGGGAGAGCAGCTCGACGCCCTGCGCGAGCACTACGTCGACCTCGTGCGTATCAACGACCAGCTCGAGGAGCGCATCGAGGACGCCGACGACCGCCGCGAGACGCTTCACGACCGGGTCGACGAGCTCGAGCGCGAGAACAGCGCGCTCAAGACCGCCTCGCTGTACGTCGCGACCGTCGAGGAGTTCACCGACGACGGCGCGATCGTCAAACAGCACGGCACGAACCAGGAGGTGCTGACCGAGATGGACGCCTCGCTCGCCGAGGATCTCGAGGCCGGCGACCGCGTCGCGGTCAACGACTCCTTCGGCGTCGAGACGGCCCTCGACGTCGAGACCGACGCCCGCGCCCAGGCGATGACCGTCGACCGCAGCCCCGAGGTCGAGTACGCCGACATCGGGGGGATCGACGAGCAGATCCGCGAGGTCCGCGAGGCCGTCGAGGACCCGCTCACGAACCCCACGCAGTTCGAGGAGGTCGGGATCGAGCCGCCGGGCGGCGTCCTGCTGCACGGGCCGCCAGGTACCGGGAAGACGATGCTCGCGAAGGCCGTCGCCAACGAGACCGACGCCACCTTCATCAAGATGGCCGGCTCCGAGCTCGTCCAGAAGTTCATCGGCGAGGGCGCGCGGCTCGTTCGCGACCTCTTCGAGCTCGCGCGCGAACACGAGCCGGCGATCGTCTTCATCGACGAGATCGACGCGATCGCCGCCACGCGGACGGAGTCGAAGACTTCCGGTGACGCCGAGGTCCAGCGGACGATGATGCAGCTCCTCTCGGAGATGGACGGGTTCGACGAGCGCGGCGAGGTACGCATCATCGCCGCCACGAACCGCTTCGACATGCTCGATCGCGCGATCCTCCGTCCGGGTCGGTTCGACCGCCTCATCGAGGTGCCCGAGCCCGACGTCGAGGGTCGCGAACGGATCATCGAGATCCACACCGACGGGATGAACGTCGCCGACACGGTCGACTTCGAGGAGCTGGCCGAGGAGACCGCCGGCTTCAGCGGCGCGGAGCTCGCGAGCCTCTGTACGGAGGCGGGGATGTTCGCCATCCGCGACGACCGCACCGAGGTCACCACCGCGGACTTCGAGGAGGCGCTCGCGAAGGTCTCGACCGACGCCGAGAACGACACGCGCTACTACGTCTACTGAGCGGCGACGGGCCGCTGCCGACGGATCGAACCCCCTTTTCCCGCTCGTCCCGAGGATCGGACATGGAGATCCGCATCGTCAGGGGGAGCGCCACCGCCCCCACGGAGATGGCCTCGTACGACGCCGCCCTCGCCGAGGCCGGGGTCCACAACTACAACCTCACGCACGTCTCTTCGGTCGTTCCCGCCGACGCGACCGTCGAGTTCGTCGATACGGCCCCCGACCTCGGCGCGATCGGCGAGGGGCTCACCGTCGTCGAGGCCCGCGCGACCAGCGCCGCCCGCCCGGTCAGCGCCGCCCTCGCCTGGGGCCGTGAGGAGGATGGGCCGGGGCTGTTCTATGAGGCCGGTGGCGAGGAACCCGCCGATCGGACCCGCGAGCGCGTCGAGCGCGGGCTCGAAGCCGGCCGGGAGCTCCGGGACTGGTCGTTCCCCGACACCGATTCGGCCGCCGCCCACGCGGCCCCCGACGGGGGGTTCGCGACGGCCGTGGTCCTCGCGGTCTACGGCGAGGGGCGCCCGATCAGATAGGCGCTCCATAACTATCGCTTGCCCGTCATATAGTTCCGGTATGAAGCGCAGGCAGGTACTCGGCGGCGTCGCCGGGGCCGTCGCCCTCTCGATGGGCGGCTGTCTCGGGAGCGCACGCGAGGAGTACCCGTGGCCGGTGGTCGAGGAGGAGTCGCTCGACGGATGGGAGCGCCTGAGCGAGCGAACGGACGAGTACGACGTCTCCTATCGGGGGATCGACGCGCTCTCGGTACACGAGCGGGGCCATACCTACGACTACGTCGAGCTCCGCGAGTCGGTGGCAGATCTCACGGACGAGGAGATCGATCGCAGTCTCGCGCGGTTCGGGGTCTCGCGCCTGACGCTCGAGGGGATCGGACGCCGGTTGGCCACCCCCGAGCGGCTCGTCGACGACGCCATGCGCGGGGTCGAATCGCGGTTCGAGAGCCGCGGGATCGAGTCGGTCGAACGCGTCGATCCGGTCGAGCCGCTCCCGGAGGTCGACGGCGAGATCGTCGAGTACCGCGGCGAGACCGCCGTCCCGTCGTTCTCCCGGGAGATCAGTGCCTACAGCCTCTCGACGACGATCGGATTCGACGAGGGATCGCTCGACACTGAGGGCGTGTTCGCGGTCTGGAAGCCCGAGGACGACACCGCCTACGTCGCCGGCGGGATGTACCCCGCCGAGGGCGCCCTCGAGTCGTTCGTCCCCGACACGGGGGGGTTCGACGTCGCGAGCGCCCTCGGACTGGAGGTCGACCCCGCCGAGTTCCGCGCGGAGATCGTCGCGCTGATCGAGGCGACCGGATGACGGGGCGACGGACTTTTGCCGTGAAGGCCCGTAGCGCGGGTGGTTGCTGTTCATGAACGGAAACACGCCGTACGCTGGGTCGCCGGGGACGACGAACGCCGGACAGCGCATGCCGGAGGAGGTGCCCGACCTCACGGCGGATCAACGCCGGACGCTTCGTGCGGACCTCTCGGCGATCACCCGCCGCGTCCGGGAGTACCTGCCCGACGAGTACGCCGTCGGCGCCGAGGTCAGCCAGGGTCAGAGCGGCCCCGAGGCGATGGTCGCCGTCCAGCCGCCGATCGGCCACCCGATCAGTGCCGGCTTTCAGCCCGACCTCGAGAGCGAGGAGTACATCACCGAGAACGACCGCGAGGAGGTCGCCCGCGGGCTCGCCGCGAGCGCCGCCCTCCAGGTCAAACACGCCATCAACGACGACGTCTCGCCGACCGCGCGGTAGGCGTGGCGCCGCCCCTCTCGTTCTCGCGCGACGCGTACGACTCGCTTCTCGCCCACGCGCGCGAGGGCGCGCCCGAGGAGATCTGTGGCGTCCTCGGCGGGAGCGATGGGGTCGTCCGCTCGACCCATCGCGTGCCGAACGTCGCCGATATCCCGAGAACGCGCTACGAGCTCGACCCCGAAGAACAGTTGACGGCGATCGAGGCCGTCGAATCCGACGGCGAGCTCCTCGGCTTCTACCACTCCCATCCCGCAGGTCCCCCGGAGCCGAGCGCGACGGACCGCGCACGGGCGACGTGGGCCGACGCCTACTACGTCATCGTTTCGCTGCCGGAGGAGTCGGTGACGGCGTGGTACTGGACCGGCGAGGAGTTCGTCGCTACGGACGTCCGCGTCGAGTGAGCTACTTGCCCCAGAAGGGATCGCGGCGGCGCTGCTTGTCGAGGTACATCTGGAGTACCTCGCGTTCGTCGGCCGGGATGTCCTCGGTGAGCTCCTGTTCGAGGATCTTCGCGTGTTTCTCGGGGATCTCGACCCAGAGCTCGTCGCCCTCCTCGATCTGCCTGCCGACCGTGGGGCCGTCGATGGCGACGCTGACGCGTTTGCCCTGGCGTGCCTCGTCGACGTCATCGCCCTGTTCCTGGATCCCCTTGACCTGGCCCACCCGTTTGGGCTCGTTGCCCTCGAACTTCGCGACCTGAGCGTTGTTCCGCACCGTTCCCCCGAGGATTTCGACGCCCACCACGGCGGGGTCGTTCTGGCGGAACGTGTGGTCCATCAGCAGCTGGAACCGGCCCGGTCGGGTGATGTTCTCGAGGATCGTCTCCTGCTGCGCTCTGCGAGAATCCTCGACGAACTCGTCGTACTCCTCGACGAGCTGGTAAATGACGTCGTCGCGGAAGACCTTCACCTCGCTCTCCTCGGCGCTGCGGTTCGCGTCGCCGAGCACCTCGACGTTGAACCCCAGTATCGTCCGGTGGATCGGCTCGTCGGCGGTGCTCGCGATCGAGATGTCCCGCGGCGCGATATCGCCGACCTCCGCGCGCATGACCGGGATCTCCGCCTCCTTGAGCGCGTTCGCCATCGCCTCGAGGCTGCCGAGGGTGTCGGCCTTGACGACGACACCCTCTTCCTCGGTGCTCACCTCGACCTCCGCGAGTTCGGCCTCGACCTCGCCGACGACGTCGTCGATGTCGCGGTCGCGCACCACGCGGACCGGCGCGCCGGCCATCGCCTCCTCGAGGTCGGGGGCGGCGATCTTCAGCCCGGCCGCGGCCCCGACCTCGTCGACCCGGTCGAACCGGCTCTCGGCGCGGATCTCCGCCAGGGGTCGGGGCTGGAGCAGCGCGCGAACGTCCGTGACGATCGGCTCCTGGGTCCCCCCGACGACGATCGTTTCGTCCTCCCTGACGGTGCCGTCGTACAGCACGACGTCGACGGTCGCGCCGAACCCCTTCTCGTCCTTCACCTCGAGGACCGTTCCCGCACCGGGTCCCGCGACGTCGATCTCCATGGCGTCCTTCATGTAGCGCTGGGAGAGGCCCATGAGCACGGTCAGGAGGTCGGGCACCCCTTCGCCGGTCATCGCGCTGACGGGGACGACCCCGACGTTCTTCTGGAAGTCCTGGACCCGCCAGTAGAGATCGGCCGAGAAGCCGTGATCCGAGAGCTCGCCGATGAGCTCGTAGAGCCGTTCGTCGAGCCGCGATCGCGCCCGGTCGCTCTGGGCGTCGTAGGTCTGCTGGACGGGACTGTCCTCGCGGGGGTTCCAGCCCGCGACCGTGTCGATCTTGTTCGCGGCGACCACGAACGGCGTCGAGGAGTCCTGCAGGATGTTGATCGCTTCGATGGTTTGGGGCTGGAAGCCGTCGGTGACGTCGACGACGAGGATCGCGATGTCCGCGAGCGCGCCGCCCCTGGATCGAAGCGTGGTAAACGAGTGGTGGCCCGGCGTGTCGATGAAGAGCAAGCCCGGGAGATCGAAGTCGTCGGGGTCGACGAGGCTCCCCGCGACCCGCGAGACGGTGTCGAGAGGCACCGCGGTCGCCCCGATGTGCTGGGTGATCGCGCCGGCTTCGCCCTCGATCACCGCCGAGCCGCGGATCTTATCGAGCAAGCTAGTCTTTCCGTGATCGACGTGTCCGAGGACGGCGACGATCGGCGTTCTGAGCCCCGACGACGAGGTCCGTGTTGTATCTGTGTCCGACATCCTACCACCCGAGAAGTTCGTGTCCTACCCGAACGGGGCGCGGTAGTTAAGTCCATCGTAGCCCGCTCGAGCGCCGGAAACGGGCCCCGTGGCGTTTATAAGTATCGGCTCTCTTCTGTGGGGTATGTCCGAAATACTGGCGGAGAACCTCTCCGGGAAGGCGGTCATGGGCGCCGACGGCGCCGAGCTCGGGATGCTGTACAACATCACGATGGACATCAAGAGCGGCGAGCTTCACGACCTGGTAATCACCCCGAACGACGAGATCACTCCGGCGGACCTCGGCCTCGAACTCGACGAGGAGGAGCGGCTCCGAATGCCCGTCAACCGCGTGCAGGCCGTCAAAGACTACATCGTCGTCCAGCGTTAAATGCACGTTCTCGATTCCTCGGCGTTCATCCACGAGTACCACACCACGGAGCAGACCGCGAGCATCCCGCTCGTTCGCGAGGAGCTCGAAGACGAGAGCGCCTACCGCTACGACGCGATAGAGGGTTCGGGGATGCATATCCATATCCCCACCGACGAGACGATCGACACCGTCCGCCGGGCGGCCGCGGAGCTGGGCGACCTCGAGGAGCTCTCGGGGACGGACATCCGCCTCGTCGCGACGACCTTCGAGCTCGACGGCACCCTCGTCACCGACGACTACGCGATGCAGAACGTCGCCGAGAAGCTGAACGTCGACGTCGAGGTGATCGCCCGAGAGGGGATCTCCGAACAGCGCCGCTGGACGTTCCAGTGTCAGGGCTGTGGCCGGGAGTTCGACGAACAGCACGACCGCTGTGAGGTCTGCGGAAGCCGGCTCGCGCGCAAGAACCCGACCTAACGGGCCGCGATCTCGCGCTGTTCGAGTCCGATGGCGACGAGCTGGTGGAGGACTTCCGATTCGGTGAGTTCGTACTCCCGTGCGAGGGCGTCGACCTGCGATGCGAGCTGGTCGTCACACACGAGGCTGTACCGCTGGGGCATGTTTCTTTCTATGTTCCCAGGGAATATAAATCTATGTCAACGATGCGGTAGTTCCTCGATAGGGACATACCCGTCGACCGCCGATCAGTCGACGACCAGCCGCTCTTTCTCCTCGACGGCGGCGGCCTCCTCGAACTCCCCGCCGCCGAGCAGGCCGCGGGCCGCCCGTTTGCCCCACTCGACGGCCGGCTGCGTGAAGGTGGGGACCAAGTAGAGCTCGCCCGCGAGGACGCAGGCCGCCTCCATCCCGTAGAGCAGCCCGCCGAGCTCGTGGGCGTCGACCCGGTCGATCTCGACCCGGACGTTCGGGCGGCCCGCCGCCGCGAGGCTCGCCTCCGTCGCCTCGAACTCTGCGTCCAATAGCTCGCCGAGCGACGAGCCGCCGAGATACGACAACCCCTCCAGGTCGGTCTCCGGGATCGATACGTCCCCTCGCTCGCGCGGGCGCACGAGCGACACCATCGCGTCCCGTGGGCCCGCCCGGTAGAGCTGGAGCTGGGAGTGCTGGTCGGTCGCGCCGAGCGCGCGGGCCGGGAGCTGGCCGACTCCCTCCTTGCCGAGGCTCTCGGCCCACAGCTGGGCGAACCACTCGGCGAACGTCTCGAGGGACTCGGCGTAGGGCATCATGGCGTTGACCCGCCAGCCCCGCTGGGCCAGCGCGTAGGTCGTCGCGCCGTAGGCGTAGGCCGGAGACTCGAACAGCGAGCCCGTCAGCCCTTCGGCCTCCGCCCCGGCACCTGCGAGCAGCCCCTCGACGTCGCCGCCGCCCAGCGCCGCGACCGGCAGCGCGACCGTCGAGAGCGCCGAGAACCGGCCCGGAACCCCCGCGGGAACGTCGAGGGCGGGCAAGTCGTGGCGTTCTGCGAGCCCCCGGAGGTTGCCCTCCTCGCCCGTGGTGACGAGGGTGCGCTCGGTCCAATCGACCCCCGCCGACTCCATCGCTTCGCGGGCGACCAGGAAGTTCGCGAGCGTTTCTGCCGTCGTGCCCGACCGCGAGACGACGTGCAGCGCGGTCCGCGAGAGGTCGAGCGAGTCGAGCAACGTTCGGGTGTGGTCGGGGTCGACGTTGTCGAGCGTGTGGACGTCGATATCGAGATCCAGCGCGTCGGCGATCGTCGCCGCGCCGAGCGCGCTGCCGCCGATCCCGACCACGAGAAGGGTGTCGCAGTCGATCGGGTCGACCGCCGCGCGGATCGCGTCGGGATCCGCGGTCTCGGGCAGCGCGAGGGCGGCGTAACCGTGTTCCCGGTCGCCGATGCCCGCCTCGATCCGCTCGTGGGCGTCGGCGACCCGCTCGTCGAGCCGTTCGAGCGAGCCGCGCGAAACGCCGGGCGTGGCGACCGAGCCGAGCGCGTTGCCGATGTCGACTTCCATATCGGGTGCGCGCGGGCGCGGCGCAAAAGGGTTGTGCCCTCCGCCGACGTGATCGGGTCGCTTATTCGGCGTCCCGCCCAACCTCGGGCAATGGCCGACGGAGAGGAGAGCTACAAGGGGCTGCTCGGGTCATTTCGCTACTCCTACGGGGCGAGCGATTCGCGCGTCTATAAGCTGTACGTGCTGGTCAGCGCCCTCGTCTCGGTGCTCCTGGCGCTGCTCTTTACCTTCGCGCTGATCGGCGTCATCGCCACCACCCTGGGGGCCTCCGAGTCGATCACCCTCGTGCGCTCGTTCTTCGTCCTCGTCGGGCTGCTCGTGATCGCGCCGATCCTCGCGCCCGTGTTGCTCGTCGCCCGGCGCCACCGCAAGGAGCTCGGGACTGGCACCACGTACGACACCGCCCTCGCCGTCGGGGGCTACCTCTTCGTCGGCGCGCTCTACGCCGGGCTCGTGATCTCGGTTCCGCCGGACCTTCAGGAACCGACGACCGGCCTCTCGGCCGTCCTCGTCGACGCGCTGTACGCCCTTCCTTCGGCGCTGGGGATCGTCCCGCCGCTGCTCGCGGTCGTGCTGATCGTCGTCCTCCATCGCCGTTTCCGGTAGGCGAAATCGGAAAAGGGCTCGGCCGCCACCCTCAGATATGGACGAGAAACGCGGGACGTTCCTGGTGACGCACGCCGACGAGGGATCGGCCGTCCTCCGTGACGTCGATACCGGCCAGGTCCACACGCTCTCGGGGCACCCCGAGCTGGAATCCGGCGAGGCCGTCGAGGGGACGATCGCGCCCGAGCCGCCCGTCGAGGCGACCTGGTCGCTCGAGGGGATCGACGAGCGCCGGGCGATCCCCGTCGAGGAGAGCGAGGAGCCGCCCACCAGCCAGGAGCGCGAGATCGCCGTCGCCCAGGGCGTCGGCGAGGTCACGCGGGAAGAGCGGGCGGGGATCGGCGAGATCCACGTGCTCACCGTCCCGCCCGAACGGACCGACGAGGCGGTCGCGGACGTGCTCGACGACGAGGAGACCCTCGCGCGGGCGGCCCGCTACGGGGTGAACCGCGTCGAGATCCGCGCGGAGGAGGGGATCGTCAGCGTCCGATACCTGCCCTAAACGTCACGAACTATCGGTAACTATTTTTCCCGGGGCGAGAACGTACGACCACGACATGAGGGGGAACGAGAGCAGGGTCGAGGCGGCGGAGCGGATTCCGGTGACAGAGGAGCGGCGACGACAGCTCCGGGAGCTGAAGGGAGAGAACCGGAGCTACGACGAGCTGATCGGGCTCCTCGTTCAGGAGCACAAGCGACGTCGGATCGTCGCCGCCGTCGACCGGGACGGGACGGACGACCGCGAGGCCCGGGTCCGGATCGACGAGTAGCCCCGCTTACGCCGTTGGGCCGCCCGCGCTCTGGACGCGCCAGCCCCCTTCGATCCCGCATGCTTCTCGAACGCTGTACTCGACCTCGGTGTCGCGGGTCACCTCGGGACCGCCCTCGACCGCCTCGATCCGCAGCGGGACGTCGAGGGAGTCCCCACAGCAGCCGACGCCGACGAACTCCTCGCGTTCGTCGCCCTCCCGGACCTCGCCGAGGGTCTTCGTCAGGTACGCCCGGAAGGAGGGTTTCTCGACCTGGAACCGTCCCCAGTCGCTCAGGTCCGCCGGGTAGGAGACGACGACGCGCGTTGCATGCGATGTCATACCCCCGCTACGGGCCGAGGGGCCAAAAACCCATACCGGAAGGATAAGAAAGTTTATTTTGAGCCATACCCCAGCGGGCGTATGCTCGATTCGATGGTACCGGAGATCTCCTACTCCCGGTACTCGGACCGCCAGCTCGCGGCGGTTCCCCTCGCGGTTCTCGCGCTCTCGCTTCTCGTCATCGCTGGCATGTGGGCCACGACGGGGACGCCGGTCAACCCCGGGATCGACTTCACGGGCGGAACCGAACTCCAGCTCCAGACCGACGCCTCCGAGGCCGAGATCGAGGCGACCTTCGAGACCGAGCCCGAGTCGATCCAGCCCATCGCCGCCCAGGAGAACGAGTACATCGTCACCTTCCAGTCGACCGACACCGCCGCGATAGAACAGCAGGCGACCGACGCCGGCTTCTCGGTCACCTCCATCTCCAGCACCTCGGCCGCCTTCGGCGCCGAGACCCAGCTCCAGGCGGTGGTCGGCGTCGCGATCGCCTTCGTCGGGATGAGCGTCCTGGTCGCGCTCATGTTCCGGACGTTCGTCCCCTCGGTCGCGGTCGTGCTCTCGGCCTTTTCGGACATCGCGATCCCCGTCGCGCTGATGAACCTCTTCGACATCCAGCTCTCGCTTGGCACCGTCGCTGCCCTCCTGATGCTGATCGGCTACAGCGTCGACTCGGATCTCCTGTTGAACAACCACGTGTTGCGCCGCCACGGCGACTTCTACGAGAGCACCGCCCGGGCGATGCGCACGGGGGTGACGATGACGACCACGGCGATCATCGCGATGCTCGTGATGACCGCCGTCGCGACGCTGTTCGCGATCCCGCTGTTGCCCGCGGTCGGGCTCGTGCTCGTCTTCGGGCTGCTCGCGGACCTGATGAACACCTATCTCCTCAACGTGAGCCTGCTTCGCTGGTACAAGTACGAGGGCGTCGCGCGATGATCGGAAAGGCCCGCAAACACTGGCGGATCACCCTGATGGTGGTGCTGGTGGTGATCAGCGCGGGGATCCTGTTCGCTCCGGGGTTCGCCGACGACGACGTCGAGGGCGACGCGGCGGCCGTCGACACGGGCGCGACGAACCTCCAGTTCGGCCTCGAACTCTCGGGCGGGACGCGCGTGCGCGCCCCGCTTGCCGGCCTGACCGCCGACGGCCTCGCCGTCGAGGCCGGCCAGGAGGCCGAGATCGAGACCCAGGTCGCCGAGGAGCTCGACATCAACGCCCGCGACGTCAACGCCTATCCGGGCGAGCCCGACGTCGACGACGACGGGATCATCGAGCTCACGACCGACACCGTGAGCGAGGAGGAGTTCCTCGCGGCGCTGCGGGCCGTCGGCCATGAGCCCGACGAGGGCGGGATCAGCCAGGGCGTGACCGAGCAGACCGTCGACGACGCCGTCGAGGTCTTGGAGGACAAGCTTCAGGAGTCGCCGTTCGCGACGGGCGACGTCCAGAAGTCGACCTCCTCGACCGGCGAGCACTTCGTCGTCGTCGAGGTGCCCGGCCAGGACCGAGAGACGGTGATCGACCTGATCGAGGACCGCGGGTTCGTCGAGGTCAACGCCCACCATCCGACCGACGACGGCTACGAGTCGGCCACCGCGATCCAGCCCGAGGACATCCAGTCGGTCGGCCAGCCCGAGGACGAGCCGCCCCACGGACCGCATGTGCGCATCGCGCTGAGCGAGGAGGGCGCACAGTCGTTCACCGAGACGATGCAGGAGACGGGCTTCACCCAGGAGGGCTACGGCACCTGTCAGTGGCCGAGCGACGAGGACGGCGCCCCCGAACAGGAGCCCGACGATCCGGGCTACTGTCTGGTGACCACCGTCGACGGCGAGGTGGTCTACGCGGCGAGCCTCGGCGAGGACCTCGCGGCGGGCATGGAGTCGGGCGCCTACCTCAACGACCGCTCGTTCGTCATGACCGGCCAGTCGATCGAGGACGTGCGCAACCTCCGGGTCAACCTGCTGGCCGGCGAGACGCCCGCGCCGCTGGACGTCGAGGCGGGCACGCAGTACTACCTCGAACCCAGCCTCGCGGAGGACTTCAAGCTCTACTCGTTGGTGACGGGCCTGATCTCGATGCTCGCCGTCTCGGGCGTGGTCGCGGCCCGCTACGGCCGCCCCCGGGTCGCCGGCCCGATGATCCTCACCGCGAGCGCCGAGGTCTTCCTGCTGCTCGGCTTCGCCGCGATGGTCGGCTATCCGCTGGACCTGGCGGCGATCGCGGGCTTCATCGCCGTGGTCGGGACGGGGGTCGACGACCTGATCATCATCGCCGACGAGATCCTCCAGGAGGGCGACGTCTCCACGAACAGGGTGTTCGAGTCCCGGTTCAGGAAGGCGTTCTGGGTGATCGGTGCCGCGGCGGCGACGACGATCATCGCCATGTCGCCGCTGGCGTTCATGAGCCTCGGCGACCTCACCGGCTTCGCGCTCTTTACCATCGTCGGCGTATTGATCGGGGTGCTGGTCACCCGACCCGCCTACGGCGACATCCTCAGGATCCTCCTGACGATCGAGCGATGAACCGCCAACGCGGCTTTCTCCTGGTGGTCATTGCCCTCTCGACGGTCGTCTCCTTCGTCGTCATCCGGCCCTTTCTCGCCTATGTCCTTGGAGCGCTCGTGCTCGCGTACATCCTGCTGCCCTTCCACCGTCGGCTCACCCCTCACCTCGGCGAGCGCCTCGCCGCCCTGGCGCTGATCCCCGCCGCGCTCGTGGTCGTGATCGCCCCGCTGTTCTACCTCGGGGTCGTCTTCCTCCGGGACGTCACCGACCTCGCGCGCGGCCAGACGGGCCTCGACACCGCCGAGATCGAGGACGAGTTCGAAGAGGCGACCGGGATGGCGATCGACCTCGACGCCGAGCTCGCGGCGCTTACCGGCGACCTGATCGACGTGCTGTTCGGATCGATTCCCAGCGTCATCACGACCGCGTTGAAAGGGTCACTCGGGGTCGCGCTCGTGCTCTTTCTGGTCTACTACCTGCTCAAGGACGGCCCCCGGTTCGTCGCCTGGATGAAGGAGTCGACGCCGCTTCCCGCGGACGTCACCGAGAACCTCTTCTCGCAGATCGACGCGACCACCTGGGGGGTCGTCGTCGGCCACGTCTTCGTCGCGGTGCTGCAGGCGATCGTCGGCGGGGCCGGACTCTGGTTCGTCGGCATCCCCAACTACGTCTTCTGGACGTTCGTGATGCTCGTGCTCGCCCTGCTCCCGCTGATCGGCGCGTTCATGATCTGGGCGCCCGCAGCGGGCTACCTGTTCCTGATCGGCGAGGCGACGATGGGGACGATCCTGCTCGTCTACGGCGTGCTCGTCGTGAGCATGATCGACAACTACGTCCGGCCGATCCTCATCGACCGCGAGGCCCAGTTGAACCCAGGCGTGATCCTCGTCGGCGTCTTCGGCGGCGTCTACGCGCTGGGCTTCGTCGGCCTGTTCGTCGGCCCGATCGTGCTCGGCGTGCTCGCGGCGTCGCTGGTCACCTTCGCCGAGGAGTACGACCGACTCTGAGCCGGGGGTTCAGAACTCCGCGAGCGTCCCCTGTTCCGCGGCCGCGAGCGCGTCCGTACAGGTCTTCCACGACGACCGCGCACAGGCGGGCAGCTCGCCGTACTCGCCCACGTACTCCTCGAGGAACTCTCTGGTACGGGGATCGCTCGGATAGCCGCTTCCCACCTCGCCGTACTCCGCTTCGAGCTCCCGGATCCGTCGGTCGCGCTCGACCTTCGCGACGACGCTGGCCGCGCCGACGACTCGATGGGTTTCGTCGGCGCCGTGCTCGCCCGACAGCGAGACGCCCTCGGGAAGCCCCTCGCTCACCCGGCGGACGAACCGCGCGGCGTCGACGTCGCCGGCGTCACAGACCCCCTCCATCCCCGCCTCGACCACCTGCCGGGCGGCCTCGGCGTGGGCCGCCACCGTCAGGGAGTTCATGTCGGTTCCCGGGTCGTCGATCCGCGCCGGTTCGATGGCGGCGAGGCCGACGGCGATCCGGTCGTCACCGTGGAGGGCCTCGGCGAGCGCCTCGCGTTTCGCGGGCGCGAGCCGTTTCGAGTCGTCGATCCCCTCGGGGAGGACCGAGCCGTCGGGGACGCTCACGCAGGCGGCGATCATCGGTCCCAGGGCGGGGCCCTTTCCCGCTTCGTCGATCCCGAACACGGCCGATCGCTCGCGCGCTGGGCGTAAATACGTGGCGCGTCGATCGGTCGCATGGACGCCATCGTGATCGGCGGCGGGATCGTCGGCGCCTCGGCCGCTTACCACCTCGCGCGCGAGGGCGCGGAGACGCTGTTGCTCGATCGCGGGGACCCGGGGCGGGCGACCGACGCCGGCGCGGGGATTCTCTCGCCGGCGACGAGCAGCCGCACCGACGGGCGCTGGGTCGAGTTCGCGACCCGCGCGGTCGACTACTACCCCGAACTCGTCGCCGAACTCGACGGCGAGACGGGCTATGCCCGGTCGGGCACCCTCAGTGTCGCCGTCTCGGCCGATGAGATCGACCCCTTCGACGAGGCCACGGCCGAGATCGAGGACCGCCAGGGGAGCCTCGGGGCCCCCGCTCCCGACTCGATCGAGCGGCTCGACCCCGTGGAGGCCGGACGGCGGTTCCCGCCGCTCGCCGAGACCCACCGCGCGCTCGCCTATTCCGACGGCGCGCGCGTCGACGGCCGGCAGCTCGCGCGCGCGATGCGCGAAACCGGCCGGGATCACGGCCTGACCGTCGAGGCCGCGAGCGCCGAGCGGATCGAGTCCGGAAGACCGGTCTCCGTCGAGACGGCCGCGGGCGAGCGCTACGAGGCCGACGCGGTGATCGTCGCCGGGGGCGCGTGGTCCGGCGAGTTCGCCGACCAGCTGGGAGTCGGGGTGCCCGTCGAGCCACAGCGGGGCCAGATCGTCCACCTCGAAACCGACCACGAGACGGGCGATTGGCCGGTCGTGAAGGGGTTCCGTGGCCACTACATCGTCCCGTGGCCCGGCGGGCGTCTCGCCGTCGGGGCGACCCGCGAGTCGGGCTCGGGGTTCGACCCCCGGGCGACCGCCGGCGGGGTCAACGAGGTGTTGGAGGAGGCGCTGCGTGTCGCCCCCGGGCTCGCCGACGCCACGCTCGCGGAGGTCCGCGTCGGGCTCCGCCCCACCTCGCCCGACGGTCTGCCCGTCCTCGGACGCGTCGCTGACGGCGTCGTCCTCGCTACCGGTCACGGCGCGACGGGCCTCCAGCTGGGCCCCTACAGCGGGCGGCTGATCGCGGAGTCGGTTCTGGGTGAAACGCCCGCGGAGCTCGAGCCGTTCACCCCCGATCGGTTCTGAGGTAGTCGGGGTCGGCGAACGGCTCCTCCTCGCCCCGGACGTCGATCACGTCCAGCGCGGTCACCTCGCAGTCGATCCCCACGAGCCCGGCGAAGCTGGGGTCCGTCCGGCCCTCGTCGCCGCTGACCAGCTCCTTGACGTAGAGCCCGCCCGCGCCGTGGACCGTCAGTTCGGCGTGCTCGGGATCGTGGAGCTCGCCCTCGATCGAGTAGACCTCCCGGACCCGGGTGAGATCGGCCCGCCGATGGGAGACCCGCTGGGGGGTGTCCTGCTCGATCGTCGCGCCGTCGAGCTCTTCGAGAGCCTTCCCGAAGGCCTCGGGATCGACCGGCTCGGCGAACTCGACGTCCATTCTGTACGTTTTGCTCGCCTCGAGGCCCTTCACCCGCTCGACCATCTCGTGGGTCGCGAGCCTGAGTCCCTCGACCTCGATCGAGTCCCCGGCGCCCTCGTTGATCTCGCGTTCGAGCGCCTCCAGATCCGGCTCGCGCTCGCGGGGGCGCTTGACCTCGAGGACGAACGGGCGGCCCGACTCGAGCATGAGCGCGTCGACGTCCTCCCGCCCTGCACCGTGGAAGACGCCCTCATCGCCGTCCATCGCCTCGACCACGGCGGGGGCAGTGAACTCCTCGACGCTGTCGTCGTAGAGGTAGCCCGAGCCCCCGCAGTGATCGCAGGGCTCCTCGCCCCCGTCGGAGGCGAGCTGCTTGCCCGACCCGCCACATTCCCGGCAGGGCCACTCCGTCTGGGGGATGTCGCGTTCGAGCTTCCGATACCGGCCGTAGACGAACGCGGGGTTGATCTGGAGGTCGACCGTGTGCGCCGAGATCGACTCGGGGCCCTCGTCGCCGAGGGCACAGAGCGCGAGCACGTCCGGGCGCTCGAAGTCGACCTCGGTGCCCGTCTCCCGCCCCACGCGCTTTCCGACCTCGCGGTTGCACTCGGACTTGAACGCCTCCCCCGCGTCGACGGGCAGCTCCGCCGACTCCCGGAGGAGCCGTTCGTTCTCCTCGATCAGCGGCGGGACGCGCGTGCCGACCTGGTAGGTCGCGAAGCCGACGCCCTCGGTCTTCCCGACGACCTGTTCGGCCAGCTCGTCGAACGCACCGCTGTAGCCCTCACAGACCCAGCAGTCCTCGACTTCGGGCGCCTCGTAGGGCTCGTCGTCCTCGAGGGCCAGCGTCATGCGCAGGGCGGTGCCGCGCTCGTCGTTGGTCAACCCGAAGCTCCGGTCGGCGAAGACCCGCCCGAGACAGGCGTTACAGACGGGGTCCTGTGCGACGACTTCCCGCGCGCTCTCGAGGACGTTCATCGCGTCGCCTCCGCGCTCGTCGGTATCGCGACACCGTTCGAGTGGAGGTGTCGCCGTTGCTCGGCTCCGAACATACCGAATTCTGGCGACGTGAGGGTAAGGGCCTGACGTTTTCGCCCGCCGGCGTCGCGAGAGCGGGGGGTATATGGCCCGCGGGCGGCGAGTGCGGCTATGCGCCAGTTCATCGTCTCGGGCCACGACGTTCCTCTCACCTCGGACTTCTCGCTCGACGACCTCGCGGGCGGCGCGGGCCGTCTGGACGTGCTCTGTCGGTGCGTCTCCTCGGCCTTCTTCCTCTCGCACGCGATCCGCGAGGACGTCCGGACCCACCTGGTGCTCGGCGACGAGTTCACGGTCCGGTTCGAGGGGAGCGAGCTCAGACGATTGAACCCCGACGAGCGCTCCACGGCGGCGCTGATCCGCAAGGCCCTCGAGGAGCGCGAGGAGGCCATCGGCCACATGGAGGTCGAGACCTCCCCAGGAGTGTACCTCTCGCGGCGCGGATTCGAGCCGATCCTGGAGACGGCCGCCGGGGACGGGACGGTGGTCCAACTGCACGAGGACGGCGATCCCGCCGTGGAGGTCGAACCGCCCGCGGACCCCGTGTTCGTGCTCTCGGACCACCGGGACTTCGCCAAGGGCGAGGCGGAGCTGCTCTCCGAGCGCGCCGACGAGCGGGTACGGCTCGGGCCCGAGCGCCTGCACGCGAACCACGCGATCACGGTGGCGCACAACTGGCTCGATACCGAGGGGTACGCGGAGTACTGACGCGTCGTTCCGGAACGCTTAACAACGCAACCGGCTTTCTTCCGATCGCGGGCCGGTGGGGTAGCTTGGTATCCTTCGGCCTTCGGGTGGCCGTAACCGCGATTCGAATTCGCGCCGGCCCATCTTACCTCACTTCACAACGACGAGCGACAGCGAGGAGTCCGAAGTGAGTGTAAAACGGATCCGCGAAGATTCGCACTGGTAGACTCCGAGCCGACCCGTCTTCCCGTACTCCTCCTGATAATATCAGTATTATGTGACCTGTAGGGATCCCATACATCTAGAGAAAGAGTTATGTTCTCCGGAACGATACGCGATACTATCATGCCAAGAGACACCATGAAAGACATCGACCATAGCTCCCCGTCCGCGGACGAACTCACCTCGATCTGGCACCGGGGGGACGAGGGTCGCTCCGAGATGAAGGAAGACGCAGCCGACGTCGACGAGCAGATCGTCCCCGCTCCCGCCGACTGACGCCACCCCAGCACTGATGACTGGCCCGGTCGACGGGACCGTATGGCCGGCCCGGCCTCCGTCCGCGGCGTCGACCTCGACCCCGAGACTCGCTGTGCACACTACGGCTCGCCGCGGGACGTGATCGCGATCCGGTTTCCCTGCTGTGGCGACTACTTCGCCTGCTACGAGTGTCACGCCGCCCGCACGGGCCACGACGCCGAGCGCTGGCCCGCCGACGCCCGCAGCGAACGCGCCGTCCTCTGTGGGGTCTGTGGGATCGAGCTCACCATCTCCGAGTACCTCGATTCGGATCACGCCTGCCCCGACTGTGGCGCCGCGTTCAACCCCGGCTGTGCGGACCACTACCACCTCTATTTCGAGAGCGTGTCGGAAGCTTCTGGAGCCGACCGGTCCTAATCGAACCATGACCGACCCGCTGGAATGGGAGACGCTGGACGAGGACGTCGCCTACACGTGCCCCGGCTTCGACGTGATCCACGAGGACGTCCGGCTGCCCGACGGCACCGAGACCGACTTCGACTACGCGAGCGAGCCCCCCGCGGCGGTGATCCTTCCCTTCACCCCCGAGGGCGAGGTCGTGCTCATCGAGGAGTGGCGCCAGGCGGTCAAACGGGTCAACCGCGGGCTTCCCGCGGGGAGCATCGAACCCGGCGAGGACCGCGAGGCCGCAGCCCGCCGCGAACTCGCCGAGGAGACGGGCTACGAGGCCGGCGAGATGGAGTTCCTCGCGACCATCGAGCTCGCGAACGGCCTGCTCGACGCCGTCCACCACTACTTCGTCGCCCACGACTGCGAGCCGACCGGCGAGCAGGAACTCGACTTCAACGAGTCCATTCGAGTGGGGACCGCCGACTGGGAGGCACTCGTCGAGGACGTGAAAAACGGCGAGCTTCGGGACGGACGGACCGTCACCGGCGTGCTCCAGTACGCGCTCTCGCGATGACCGACGAACGCGCCCACTGGAACGAGCGGTATCGGGAGCGCGAGCCGCCGACCGAGCCCTCGGACCTCCTTCGGGAGTGGGTCGACGATCTCCCCGACGGTCGGGCGCTCGACGTCGCGACCGGCGGGGGACGGAACGCGCTCTTCCTCGCCGAGCACGACTATTCGGTCGACGCGATCGACGTCGCCGAGGAGGGGCTGGGGATCGCCCGCGAGCGTGCCGACGAGCGGGGCCTCTCGGAGCAGATCGAGTTCGTGCGGGCCGACGTGGAGGACCACGACTTCCCCGCCGAGGCCTACGACGCCGTCGTGGTGAGTCACTACTACAGCCTGAACGCCCTGCCCGACCTCAAAGAGGCGCTCGCGCCCGGCGGCGTCCTGCTGTACGAACACCGCCTCCACCCGCCCGACGACCGCTCGAGCCGGTTTCGCTTCCGGGCTAACGAGCTCCTGAGAGCGTGTCTCGACCTGCGGATCGTCCGCTACGAGGAGCCGATGGGGATCACGGAGGATGCGACGGACGTCCGGCTGGTCGCCCGGAAACCGTCCTCGGAGTGACTCGCAACCCTTACCGCGCGCTCGCCCGAACCCCGGCCAATGAGCGAGATCTTCGAGGCCCGCGACTGGGACGCGGCCGGGCGGATCGGCCGCCTCTCGGTCCCGCGGTCGGGCGTCACCGTCGAGACGCCGACCATCATGCCCGTCGTGAACCCGCACATCCAGACGATTCCTCCTCGTGAACTCGCCGAGCGCTTCGGCGCCGAGATCCTCATCACCAACTCCTACATCCTCCACGGCAGCGACGAGCTGCACGACGAAGCCCTCTCACGGGGACTCCACGACCTGCTCGACTTCCCCGGCGCGATCATGACCGACTCAGGCTCGTTCCAACTCTCCGAGTACGGCGAGATCGACGTCACAAGCGAGGAGATCCTCGCGTTCCAGCGCGAGATCGGCTCGGACATCGCGACTCCGGTGGACATCCCGACTGCGCCGGACACGGAGCGGGAGGCCGCCGAGATCGAGCTCGGGACCACCCAGGAGCGCCTCGAGGCCGCCGCGGAGTTCGATTCGGGTGAGACCCTCGTCTCGGCGCCCGTCCAGGGCTCGACCTACCCCGACCTCCGGGAGGCGGCGGGCGAGCACGCCACCGGGACCGGACTGGACGTCTTCCCCATCGGCGCGGTCGTCCCGCTGATGAACGAGTACCGGTACGGGGAGATGGTCGACGTCGTCGCGGCCGCGAAGCGGGGGCTCGGGCCCGCCGCCCCGGTCCATCTCTTCGGCGCGGGCCACCCCATGATGTTCGCGCTGGCGGTCGCGGCGGGCTGTGACCTCTTCGACTCGGCGGCCTACGCGATCTACGCGCGAGACGGGCGCTATCTCACGGTTCGGGGCACCGAGCATCTGGAGGAGCTCGACTACTTCCCGTGTTCGTGCCCGGTCTGTGCGGAGTACACCCCCGCGGAGGTCCAAAACGGGGAGACGGAACGCCTGCTCACGGAGCACAACCTCTACGTCACGTTCGCGGAGATCCGACGGATCAAGGCCGCGATCCGCGAGGGGAACTTGCTGGAGCTCGTCGAGTCGCGTGCCCGCGGCCATCCGGCGATCCTCGACGGCTATCGCGCGCTGCTCGCCCATTCGGAACAACTCGAACATACCGATCCCGCCTCGAAGTCGACCTTCTTCTACCTCTCGGGTGAGAGCGCCTCCCGGCCCGAGGTGCGTCGCCACCACCGCCGGCTCGAACGGCTCTCGGTCCCCGACTCGCTGCTGCTCGCCGGCGGGCCTACCGACGGCGCCGTCGAGACCGAGGAGGTCTGGACGGTCCGCCCGCCGTTCGGACCCGTCCCTCCGGAGCTCTCGGAGACCTACCCCGCGAACGCTGAGCTGCCCGATCGGCTCGACGGCGAGGCGTACGCGGCCGCGGCGCGGGGCGTCGCGCGGCTGGCCGAAGCGAACCCAGACTGCGAGGTCGCGCTCGCGACCGCGGGCTGGCCCGACGCGGCGCTCGCGGCCCTCCCCGGGAGCATCGAGTTGGTCTGATTCACTCGAACCCCATCGTCACTCGTTCTCAGGGTGGGCGTCGGGGCCCTCCCTGTAGGTCCGTTCGAGGTGCTCGCGCAGGACCTCCCGACCCTCCTCCTCGCGGCGTTTTCGCTCCGCGGCGGTGATCTCCTCGCAGCCCGTGGGCACCTCGTAGCCCCGGTTGGTGAAGTAGCCCTCCGGGGTCGTCCAGTCGTTGTAGAACTCGGGGTCGTCCTCGCGGAGCAGGGTCAGCGCGACCTGCGCGCCGTGGCCCGCGGCGACGATCGCCTGGTGGTAGCCGCCGGCGAGCCGGCCCGCCGCGTACAGCCCCTCGACGGCCGTCTCCCCCGTCGGGCCCGCCTCGATGAACCCCTCCTCGATCTCGACGGGAAGCTCCGCGAGATAGCCGGCGTCGTCCCACGAGGCGGCGATGACGTACCGGCTCGCGACGCTCCGGCCCTCCATGTGGGTCTCGAAGCCCGCGCCGGTCGTCGCGATCTCGTCGACCCGTGCCTGGTCGAACGTACAGCCCGCGTGGCGCGCCTGGTCGCGAAGCATGTCGAGGAAGCGCCGCGGGTCGATCCCGACGGGGAAGCCGGGGTAGTTCTCGAGCAGCGCGTTGCGCGCGAGGATCGAGCGCTCGCAGTTCACGACGAGGGTTTCGAGGCCCGCCCGCGCGGTGAAGACCGCCGCCGAGAGCCCCGCGACGCCCCCGCCGACGATCACGGCGTCGTACTCCGTCATTTCCGCTAGCTTCGTCCCCAGGCCGGTTAGCCTGTCGATCGTTCTCGGGGCCGCGCCCTTCCGACCCCTTCTAATGGCCCCCCGCCGTACCCGGCTGCATGTCGACTCCAGCACCGACTCCGACGGTGCTCACCGACGCCGAGCGAGCGGTCCTCGGCGCCGCGACCGCCTACGCGCGCCGCCACGACCTCGCGACCCCGCCCGAGGAGGCGTACCTGTCGGCCCTTCCGGACGCTCGCCGGGGCATCCTCGGCCGGTTCGTCGGCGGGCTGTTTCGGGACGCTCCCGACGGGCTCCCGACCCCCATCACCCTCCCGGCGGACGACCCGACGGTTCCGGCCGACGCGCCCGCGCCGCTCGGAGAGGTGGGCGGCGATTGCCCGTTCACGGGGATCGACCTCCCGGACGGAACCCGCTCGGTCCGCGCGCTCGCGCTCCCGGAGAGCGGGACCGTTCTCCTCGCGTCGGTCGCCGCCGAACACGGCTACGGCCGCCTCGCGTTCGCGGGCCCGCTCTTCCTGTGGCACGACGACACGACCGACCCCGTCGACCACCCGGCCGAGCTCGTCCCGCTTCTCGAACGCGAGGGCGCGTTCGCGGACGCCGATCAAGCCCGGTTGATCGAGGAGGAGTTGGAGGAAAGCGTCGCCAACCTCGCCTTCGCGCGACTCGCCGGAGACGTATGGGAGGCCGACTGCGCGGACGTCGCGTCGGTCGCGGGGCTCACAGAGCGGGTGGCGGGCGCCGACCCCGTCGCCTCGCTCGAACGCGTGGCACGCGAGGGCCACCCGTTCCACCACGGCGCGAAGATCCGCCGCGGAATGGACGCGGGCGCGGCCCTGGCGTACGCCCCCGAGTTCACCGACCGGATCGACGTCCGCTTCGCTGCCGTCGATGTCGACTACACCAAACGCGAGACGGCGGGGGGCAGGCAGCTCACCGAACGGTTGTTCTCGCTGTTCGACGGGCTCGGGGAGGCACTCGAGGACGCGACCCCGGCCGGTCGCTCGCCCGGGGAGTACGCCGTGATCCCGGTCCACCCCTGGCAGTTCGCCCGTGTCTTCCCCGACCGGTACCGCGAGGCGCTCGCCGATGGCCGAGTCCTCGCGCTCGACTACGCCCACCCCGCGACGCCGCTCTCGAACCTCAGGACAGTGGTCCCTCACGCGAGCGACCGGACCGGCCCCGGACCCCATCCCCATCTGAAGCTCGCGATCGAGGTCCGGACGACCAACGCGACGCGCACCCTCTCGCCCCAGGCGGTCCACAACGGCCCCCGCGTGACGGCCGTCCTCCGGGAGATCGCCGGGGATCTCGAAGGGGGGCTCGGCTTTCTCGACGAACACGCGGCGACGTGCTATCACGCCCCCGGGGGTCCGCATCCCGCAGGCGAGGCCTACGACGACGCGCGGAGCCTCTCGGGGCTCCTTCGAGCGAACCCCCACGGCCACCCGCTGGTCGGCGATGCCCTCCCGGTGTCGGGCTCCAGCCTGATCGCGCGCTCGCCGGCAAGCGGACGACCGGTGGTCGCCGACGTCGTCGCGGAGTACCGCGAGTCCACCGGACGGGGCGTCGAGGGGTTCCTCGAGGAGTACGTCGCCTGTGTGATCCCCGACCAGCTGCGGCTGCTCTCGAAGTGGGGGATCGCCCTCGAATCACACGCCCAGAACAGCCTCGTCGCCTTCGACTCCGGCCGGCCGGCCGCCGCGCTGGTCCGGGACTTCGGCGGGGTGCGCGTCCATGCCGACCGGCTCGCCGAGCACGATCTCGCGGTCGAGACCTACCCCGATTCGGACGTGCGTGCCGACGACGAGCGCGACTGCTACCGCAAACTGTACTACGCGCTCTTCCAGAACCACCTCTCGGAGCTGATCGTCGCGCTCGTCGGCTCGACAGGGATCGACGAGGAACGCTGCTGGGGGATCGTTCGCGCCCAGTGCGAACGGACCTTCGACGAGCTCCGGGCCGACCCCGCGATCCCCGACGGGCGGGTCGAGCGCGACCGCGAGGCGCTGTTCGCCGAGCCCGCCGAACACAAGGCGCTGACCGCGATGCGGTTAGGGGGCAAGCGCCACGAGTACGCCATCGCGCGGGTCCCGAACCCGCTCGCGCGATAGACGGTCGGGCGCCTCGGGATCGACAGTCTCATTCGCGTCTCCGCGCCAGTCAAACCATGACCGACTACTTCGAGGTCCACGGGCGCGACGGGGCCGCGCGACTCGGCGAGCTGCGCCTCGCCGATCCCCTCACCACGCCGGCGCTCGCGGACGACCACGTCGAGGACGCCGGCAGCCTCTGGTCGGAGGATCGCGAGCCCCCCGAGGGTCGCGACGACCGCGTGACGATCCTTCCCCACAGGGCCTTCCCCAGCGGCACCGACGAGGAGGTCGAGGAGGCCTTCGCCGTCTCGAACCCCGACGTCGACTACCCGAGCGCCGCGGTCGTTTCACCCACCACCGCCGCGGACCACGGCACCGACGCCTACGTCCTCTCGACGGCGCAGGGGAGCGTCGGCCACGCCAGCGCGCTGCGCGACGAGGTACTCGCGGTCCGGGAGGCGATCCCCGCCGACACCGCGCTGTATCTCTCGGGCGTCGCGACGCCCCGAAACGCCGCGCTGCTCGCCTACATCGGCGTCGACCTGCTGGATGCCCACAAGGCGGTCGTGAAGGGTACCCAGGGGATGTACCTCACGAGCGAGGGCGAACACTTCCTCTCGGATCTCGAGGAGCTGCCGTGTGCCTGTTCTGCGTGTCAACAGCCCCGCGAGGAGTTCAGCCGCGAGGACTGTGCCGAGCACAACGAGAACGCGCTTCGGGCCGAGCTCAGGGTCGTCCGCGAGCGGATCCGTGCGGGGCGACTGCGCGACTACGTCGAGGGCCAGGCCCGCCACGCGCCGTGGCTGACCTCTCTGTTCCGGGAGTTCGACGACGAATGGAGTTACGTGGAGGAACGGACCCCGATATACCGCACGAGCGAGATCAGCGCGACGACCGACGACACCCTTCGGAGGATCGAGATCCAACGTTTCGCCGACCGAGTCACGTCGAGATACCGGAGCCGGTTCGACAACCCGCTCGTGTTGGTGCCCTGCTCGGCAACCAAACCCTACAGCGAGTCCCAGAGCCACGGCCAGTTCCACGACGCGATCCAGTACCGCGCCCACCTGGTCTCGATGACCTCGCCCATCGGGGTCGTCCCCCAGGAGCTCGAAACGACCTACCCGGCCCAGCACTACGACACCGCCGTTACGGGGAGGTGGACCGAAACGGAGATCGCCTTCGTCGCTCGCGTTCTCCGCCGGTATCTCGAACGAAACGAGTATCCGAGAATCATCGCCCACCTGCCCGCGGACTACCGGGAGATCATCGAGCGCGTCGAGCCACATATCGACACCCCCATCGAGTACACGGTCGAGGACCACCCGACCACGACGGACTCGATCGCGAACCTCATGAAGGCCCTCGACGGCGAGCTCAAGTACGGCAAGCGAGAGCGCCAGCACAATACGGTAAAAGCGATCGCGGACTACCAGTTCGGTGAGGGGGCGGGCGACGAGCTCTTCGCCGACCTCTCGATCCAGAGCCGGTACCCGAAGTTCCGCGCCCACACGAGCGACGGCGAGCAACTCGCCGCGATGGTGCCCCAGTACGGGACGCTCGCGCTGACGCTGGCGGGCGCGCGGCGGTGGCTCGAGAGCGACGCCCCCACGAAACGCGTGGAGATCGACGGCTTCGTCCCCCACGGAAACGTCCTCGCGCCGGGGATTCTGGACGCCGATGCGGAGATCAGGACCGGCGACGAGGTCGTCGTCGAGGGCCCGAAGGCGTTCGCGGCCGGGCGTGCGGAGATGTTCGGCCGAGAGATGACGGAAAGCACCCGGGGAGTTGCAGTCGACGTTCGGCACGTCGAGGAGCGGTAGTCGGCTTTTTACCGGAGGCGGCCCATGCGCCTCCATGGACGAGATCACGCTGGCGGTGCCCCGAGAGCTCGGCGAGAGCCTTCCCGAGGACGGCGAGGAGACGCTGATGGCGATGCAACGGGAGATCGACCAGTACGAGGGCTACATCAACGGCGCGGTTCCGGAGGGGGAGAGCGAGGCCGCGAGCGCCGCGGCGGACGTCATCGACCGCCTGGAGGAGCGCTGGGAGCAGTACGACGAGTACATCGTCGAGCTGCGCGCGTGGGGCCAGTCGTCGATCTACGCGGAGGTGTGGTGTGACTTCCAGTACGCGCTGATCCAGCAGATCTACGACCACGAGGAGCTGGCCGACGCGCTCGATCAGGAGCGCCACGCCCGGCTCGTCGACGACGGGATCCGGTTGAGCGACGCCGTATGAGCGACGACGAGCCGGCCTACGCCCGGAAGCTCCGCTCCCGGCCGGGCCGGACCCGTCCGCTCGACGGCGGGGCGGTCGCCGCCGGGCTCTGTTTCGGCGTCCTGGCGATCCTCGTCTCGATCGCCGGGCCGCTCACGGGCGAGGTCCGGCTATCGTTCACCGCGATCTGTCTGTTCTGTGGCGGGCTCCTCGCGGGCTATCTCACCCGGCCGAACGCGAGCGGCGCGCTTCAGGGGAGCGCGGTGGTCTGCGGGACCGCGGCGCTGATGGTCGCGGTCTCGGCCTCGATCACCGTCGGGACCGGCTCGTTGCTTCGGGTCCCGCTCGTACTCGTCTACGAGTCGCTCTCGCCGGCCGCCTTCGGCGCCTTCGGCGCGCTCTCGCTCTGTTTCGGCGCGCTCGCGGGCGAACTCGGGTTCCGGCTGCGTCGCTGAGCCGGCACGCGCCACGCGACTGCCGGTATTTATCCCCCCTGCGTCCGTGCTTCGGATCATGAACCTCGAGCTGCGCTCCTTCGCGACGTTCCGCGAGGCGATGGGGCAGAAGACGATCGAACGCGACTACGAGGAGGGCGTCACGGTCGGGGAGGTCCTCGCGGACCTCGAATCCGAGTTCGACGGGCTGGAGGGACGGCTGCTCGACGGCGACGGCGAGATCCAGCCCCAGCTCTCGATCCTCAAGAACGGCCGGGACGTCACCCACGCCCAGGGCCCCGAGACGCCGCTCGAACCGGGCGACACACTGAGTCTCTTCCCGCCGGTCGCCGGGGGCCAATGAGGACCGAACGCTCCTTTCGGGGGATCAGTCAGCGCCTCGCCCGGCACTACCTCTCGAACCTCGGCGGCGAGGTCGAGAGCGACGACCGGGTCGTCGGCGAGGACTGGGAGGCCGACCTCTCCTCGGCGAAGGTCTCGATCGGCCCCTCGCTCTCGCTGACCGAGGTGACGATCGTCTTCGAGGGCGAGGAGGAGACGTTGGAACCGCTGATCGAGCAGTTCGCCCAGAAGGCGATGCGCGCGGGCGGATGAGCCACCCGATCGACGGCCAGGTCGTTCTCCTCGCGGCCGCGAAGGCGAGCGTCCCCGGCAGTCGGCTGCCCGGCCTGCTCGAACGCGCCCAGGACGAACTGGAACCGGAGCTCGACGACTACCGACGGCGCTACGAACTCGCCGTCGAGACCGACGAGCGCTGTTGTTTCTTCGTCCCCGCCGACCACTGGGAGGCGTTCGGGGAGGAACACGGGCTCGAACGCCGTGAGCACGAGGCGCTCCGGCGGACCCACGAGGAGCAGCTGAAACGCCTCGGCAAGCGCGAGGACCGGCGCGCGGAGTTCGAGACGGCCCTCGACGTGCGGTCGGCGATCGTCGTCGGGACGGGAAAGTGAAAGCCGTTTAGCCCCCGCTCCCCTACCGGCGGCCAGTGACCGACGACACCCCGCTCGACGAGTTCTTCGACGCGATCCAACAGCTCGGACAGCCCGTCCTCACCGCCGAGGAGCTGGCCCGGGTCCTCGACTGTTCCCAGGAGGAGGCCGACCGCCGGCTCTCGGAGCTCGCCGAGGCCGGGACGGTGGGCCGCCGGGACGTCGAGCGCGATCCCGTCGTGTGGTATCCCGTCGAGTGGGACCGCCACGCTCGGCGCGAGCGGGTCGTCACCTTCCCGAACCGCCGCGAGCTGGTCGTCTCCCATCCCGAGCAGTTCACCCGCGCGCGGCTCTCGACGTTCGCCTATCTGGTCGACTCGAACGGGACGAGCGACTCCATCTATCGGATCCGCGAGGAGGACGTCTGGGGCGCGCCATACGACGATCTCGCGGACCTGCTGGTCGCGCTGCGACGGGTGACCGGCGGGCGCTACGAGGGTCTCGAGGAGTGGATCGAGCGCCAGTGGAAGCGCGCCAGACAGTTCACCCTGCGGACCCACGAGGACGGGTATACCGTCCTCGCGGCCGACAGCGAGAGCCTGATGGGCAACGTCGCCCGGCAGGCCCTCGGCGAGGAGCAGCTCCACGCGCCGATCTCCGACACCGAGAGCTGGGTGCGCGAGGGCAGCGAGGGCGAGATCAAACGGCTGCTGTACGACGAGGGGTATCCGGTGCGGGACGCCCGCGAGCTCGACACCGGCGACCCCCTGGAGATCGACCTCGCGCTCGAACTGCGAGACTACCAGCAGGAGTGGGTCGACCGGTTCGCGGAGCGGAAGGCGGGCGTGCTCGTCGGTCCGCCGGGCAGCGGCAAGACCGTCGCGGGCATGGGCGCGATGGCCGCCGTCGGCGGCGAGACGCTCGTACTGGTGCCCTCGCGGGAGCTCGCGAGCCAGTGGCGCGAGTCGCTGCTCGAGAACACGTCGCTCGGTCCCGACGAGGTCGGCGAGTACCACGGCGGCACCAAGGAGATCCGTCCGGTGACGATCGCCACCTACCAGACGGCGGGCATGGAGCGTCACCGCCGGCTGTTCGACGAACGGCGCTGGGGCCTGATCGTCTACGACGAGGCCCACCACATCCCCGCGCCGATCTTCCGCCAGAGCGCGGACCTCCAGTCGAAACACCGCCTGGGGCTGTCGGCGACCCCCGTCAGGGAGAGCGACGACGAGGCCGAGATCTTCACACTGATCGGCCCGCCGATCGGCACCGACTGGTCGGCGCTGTTCGAGGCCGGCTACGTGATGGAGCCCGACGTCGAGATCCGCTACGTCCCGTGGGCGAGCGAGGCCGCCGAGTCGGAGTACGACGGCGCCCTCGGCCACGAGCGCCGACAGGTCGCCGCCTCGAACCCCGCGAAACTCGACGAGATCCGCCACCTGCTCGAGGAACACGAGGGCGAGAAGACGCTGCTGTTCGTCGACTGGCTCGAACAGGGCAAGGAGTACGCCGAGGCGCTCGACGTCCCGTTCCTGAGCGGGGAGACCCGCTACGCGAAACGCGAGCGCCTCCTCTCGGAGTTCCGCCACGGCGCCCGGGACGTCCTGCTGGTCTCGCGGGTCGGCGACGAGGGGATCGACCTGCCGGCGGCGACGGTCGCCATCGTCGCCTCGGGGCTGGGGGGCTCGCGGCGCCAGGGCTCACAACGGGCGGGCCGGACGATGCGTCCGGTCGGCGGCGCGCAGGTCTACATGCTCGCGACGCGGGGCACCGAGGAGGAGGAGTTCGTCCGCGATCAGCTGCGCCATCTCCAGGGCAAGGGCGTCAACGTCATCGAGGCCGACGCCGAGACCGCCTGACCCGGACCACGAAGGTTTTACTCGCGTATCCAGTAGTCCACGCCAATGTTCGAGAACGCGGCGAGCGTCGGGCTCCTCCACGTCGGCGAGCGCTCCCCCGAGCAGCGGGCGGCCCACGAGTGGTGCGGGGCCGCCGCGGCGGCCGCCGACCCCGTCGACCTCGCCGCCGGCTCGGTCGACCTCGCGCGCTACGACGTCCTCTGGTGGCACCGGACGGAGACGGTCGGGGCGGTTGACCCCGACGCCCGCGAGGCGATCCGCTCGTATCTCCGCGACGGCGGCGGCCTCCTTCTCAGCCTGCAGGCGCTGACGGCCGTCCCCGCCCTCGGGATCGACCCCGTCGGCCCCGACGCGGTCGGCGTCGAGGACCCCGCGGAGCCGATCGGCTACCTCGCGAAGTGCCTCCACGCGGACCACCCGGTCTTCGAGGGGTTCGACGACCTGCGGATCCACACCGCGGACCCCGGCGAGCAGCCCTACGCGCGCTACGTCGAGGTCCTCCCCGAGTGCGGCGAGGTCCTCTCGGCGCTGGTTCACGGCCCCGACGACGCCGTCCGCGACCTCCCGCTGGTCTCCTGGAACGAGGGCGACGGCCGGGTGATCGGCGCCGGCAGCGCGCTGACGTTCGACGACCCGATCGAGGAGGCGGCGGCGACCGCCCGCTCGCGGCTGGTCGGCAACGTCCTCGATGTGCTCGCCGACGGCGAGGTGCCGAGCCGCCCCCACAGCGGGGGCGAGCTCGCGGCCTTCCGCGAGCGGATCGCGGAGCCCGCACGACCCGCCTACCACCTCACGCCGCCCGCCAACTGGCTCAACGATCCCAACGGGCTGATCCGGTGGAACGGCCGGTATCACGTCTTCTACCAGTACAACCCCGCGGGCCCGATGCACGGGACGATCCACTGGGGCCACGCGACCAGCGAGGACCTCGTCCACTGGGAGGACGAACCGGTCGCCCTGTCCCCCTCGCCCGACGGCCCCGACCGCGACGGCTGCTGGTCGGGCTGTGCGATCGACGACGGCGGGACGGCGACGATCCTCTACACGGGCGGGCGGGGGCCCGTCCAGCTGCCCTGCCGGGCGACCGCGACCGACCCCGAGCTCCGGACGTGGGCGAAGGACCCCGACAACCCGGTGATCGACGAGGCGCCCGAGGACGTGGTCGGCTCCGAGCACTGGGAGGCGGAGTTCCGCGACCACTGCATCTGGTACGCCGACGGCCTCTGGCACCACCTGATCGGCTCGGGGATCACGGACGCCGGCGGTGCGGTGTTCTACTACACCTCGCCCGACCTCCGCGAGTGGGAGTACGTCGGGCCGCTGCTCGTCGGCGACGGCGAGACCGGCGCGATGTGGGAGTGTCCCGAACTGCTCGATCTGGGCGATCGGGACCTGCTTCACGTCTCGAACTACGAGGAGGTCGTCTACTTCCTCGGGGAATTCACTGATAACGAGTTCCACCCCGACGAACGGGGCCTCCTCGACTACGGCGACTTCTACGCCCCCCAGTCGCTGTTCGAGGACGACCGCTCGCTCACGTGGGGTTGGCTGACCGAGGCGCGCGACGAGAGCGCCCAGTGGGACGCCGGCTGGTCGGGCGCCCTGTCGCTGCCCCGCGAACTCACCTATGAGGACGGCCATCTGCGCCAGCGCCCGGCCCCCGATCTCGAGGGGCTCAGGGAGGCCCACACCCGTCGGGAGGTCGACCTCGAGGCCGAGGCGTACCGTCTGGACGTCGACGGCCGCCACCTCGAGCTCGACGCGACGATCCACATCGGGGACGCCGTGGAGATCGAGCTCGCCGTCCTCGAGTCGCCCGACGGCGTCGAGCGGACGCCGATCCGCGTGACCGATGGGGAGCTGGTCGTCGAACGCGAGACCTCGAGCCTCGACGAGCGGGTGACGACCACGCCCCAGCGAATGCCGATCGACGATCTCGAGGGGCCGATCGAGCTCCGCGCGTTCGTCGACGGCTCGGTCCTCGAGCTGTTCGTGAACGAGCGTCGGTGTCTGACCAGCCGCGTCTATCCGACCCGCGAGGACAGCGTCGGTGTCTCGCTGGCCGCCCACGGCGGCTCGGCGCGGGTCGAGCTCGACGCCTGGACCCTGGGGTCGGCATGGGATACGGGAGCCACGGCCGGACGCAAGCGGGACCCTCCCGTCGCCGACCGGTAGCTCAGTAGCGCGTCCTGTACCCTGCGATCTCGTCGCGATGGCCCAGTCGTTCGTCGGGGAGGTCGGGCAGTTCCTCGGACTCGAGGGGGATATGGCCGTGGGACAGCGTCCCCGTGATCCGTGTTCGGTCGCCCTCGATCGCCACCCGCACCGTGGGCGCGAGCGTGCCGCCGAACTTCGCCAACTGCTCGTCGGGCGAGAGCCCCGCCACGTCGTCGAGCGTCAGCCCGCCGAGATCGTAGTAGTTGAAAAAGCCACTCACCAGCAGTTCGTCCCGGTGAGGGAGTACCATCCACGAGTACGCCTGATACGGCGCGTTCTCGGGGTTCGTGAGTACGAGCCCCGAGTCGTTGAGCGGGCGGTACTCCCCGGTGAGGGAGTCGGCGACGAAGCCATAGAGGCCGTCGGGCCCGTCCAGCCCGGGTGCGAACGTGTGGTCGTGGCTGGAGATGAACAGGTAGTAGCTCCCGTTTCGCACCACGACGTGCGGGCGTTCGAGCTCCTGGTTCACGCAGACCCCCTCCAACAGCGGGTCCTCGAGCCGCCAATCGGTCGGGTCGCCGGTGGGCGAACGTGCGATCCCGACGCTGCCGTTGAACTCCTCCCACACCGGGTCCTCACAGACCCCCTCATCCTCGGGGACGGGGGTGTTCGCCTCGAACAGCAGATACGTCTCGCCGTCCGCGGGGTCCTCGAAGAACCACGGGTCGCGGAAGGTGTAGATCATCCCCCGGTACTGTTCTTCGCGCTCGTAGCGATCGCCGTCGGGTTCGAGCAGAATCTCGTGTTCGAAGGGACCCTCGATGTCGAGCCCGGCGTCGTCGGCCACGATGGTCCCTCCGGAACCGACGGCGAGACGCTGCTCGTAAGTGAGCTCCTCCTCGCCGGCGCGGCCCGAAGCCGTATAGAAGACGTAGAGCCGGCCGTCATCGTCGAGCAGCGCGGAGCCGGCCCACTGGCGCGAGCCCCGAGCGTCCGTCTCGAACACGGGGCCACCGTCGTGCCAGCGCTCACCGTCCTTCGAGTAGAAGTAGCGGATCTCGGCGACGTCGTGGCGCTTCCCGGGGAGGAGGTGCGCGGGCGCGGTGAGCGAGAAGATCACGCGCCACCCGTCGACGGTGGCGATCGAGCCGTCGCGCTCGCGTAGGATCCAGGTGTCCCAGCCGTGGACGTCCGGCGCCATCGCCTCCCGCGGCGGATAGATGATCGGCGCGACCGTCCCGTCCGTTCGCTCGATACGCGCGGCCTGCTCGCGCGTCCAGCGCGGGGTGGCGCGTTCGCCGTTCTCGACGTGCTTGGGAGTCATATCCCCAGTCCGCCCATCTCCGAAAAAACGGTTGTGTTCTCCGATCGACGCGCCGCGAACTGTGAACCTACATCCGTCCGAGCCGCCTCCATGGGGTATGGAGATCGCCGAACTCTGGAACGTGCTGGTGGTGGGTCTCGCGGTCGGCGTCGGAGTCGTGCTGATCGAGGTGAACCCCGTCGCCGCGATCTGTCTCGTCGCGTACGGCTTGCTCGTCGCCGTCACCTCCTTTACGAACCGGTACGAGGACCGCGTCGAGGAGCACGCGGGCGCGCTCACTGCGCTCCAGATGCTCCTGCTGGCGGTCGCACTGATCGCTCTCTACGTCTGATCGGCAGTCGGTCGGCCACAAAAAACGCGAACGGATGAGAGCAGTTCAGTCGTCGGCGGGGGCCGGCGAGTCGCCCGTCGAGACGCCGGTGCCGGGGCCGATGTCGATGCCCAGATCGTCGAGCTTCTCGTCGGGAACGACGCCGTCGACCCAGCCGCGGTGCTCGTAGTACTCCTCCTTCATCTCGTCGAGCTCGCAGTACTCGCCCTCGGAGGCGCCCTGGCCGGGGTTGCCGCCCTCCTCGAGGAACCGCTCCGGCAGCGAGTCGTCGGCGCCGTCGAAGCCGACGAGGTTGTTGTAGTAGCGTTCGAGGTTGTAGACGCGCTCGCCGGACTCCATGAGCTCGTCCTCGCTCACGTCGAGGCCGGTCATGCCGTTGTACTGGAGCACGTACTCCTCGATGCCCTCCGCGAAGGCGTTGAACTTGCAGATGTCGAAGCTGTCCGAGATCGCGTGGAGGTCCTGGAAGGTCGCGGTGAGCTCGCCCTTGCCCTCGTACTCGTAGGGGTCGACCTTCTCCGGGATGCCGAGGATCTCGGCCGCGGGGGTGTACCCGCGCAGGTGACACGCGCCGCGGTTCGAGGTGGCGTAGCCGATGCCCATCCCCTTCATGCAGCGCGGGTCGTAGGCCGCGATCGACTGGCCCTTGACCGAGAGCTTCGAGTCGTGGGCGTCGACGGCGTCGGCGACGCCCTCCTGGCCCTCCGCAAGCAGGTCCGCGAGCTCGCCGTCGCGGTTGGCGACCTTGGTGATCATCTCGATCATCTCCTCCTCGTCGCCCCAGTCGATGCCGTCGCCGTCGCCGACGTCGTCGAGCTTGCCGCGCTCGGTCAGCTCCATCGCCATCGCCATGATGTTGCCGACCTCGATGGTGTCGATGCCGACGTCGTTACACCGGTCGATCATCACGGCGATCTTGTCGCGGTCGTCGTTCGCGGAGTTCGTCCCGAGCGCCCACGCGGACTCGTACTCGAAGGACTCCATGCGGACGTTCATCTCCTCGCCCTTGTGTTGGGTCTGGACCTCCACTTCCTTCTTGCAGGCGACGGGACAGGAGTGGCAGGTCGGCTCGTCGACGAGGATGTTCTCGCGGACGTTCTCGCCGCTGATCCGCTCGGCGTCGAGGTCCTTGGGCCGGTCCTCCTCGTGTTCGTTGTACGAGATCGCGGAGGTGTACTTCCCGTTCTTCGTCGGGTGGCCGTCCATCTCCTCGGTGATGTTCATCAGGACGTTCGTCCCGTACATCGAGAGGCCGCCCTCGTTGGGCGCGGTGACGTCCGACTCCTGGATCACCTGCATCGCCTGCTGGTGACCCTCCATGAACGTCTCCTGGTCGGCCGGTTTGGGCATCTTCGTGCCGGACTTGACGACGACCGCCTTGAGGTTCTTGCTCCCCATCACGCAGCCGGTGCCGCCCCGGCCCGAGGCGCGGTCGTCCTCGTTCATGATGCAGGCGTACTTCACTTCGTTCTCGCCGCCCTGGCCGATCGCCATCACGCTGAGGTTCTTGCCGACGTTGCCCTCGACCTCCTCGCCGAGCGTGTCGATCGTCTCGTGGACGCCCTTGCCCCAGACGTGCGAGGCGTCCCGCAGTTCGACCTCGCCGTCCTCGATGTAGGCGTAGACCGGCTCCTCGGACCTGCCTTCGAACAGCAGCCCGTCGAAGCCGGACCACTTGAGTCGCGCGCCCGACCAGCCGCCGTGGTGCGAATCGGTTACCGTCCCCGTCAGCGGCGACTTCGTACAGATCGCGATCCGGCCGCTCATCACCGCCTGGGTGCCCGTCAGCGGCCCGTTCATGAACGCGAGCAGGTTCTCCTCGCCCATCGGGTCGACGTCGGTGCCGTTGTCGAAGACGTACTTCACGCCCAGCCCCCGCGCGCCGATATACTTCTTCGCGTCCTCGTCGTCGATGCCCTCGTAGTTCACATCGCCCGACGAGAGGTCCACTCGGGCGACGTGGTCCTGGAATCCGCCTAAATCTGTCATGGTAATCTACAAGCGTTACTTGGTCCTCAAACGTGTTAGTTCTTCTCACCACGATGTAATCGATACCGGTTACGCCACTCGCCGCTCCGCGCCGAACTGTCGCCCGCCGATAGCTCCCCTCTGACACGCCTCAACCCGGTACGGCCCCCCGGTTTCGCGCGTCGACGAAGGATCGGGTCGGCAGGTTTACCCTCGGGCGGCCCGTGCCCGGTAGTATGTGCGACGCGTCAGCCATCGACACGCGACCGACCCGGCCGGTCGCCCGGTGATCCGATGGGCCCCGTAGAGATCGCGTCAACGCTCAGACAGCCCGCGTACATCGGCGAGAACCGCTGTGGCCCCTGTACGGTCGTGAACGTCCTGCTGGCGGCCCTACTCGCCGCGCCCGTCGCCGTCCTCTCGCCCCCGCTGGGCGCGGCGACGCTCGCCGGCTGCCTGCTCGCGATCTACCTCCGGGGCTATCTCGTCCCCGGAACGCCCGAGCTCACGGAGGAGTACCTCCCGCCCGCCGTCCTCCGGCTGTTCGGCAAGGAGCCGGCCCCGAGGACGCTCGGCGATCCCGAGGAAGCGGGTAGTTGGGGGAGCCTCGAGGAAGCGGGGATCGTCGAGCGCGAGGGGTCGGTCTCGCTGACGGCCGACTTCCGGGATCGCTGGCGGGCGGCGATCCACGAGCGACGGGATGCGGAGCTCGGCGAGCGGGCGGTCGCCCGGCTGCTCGGTGAAGGGGAGGTCGCCCAGCGGGGCGATCGTGCCTTTTCCGTCGACGGCACCCAGCTCGTCCGGTGGGACTCGTCTGCCGCGCTGCTGGCCGACGTCGCCGCGAACGAGCTGCTCAGGGAGCGCTACGACGACTGGTCGGCGTTCGACCGCGACGCCCGTCGCGAGCTCCTCGGTCGGCTCCGGCTCCTGCTCGAGCGCTGTCCGGACTGCGACGGCGCCACTACCGGAGGAAGCGAGTCGGTCGACCCGTGCTGTCAGAAGTCCTATACGGTCGTCTGGAACGAGTGCGAGGCGTGTGGCGCCCTGCTCGGCGAGCGGTCGTCGGTCGCGGGCGGGGCGGACGACGAACTGGCCGCCCTCGTCGACTCGTCGGGGCCGGTTCCGGAATCCGACGGCGGGCATGTATAACATTCCCGCGAACTTCCCTACCCGGCTGCGAAGCTTCATATCGAGGGGGGCGTCTGTAAGAACATGATCGATCGTTCACGTCGGGAGCTGCTCCGGACGACGGGTGTCGGGCTGGGAGCCGTCGCGTTCGCGGGCTGTGCGGGACGGTTCACAGGCGGAGCCGAGGAGGAGGTGCTCGGCGACCCCGAGTTCACCGACGAGCGCCCCGAACCGGGCGGGACGACGATGGACGAGCTGCCCGATCTGGAGGGCGAGATGACGGTCTACTCGGGGCGAAGCGAGGAACGGGTCGGCGAGCTGATCGACTACATCGAGGAGACGTACGACGACTTCACCGTGAACGTCCGCTACGCCGACTCGGCCGACCTCGTCAACGCCATCGTCACCGAGGAGGAGACGCCCGCCGACATCTACTACACCACCGAGTCGGGCACCCTCACCTACCTCAAGGAGGAGGGCTACACCGAGACGATGCCCGGAGACGTCCTCGAACTCTGCCCCGAGGAGTTCCGCGATCCCGACGGTCAGTGGATGGGGCTCACCCGCCGCTCGTGGGCGATCGCGTACAACACCGACCGCTTCGAGGCCGAGGACGTCCCCGAGGACATCATGGCGTTTCCCGACAGCGAGGTCGCGAGCGAGATGGGCTGGGGGCCCTTCCGGGGCTCGACGCAGGCGTTCGTCACCGCGATGCGGGTGATCCACGGCGAGAGCGAGACCCGCGAGTGGATCCAGGACATGCTCGATGCGGGCCTCCGAACGTACGAGGGCGGGCGCAGCGACCTCGCGCAGGCGACCGGCAGCGGCGAGGTCAACGCCAGCCTCTACAACCACTACATCGTCCGGGGCAACCTCGACATGCCGATCGACGTCACGTACACGAAGAACGACGCCGGCGTCGTCCCGATCGTGCCGGGCGCCTGCGTGATGAACGCGAGCGACGACCCCGAGACCGCCGCCGACTTCATCGGCCACTGGGCGTCGGCGGAGGCCCAGGAGTACTTCGCGACGACGACCTGGGAGTACCCCGTCAGCCCGCACGTCGAACCGTTGGACGTGCTGCCTGATCGCGACGAGCTCGACCCCCCCGAGATCGACCTCAACGACCTGGCCGACATCGAGACCACCCTCGAGATGCTCCGCGAGTTGGACGTCCTCTGAATGGCGGCCGCCGAGTCGGGCGACGAGCAGGTCGCGGAGGGGGGCGAGGAGGAGCGCGAGCGCCCGCCGCTGGCGGCGACGCTGCTCGCGGGCGCGATCGCCGCCAGCGTGGTCGTGCCGGTCCTCTACGTTGCGGTCGTCGCCGCGAGCGTGGAGCTCGACCGAGCGGCCGAACTCCTCTTGCGCGAGCAGACCGCCCGCATCCTCCTGAACACCCTCGGGCTCGTCGTCGGCGTCACCCTTCTGTCGGTTCTCCTCGCGGTCCCGCTCGCCGTCCTCACCGAGCTCACCGACCTGCCCTACGGTCGGTTCTGGGCCGTGGTCGTCTCGCTCCCCCTCGTCGTCCCGAGCTACATCGGCGCGTTCTCCTATATCTCCGTGTGGGGTCCTCAGGGCGAGGTCCAGTCGCTTCTGGCTCCCCTCGGAGTCGAGTCGCTGCCCGAGATCTACGGGCTCGGCGGGGCGATCGCGGTCCTCACGCTGTACAACTACCCTTACGTCTACATCACGACGCGGGCGGCGCTTCGCTCGTTCGACAAGACGTATCTCGACGCCGCCCGGTCGCTCGACACCCGGATGTGGCGCTCGTTCCTCCGGGCGGTGATCCCGTTCGTCCGGCCCGGCATCACGGCGGGCGCGCTGCTGGTGGCGCTGTACGCCGTCGGCGACTTCGGCACGCCCGCCATGCTCCAACTGGACGTCTTCACCAGAGTCATCTACGTCGAGTACAACGCCTTCGGCCAGGAGTACGCCTCGCTGCTCGCGATGCATCTCGTCGCGGTCGCGCTCGTGATCCTCGCGATCGAGTCGGGCGTCCGGGGCGACGACACGCTCCACGGCAGCGCCCGGGGCTCGACCGACGGGTACACCCTCTCGCTGGGTCGCTGGAAGTGGCCCGCGCTCGCCTTCCTCGCCCTGCTCGCCGGGGGATCGCTCCTGTTCCCGATCGGCGTGCTGGTGATGTGGCTGCTCCGGATGCCCGACGTCTACGCGCCGGCGCTCGCCTTCGAGTGGTCCTACGCGATCAACTCCGTGAGCGTCGCGGCGGCCGCGGCCGTCGTCGCCGCCGTCGTCGCGCTCCCGGTCGCGTACCTCTCGGCGCGCTACTCCTCGCGGCTCGTCGCCCTCTTCGAACGCGCGACCTACATCGGCTACGCGGTGCCGGGCGTCGTCATCGGGCTGAGCCTCATCTACTTCAGCACGCGCTACGCGGGGGCGGTCTATCAGACCCTCCCCTTGCTCGTCTTCGCCTACGTCGTCCTCTACCTCCCGCAGGCCGTCGGCTCCACTCGTACCGGAGTGCTTCACGTCAACCCCCGACTCGTCGAGGCCGCCCGGTCGCTGGGCTGCACACCTATCAAAGCGTTCCGCCACGTCGTCCTCCCCCTCATCATCCCGGGGATCCTCGCAGGGGCGGCGCTGGTCTTCCTGACGGCGATGAAGGAGCTTCCCGCCACCCTGTTGCTCGGCCCCGCGGGCTTCGAGACGCTCGCGACGTTCATCTGGCGGATCGAGCGAAGCGCCTACTACGGCTTCGCCGCGGTCCCGGCGCTCGTGCTCCTCTGCGTCTCGGGGCTGTCGATGCTGGTGATCGTCTTCCGGGACCGCTACGACCGCCGGGGGACGGTCCGGGAGTCGGGCGTCGCCGACGTCGTCGATCCCCTCGGCGGGAGCTTCGCCGTCGAGGCGCTGACCGACGAGACCGAGGAGCGGACCATGGNCGACGACCCGCCGGCCACGGTCGAGGACGTCCTGGAGATCGAGGGCGTCACCAAGTCCTTCGGCGGGACGCCGGTCGTCGAGGACGTCTCGGTGACGGTCCGCGAGGGCGAGGTGCTGACGCTGGTCGGTCCCTCGGGCTGCGGGAAGACGACGACGCTGCGCCTGATCGCCGGCCTGGAGGAGCCCGAGTCGGGGGCGGTCCGGATCCGGGGGGAGACGCTCGCGGACGCGGCGGCCTCGACGGCGATCGAGGGGCGAAACGTCGGCATCGTCTTTCAGGACTTCGCGCTCTTCCCCCACAAGACGGTCGTCGAGAACGTCGCCTTCGGCCTCTGGGACGTCGACGCCACCGACCGGGATCGGCGGGTCGCCCGCCTGCTCGATCTGGTGGGGCTCGCCGACCACGCCGAACACTACCCCGCGGAGCTCTCGGGCGGGCAGAAACAGCGCGTCGCGCTCGCCCGGTCGCTCGCGCCCGAGCCGGACGTCCTGCTGCTCGACGAACCCCTCTCGAACCTCGACGCCGGACTGCGCGTCGAGATGCGCGAGGCCGTCCGCCGGGTGCTCGAGGCCGTCGACGTCACCGCCGTCTGGGTCACCCACGACCAGGAGGAGGCGCTGTCGATCGGCGACCGGGTCGCCGTGATGTGCGAGGGTCGCCTGGAGCAGGTCGGAACGCCCGAGGCGGCGTTCATGCGACCGGCCTCGCGGACCGTCGCGGAGTTCCTCGGCGAGGCGAGCTACCTCCCGGGACGGCGCCACGACGGCGTCGTCGAGACGCCCATCGGGGCCATCGACGCAGAGCAGCTCGCCGGCTACGACGGCCCCCGGCCGGACGTGCTCGTCCGACCCGACGACCTGGCGGTCGAGCGGGCGATCGGGGAGCCCGACGGGACGATCACCTACCGGCGGTTCAACGGTCCGACGGTGAGCTACCGGATGGAGATCGGGAACGGCGACGCCCTGGCCTGTACCGCCAGCAACGACGACCTCCTCGAACGGGGTACGCCGGTGGCCCTTTCGATCACGGCCACCCACCGACTCAGGGCGTTTCCGCCCGCAGAGTGATACGTCCACGAGGGGCTCGGTCCCTGGTAACAGCCGGCAGACCAGTTAAGTACGTGTGTCACTATCGACCATGTATGTCGAGCAGCCTCCCGAACGTCAAGGTCGGACGCGACGCCGAGGCGGAGATGGACCCCGAGGAGCTCCCCGTCTACGAGATCGAGTACCTGAACTACCAGGCGATCCCCGAGCACGGCTGGGACATCGAGGACGACGACCTCTTCGAGAAGGCCGCCGGCGCGGACCTCGACGAGAAGGACCACGGCAGCTTCGAGATCCGGGGAACGCGCTACATCCTCGACGGCGCGGAGGACGCCGACCAGAAGTGGCCCTTCGAGTGTCGCGCGGCCTCGTGTGCCTACTGCACCATGATCGTCTACGAGGGCGAGGTGACGATGGACATGGACCTGATCCTCACCGACGAGGAGGTCGAGGAGCGGGACATCTACCTGAGCTGTCAGTCGATCCCGGAGAGCGACGAGGTGAAGGTGGTCTACAACGCGATGTACGAGGACTACCTCCAGGAGAACGTCGTCGGCGTCCGCGAGGCCTGAGGGCCCCGTTGCTCGGTCGTCAGTCCTCAGAGAGCGCCTCGATCGCCTCCTCGAGGCGCTGGTCGGGCGAGGCGCTCATCACGATCTGGTCCTCCTGATACCGCTTGACGTCCGAGACGTCGACCTCGACGTCGTCGGCCTCCGCGAGCGCCTCGAGCAGCTCCGCCAACAGCAGCGTCTGCACCTGGAGCTGGCTCTCGAGGGCGTTGGTCTTCGTGAACATCCGGTCGGCGAAGTCGGTGAGCGATTCGGAGAACTCCGAGATGTTCGCCTCGTTGCCCTTGACCCGCCGTTCGCCGAGGCTGATGCGGGCATAGTCCTCGACGTCCGCGAGCTCCTCCTCGAGCTCGTCGATCCGTCCCTCGATCTCCTCGGTCCGCCGATCGATCAGCTCCTCGATCTGGTAGTCGACCGTCGATTCGCTGCCGTTGCCCGCCTCGGCTGCCGTCCCGTCGCTCGTAGCCATGTGGGCACAATTACCACGATTTACCATATACTTTTGGACCGGGCCGGCTCAGTCCCCGGCCGAGGGGGGGTCCGACCGCTCGGCGGCCTGGAGGATGAAGGTCCGTTCGGGCGGCGGGGCGATCCGGAGCTCGATCGAACGGACGAGCCGGTAGTACTTGCGGTTCCCCCGGTGGTAGTGTTCGACGATGTCGTTCTCCTCGAGCGTCGAGAGGTGGTGGGCGGCCGTCTTGCCGTCCATGCCGACGGCCTCCGTCAGCTCCGAGACGTATCGCGGACCATGGGAGAGCTCACGGATGATCTTCAGGCGGGGCGTGCTCCCAAGCACGTCGATCAGGGACACGACACGGTATTTGTAACCGTTCCACATAGTCGTTGCTACTGGGCCGACGCGCGCCGGAGCGCCCGGAGTTAAGGGGGAGGAGTGCTACCTCTCACCATGGGTAACGACGTCGACTTCCCGGACGAGAGCGAGCACAACCGCAAGACCATCACCAGCGGCTTCTTCGAGCGCGAGATCCGTCTCTCGGGCGACGAGACGGCGGCGTTTCTCAGGAACCTCGCCGAGGCGATCGAGAGCGACACCTCGATCACGGTCTCGGGGAGTGACTGGGAGATCCCCTTCGAGTACCGCGAACCCATCGAGGTCGAGGTCGAGTTCTCGAAGAAACGCGAGGGCGAACTCGAGATCGAAGTCGAGTTCACGGAGGCGGCGGGCGGCGAGGGAAGCGGCCTCAGCGTCGAGTAGTGTACTACTTCGGGCTCTACCACTGGCGCAGCCGGCTCCGACGACTCGCCGCCGGGGGCTGTGCGCTTCTCGGGGTCGGCGCGGTGTGGCGAAGGTCGCCCTCCCGATGGGGTCGCGTGCTCGCCGTCGCGCTGGCCCTCCCCCTGCTCGTCCGCGCCGGCCGCGCGGGGGCGAAGCTGCTCCGGCCGCCGCCCTGGGCCCTCGAACGCTACAAGTACGACGCGCTGGCCGAGGAACTCCCCCTCGAAGGGGCAAACAGCCTCCTCGACGTCGGCTGCGGGACGGGCCGGTCGCTCGTCGCGCTCGCGCCCCACCTCCCGAAGGGCTGTTCGGTCGTCGGCCTCGACGTCTTCGACGACCGGGTCATCCTCGGCAACGCCCCGCTGTTGGCCCGGCGAAACGCCCGCGAGGCGGGGTTCGACGTCACGCCCGTCAGGGGTGACGCCGCCCGGCCCCCCGTCGTCGGGGGATCGCAGGACGTCGTCACCGCCTGTCGGGTGCTGCATGACCTGCCCGACGACGATCACGGGCGCGCGCTGGAGGAGCTCCGTCGGGTCTGTGCGCCAGAGGGCGTTCTCGGGGTCCTCGAACTGCCGATAACCCCTGAAGGAGTCGAGAGCGACCCCGAGACCTACTGGCGCGAGCGGGTCGCCGAGGCGGGCTTCTCGATAGAGAGGACGAAACGGGTCGACCGCAGGCGTGGCGGCGAGCCCTACCTAGTGATCATCGCCGAACCGAATCCGGGCCAACCAGACCGGTGACCCGGAGCCGGTCTTATACCGGAAGGCCCCCTCTGTAGACCACCCAGTACGAGAGGGGGATCGCCACGAGGAGTATCACCGGAAGGACGAGCGCTTGAGTGGCTGGATCGGGCGGGGTCACCATGGCGCTGACGGCGAATCCGAGAGTGATCAGCAGGCTGACTACGACGAGAAATCGTGTCCAGAGGGATCGATCCATTGGCATCTACTGGAATTTCAGTTCACAAGTACCTTCTTGCCGGATAAAGGGGGATCCCTCAGTCGGTCGAACCGACCTCTCTCGGGTGGATCTGCTTCGTTTTTGGTAGTCGCCGAGCAAAAAGTCCCGTGGCCGACAGAGCCGCCTACTCCTCCATCGACCAGACGAGCAGCCGGTCGTCGCGCTTGCCGCGGCGCAGCCAGCCGCTGCCGCCGACCTGGATCGCGACGTACTGCTTCTCGGTGCCCGGATCGTACCAGCTGATCGGGTCGCCCGAGATCGGCGTCTCGCCGGCGTCGTACTCCCAGAGGCGCTCGCCGGTCTCGCCGTCGTAGCCGATCATGTTGCCGTTCTGGGTGCCGGCGAAGGTCAGACCCGTCGATGTCGACATCGTGCCGCCCCAGAGGTAGACGTCGCCGTCGATCCAGTCCTGCCAGACGATCTCGCCCGTCAACGGGCGCAGGGCCGTGATCACGCCGATGTGGCCGTTGAATCCCTCGGGCTCGGCCTCGGTCTCGTCCTCGAGGATGCCGCCCCAGTACTTCTTGCCGGCCTCGAACTCCTCGAAGCGCCACCACGCCTCCTGCGGGGAGTTGTGGAGCTTGTGATAGGAGATCCCCAGTTCGGGGTTGTAGGTCCCGGGCTGCCAGTCGTTGCCGCCCATCCCGCCGGGCATAAAGGGCATCCGACGACCCTCGTCGATGTGGGGGATCATGCGGAACATGTTGAGCTGCTGGCAGGCGGGTTCGCTGCGCACCAGCAGCTCGCCGGTCTCGACGTCGTTGGTGTAGAGCCAGCCGGTCTTGCCGACCGAGACGACGACGTCGCGCTCCTTGCCGCGGAGCTCGACGTCGCGGATGACGATCCGGGGCATCGCCGAGTCGTAGTCCCAGACGTCGTGGGCCGACTCCTGGTGGAACCACTCGCGTTCGCCCGTCTCCATGTCCATGCACATGGTCCCGATGCTGTTGCGGTTGGGCCCCGGCCGGACCGAGCCGTCGAAGTCCGGCCCGGGGTTGCCCATCGGCAGGTAGAGCTTGCCCCGCTTCTCGTCGACGGTCGCGCCCATCCAGTTGGTGGTGGCCGACTGGTTGATGCTGTCGCCGACCCACTCCTCCTCGGGCGAGAGCAGCGTGTTCCAGACCTCGTCGCCCGTCTCGACGTCGATGGCGGTGTGGAAGCCCCGAACCCCGTACTCGCCGCCGGCGCTCCCCGTGAAGAGCGTGCCCTCGTAGACCTGGGGCGCCCAGGTCGCTGAATAGCCGCGTTCGTGGTCCTCGGTGCTGTGGTACCACTGCTCCTCGCCGGAGTAGCGATCCAGCGCGACGACGCCCGAGTCGAGCGTCGTCATGAACACCTGGTCCCCGTAGACGGCGGGCCCGCGGTTGTTGTCGTCACAGCAGAGCACCACGTCGTTCGGCACCGCGTAGGTGTAGCTCCAGAGGACGTCGCCCTCACGGGGGTCGATCGCCTTGATGTGGTTGGGCCCGTTCGACTGGTACATGATCGGCGGGTCGCCCGGCACGATCAGCGGCGTGCCCTCCATGCTCGAGCCCGATCCGACCGACAGCTCGTATTCGAGCTCGAGCTCGCCCACGTTCTCGGGGGTGATGATCTCGCAGGTCGTGTGGCGGTGCTGTTCGTAGTTCCCGCCGTAGACCAGCCAGGCCTCGGGGTTCTGCCCGCTCTCGCTCAGCATCTCCTGAGTGACGTCCTTCTCGGGGATGCGATCGATGTCGTGTTGGTGGGTGACCGACTTCTCCGGTGCGCCGAGCACCCGATAGCCGTTGTCGGTCTCCCGTACGACCGTGTCCTGTGCGGCCTTGACGGCCCTGTCTTCGTCGATTGACATTGGTATGTTGTGTGTTGTGTTATCGCAGCGTGCTTGGTTTCCGCATCTCCTCGGTGATCCAGAACATGTCCTTGACGATCTCCTCCTGGTTGGTGATCATGATCGCGGTGCTCGCCGAGAGCGCCGCGGCCAGCTGCTCGTCGGAGAGCGAGCCGCCCTCGGCGATCTCGCGGGCGGCCATCGCCATGACGTACAGCCCGCCCAGCATCGCCTTGACGTCCCAGTAGCCGTCGTCGAGGATCTCGTCGGTGATGAGGATCTTCTTCTGCCAGAGGTGGATGTCGAGGTTCTTCACCCACAGCAGGGTGCCGCCCATCGCCCGTTGCTGGAGCGGCGGGACGTCCTCGACGTTGAACTCCACCTCGTCGGGGATGTCCTTCGCGGGCGTCCACCGCGCGAGGCGGTTGTTGTTGTTCACCACGTTCATCACCAGGACGGTCTGCTCGCGCTCGTCGAAGCCACACTCCGTGAGGGCGTCGGTGAGCGGTTCGGCCTGGATCAGTCCGTGGGCCGTTCGTTCGATGTGTTCGGGTGTGAACCGCGGCAGGTTGGCTTCGGCGCTTTCGAAGAAGCCCGCCTCGACGAGATGGTCGTAGATACGCCATCCCGGCGCGGCGAGCTCGCGATAGAGCACCTCGGGCTCGGTCTCCCCGTCGGGGATACCGGCCTCCCGGACCTCGGGCAACCGCCTGATCTGTGTCGCCAGCTCCGAGAGCTCCCGTTCGATGAGCTCGGCGTCGAGCTCGCCGTCGAGGTCGCCACGGATGGCCTCGCCCATCGAGGCGAGCTCCCGACCGTCGCTCGCATCGATCGCGCCACGTAGCTCCTCGATCGTCAGCTCCTCGCCGGACGACCGGATCCCGAGGTTCTGCGCCAGCCTGTCGTGGTCCTCGACCGATACTTGCGGCCTGTTTGCGTTTGCCATGGACCACCGACCCCTATGAAGGGGTACATCATAATTCTTGGTGTTAGTCCGATGGGACCGATTCGCCGGAAAGTCGACGGTATAGGGCCCGAATCGTCCGATTCTTCCTCACGGACCTCGAACGGGGCGGGCGGGCGATCGCCCGAGAAGGGACCCCTGAGCTCTTATCCCGACGGGTCATGTGGTATGTAACGACACGCCGAAGATGGACCCAACGAACCTGGTCGTCGAGTCGATGGAGAAGCGCGCCGTCGGCGAACGCCTGGCGATGATCGACGACGAAACGATGGCGGGGATGGGCCTCGAGCGCGGCGACTACGTCGCCCTGGAGGCCTCCGACGGAACGCGGGCAGTCGCGAAGGTCCGCCCCAGCTTCAACGATACCGAGGAGGGGGCGATCCGCCTCGATGAGGGGCTCTGTCGGGAACTCGGGGTCTCGGACGGCGACCGGGTCGGCGTCGAGGGGGCGACCGTCCGGCCGGCCGACCGAGTCACCGTCGCGCTGCCCGCGGATCTTCCGCCCGACCGCCAGCCGTACGTCCGAACCCAGGAGGCACTCGTCGACCGGGTCGTTACGAGCGGCCAGACGTCCGACGCCCCGCTCGCCGACGAGGAGGCGGCCAACGATCGGGTGCCGATGCGAATCGTCGCGACCGACCCCGCGGGATCGGTGATCGTCGAGGAGTGGACCCGGATCTCGATCTCCGACACCCCGGCGGGCGACCTCTCGATGCGGGGCGAGGCCGGCGGGAGCGACGGCGTCACCTACGAGGACGTCGGCGGGCTCGCGAGCGAGGTGACCCAGGTCCGCGAGATGGTCGAGCTCCCGCTCTCACATCCCGAGCTGTTCGACTCGCTGGGGATCGACCCGCCGCGGGGCGTCCTCCTGTACGGGCCCTCGGGGACGGGAAAGACCCACCTCGCCCGGGCGATCGCGAACGAGACCGACGGCTACGTCCGAACCGTTTCGGCCGCCGAAGCGCTCTCGAAGGGCGCCGGCGAGACCGAGGGCCACCTCGAGGAGGTCTTCGAGGAGGCCGCCGAGAACGCGCCGGCCGCCGTCTTCATCGACGAGCTCGACGCGCTCGTCGCGGGCCCCGAGGGCCGCGAGACCGACCGGCGCGTGGTCTCACGCCTGCTCTCGCTGCTCGACGGGCTCGCCGACCGGGTGACGGTCGTCGCCACGACCAACGACGTCGAGGCGATCGATCCCGCGCTGCGCCGCCCGGGCCGGTTCGACCGCGAGATCGAGATCGGCGTCCCCGACCGGGCGGGCCGCGAGGAGATCTTCGCCATCCACACCCGCGGGGTGGCGCTGGCCGACGACGTCGACCTCGCCGAGTACGCCGAGACCACCCACGGGTTCGTCGGGAGCGACATCGAGAACCTCATCCGCGAGGGCGCGATGGCCGCCTTGCGGCGGGTTCGCCCCGAGATGGACCTCGACGGCGGGGAGCTCGATCCCTCGATCCTCGGCGGGTTACGCATCACCGACGCCGATATCCGACGGGCGCTGCGGGCGGTCGAGCCCTCGGCGCTCCGGGAGGTGTTCGTCGAGCTGCCCGACACCAGCTGGGACGACGTCGGCGGGCTGGAAGGGACGAAGGACCGCCTCCAGGAGACCGTCCAGTGGCCGCTGTCGTACCCCGAGGCCTTCGAGCGCGTGGGCCTCCAGCCCGCGACGGGCGTTCTGCTCTACGGCCCGCCGGGAACTGGAAAGACCCTGCTGGCGAAGGCCGTCGCCAACGAGGCCGACTCGAACTTCATCTCGATCAAGGGTCCCGAGCTGCTCGATAAGTACGTCGGCGAGAGCGAGCGCGGCGTCAGGGAGATCTTCGCGAAGGCCCGCGAGAACGCTCCTACGGTGGTCTTTTTCGACGAGCTCGACGCGCTGGCCGCCGAACGGGGCAACGGGACCGGCGGGTCGAACGCCGGCGAGCGGGTCGTCTCCCAGCTGCTGACGGAGCTCGACGGGCTCGAGGAGCTCGAGAACGTCGTCGTGATCGCGACCACCAACCGCCCGGAGCTGATCGACGACGCGCTGCTGCGCTCGGGACGGCTCGACCGCCACGTCCACGTCTCGGCGCCCGACGAGGGGGCCAGGCGGGAGATCTTCGCCGTCCACACCCGCGAGAAACCCCTCGCGGACGACGTCGATCTCGACTGGCTCGCGAGCGAGACCGACGGCTACGTCGGCGCGGACGTCGAGGCGGTCTGTCGGGAGGCCGCGACCGCCGCGGTCCGAGGCTACGTCGACGAGGGCGGCGACGTCGAGGGGATCGTCCTGACCCGCGCGGGCTTCGAACGCGCGCTCGAAGCGGTCGATTCGAGCGCAACCGACGACTCCGACCGGTTCGCCGACCTCGGGTGAGGACCCGAGCAACCGTTTAGTGTCTCGCGACGTCAGTGTGCACAATGAGAACGTCCACCGGTCCCTTGCTCTCGATCGACGTCGGCGAGCGACGCTGGCGGACGGAGTCGATCGACGGCACCCTCGGGGAGTTCGTCGGCGGGCGGGGGCTGGGAACGAAGCTCGCCTTCGACCGGATCCCGTTCGACGCCGATCCGGTGGGGGCCGAGAACCGCCTCTATTTCGCCGCCGGGCCGCTCCAGACCGCCCGCACGAGCTTCACGGGCCGGACGAGCTGTACCGGCCTCTCGCCGCTGACCGATGGCCTGCTCTCCTCGAACGCCGGGGGCTTCCTCTCGCGGAACCTCGTCGCGACCGGGTACAGCGCCGTCGAACTCGTGGGGGTGAGCGACGAGCCCGTGATCGTCCACGTCTCGGACGCCGATGTCGGGTTCGAGCCCGTTCCCGAGCTCGCGGGCGCGACCGTTCCCGACGTGAGCGAGCACGTCGCCGACCGGGGCCTCGATAGCTCGCACGTCGCCTGTATCGGGCCCGCCGGCGAGAACCTCGTACGGTTCGCCTCGATCATGACCAGCGAGTCCCGAACCTTCGGCCGCGGCGGGCTGGGGGCGGTGCTGGGTGCGAAGAACGTCAAGGCGATCACGTTCGACGGCGACTCGGCGCCCGAAACCGAGTTCCCCGACGTCGCAGGCGAGATCCACCGCGGGGCCGCCGAGAGCGACCACGTGATGAAGCGCCAGGGTACCGCGAGCCTGACGGAGTTCGCGAGCGGCGTCGGGGCGCTGCCCACGCGCTACTACTCGGAGCTGGAGTTCGAGGGGGCGGAGGGGATCTCCGGCGACCGCGTCGAGGAGAAGAAGTCCGGGAAGGGCACCTGCTCGGCGTGTGCCTTTGCTTGCAAGCTCCCGACGCGCGATGGGGAGAGCGGGCTGGAGACCGAGGGCCCCGAGTTCGAGACGGTGATGGCCTTCGGCTCGAACTGCGGGGTCGACGACGTGGTCGACGTGATGCGCTCGAACGACCTGTGTGACGAGCTCGGCATGGACACCATCTCCTGTGGGGCGACGATCGCCGCGTATCTCGCGAGCGAGGACGCCTTCGGCGATGGCGAGCTGGTCCACGAGCTGGTCGAACGCATCGCCCATCGGGATGGCGTCGGCGACCGCCTCGCGGAGGGGATCGACCGGATCCACGCCGATCTCGGGGTCGAGAACTGGAGCTCGAAGGGGATGGCCTTCGCCGCCCACGACGGCCGCGCGCTCCACGGCCAGGGGCTCGCCTTCGCCACGTCGAACCGCGGCGCGGACCACCTCTACGGCAGCCTCTACAACTACGAGTACCCGCTGGTCGAGCGAAGCGAGGCGCTCGACCCCGAGGGGCTGGAGGGAAAGCCCGCGAAGCTGGTCGAATCGGAGGACCACAACGCGCTCCTCGACAGCGCCATCTGCTGTAAGTTCTCGCGAACGGTCATGGGACCCGAACGCCTCGCGACCCTTCTCGACGCCGACTACGACGAACTGCTCGGCGTGGGCGCGCGCGTCGTCGAGCTCGAACGGCGGTTCAACAACGAGCGGGGGTTCGATCGGGCCGACGACGGCCTCCCGTACGACCTGCCGGGGTTCGAGGAGGCGCTCGGCGAGTACTACCGGATCCGGGGCTGGAACCCCGACGGCACCGTTCCGTAGTCACCGCGGGGCGCCCGGTTCGGCTTCCCCCCGCTCGCCCCACCCCGGCCGTCCCCGCGGGGGCGCGAGGACCCCGACGCCGACGGCGGGCTCGTCGCCGCGGTTCTCCGCGCCGTGGTGCTCGTCGCTCTCGAACCGATAGGCATCGCCCGGCTCCAACAGTACTTCCTCGCCCTCGACGATCGCGACGAGCTCGCCGCTGATCATGTAGCCGATCTGTTCGTTGTGGTGGCGGTGGGCCGGCAGGGTCGCGCCGGGCTCGACGCGCCAGTACTTCATGCCCGCTCGCTCGCCCGTCGCGAGGTCGCCGAGGTACACGCCCTCCGCGACCTCCTCCATGCCCGTCCCGTTCGTGTTGATCCGTTCCATGTGTCCCGTTCCCATGAGTGGTGGGGCAAATACCTAATAAACATTCTGGAGGAATTTTTAAGTGCGATTCCCCCCATGCCCCTAGAGACATGGCAACTGATGACAGGATCAGGCTGTTCCATCTCCCGTTCTCGTTCATGCTGCCCCAGCGGGTGGCCCACGAGCGGGGCTACTTCGGGGAGGCAGGATTGGAGGTCGAGCTGATCGAACGCGATCGGGAGTCGGTGGAGGTGAAGTACATCCCGAGCGAGAGCTCGCTCACCGAGGACCACGGCGTCGACCTCTACCCGATCTGCAAGTGGGAGTCGATCAAGCGCACCTGGGAGATGGACGACGGGCGGATCGTCGCGAAGGGCACCTTCGCGGACCTCCCCTACACCGTTTTCGTCCGGCCTGATTCGAGCATCGAGGAGCCGGCGGATCTGGCGGGCGTCCCGGTCGCGGTCAACCGACGGACCGGCCAGGAGTACACCGCGATGCGGGCCTTAGAGGAGCACATGAGCCCCGAGGAGGTGAGTCTGGAGGGGTTCGGGATGCCGACCGAGCGCCTGCGCGCGCTGCGCGAGGGCGAGGTCGAGGCCGCGATCCTGCTCGACCCCCAGAGCACGCTCGCCGAGCACATGGGCTTTCGCGACGTCCTCTCCTTCGACAACCACATGGGGATCGTCGGCGGCGACGGGGTCGACGAGACGGTCCTCGACGCGTTCATGGCCGCCTACGACCGGGCGGCGATGGAGATCAACGCGAACCCCGAGGCGTTCAGGGAGGAGTACCTCGACATGCTCGAGAAGGACTCACGGGTCGCGCCGGACCTCTTTGAGGAGATCGACATGGAGGCGGTCCGGGCGGACCTCTCGGTCCCCCGCTACGAGGTGCCCGAGCGCGCTGACAGGGGGGAGCTCGACGGCCATCTGGAGTGGATGAAGGAACGGAAACTGGTCGACGAGGGTGCCGACATCGACCGAATCGTCGCCTCACACTGAGATGGACGTCGAGACCCAACAGGAGGCGCTTGACGCCCTCCACGACGATCCGGGCGACCTGCCGGTGCTACGGGCGCGCTTCGAGCACAACGGCAGCCCGCGATATATGCTCTATACGATCAAGAAGTTCGGCTTCGACCACGACCACGGCTTCCACCTCGACGTCCAGCTCGTCTCCGACGAGCTCGAGGGCGGCGTCGAGACCGTCGAGGCAAAACTCCAAGAAGGAGACGCCGACCTGATCGACATCGACTACATTTCGACTGCGCGCGAGCGCGCAGAGGGCGCGCCCATCGTCGCCTTCCACCCCTACGGCCGCACCGTCGGCGGGCTCGTCGTCCCCGGGGAGTCGGATATCGAGGGGCTGGAGGACCTCCGGGAGAAGCGGCTGGGCGTCGTCCGCCGGCTCGACAAGAACTGGATCCTCACCCGGGCGGCCTGCCGGGAGTTCCACGGCTTCGACCCCGACGAGGAGGCTACACCTATTGAAGCGGGCTCGAAGGTCGGGCTCACCGAGATGCTGCAGGACGGGGAGGTCGACGGGATCTTCCAGTTCTGGCCGATCGTTCCCGAGATCACCGAAACCGGGCCCTATCGCGAGGCGTTCCCCGTCTCGGAGCTCGTCCAGCGGCTCTCTGGCACCGACAACAAGCTTCCCATCTCGACGTTCCTCACGAGCGAGGAGTACTTCGAGGAGAACCCGCAGGCGATCCGCGGGTTCAAGCGGGCTTACGGCGAGGCGGTCGACCAGCTGACGGACGACGATAAGATCTGGGAGACCATCGGCGACGAGCTGATGTACGAGAACGACCCCGAGGTGATCCGCGCGGTGCGCGACGGCTGGCGCGACATGGTCGTCGCCGACTGGGACGAGGAAACAGTGGAAGGAATGGACCAGCTGTTCGACCATCTCCTGGAGGTGGCGGGCGAGGAGGCCATCGGCGTCGATCACCTCCCCGAGGGCCTGTTCCGTCTGGAGGTTCCCGAATGAGTTCGATCAGTTTTCAGCTCAACTGGGAGCCCAACGGCTTTCAGGCGCCGTACTTCCTCGCGCGCGAGCGAGGCTTCTACGAGGAGGAGGGGCTGGAGGTGGAGTTCGTCGAGGGCCACGGCTCGCCCTTCGCCGCCGAGGAGGCCGCCCGTGGCCGGGCCGACATCGCGCTCGCAGGCGCGAGCGCGGTGCTCTCGGTGGCCAGTCAGGGCTACGAGCCGCTCGCGGTCGCCGCGGTCACACAGAAGACGCCGGCGGCGGTCTACACGCTCCGGGACGTCTTCGGCGAGCCCTTGGAGGACCCGAAACAGCTCGCCGGCAGGACGGTCGCGCCCTCGGCGACGAAGACCAGGATCCTCGCGGCCCAGTTGTTGGAGGACGCCGGGATCCGCGAGGAGGTCGATCTGCTGGACGTCGACCCCCACACCCACCACCGCGTCGAGCATCAGGTGCTCGACGGGTCGGTCGACGCCGCCGTCGGCGTCGTCACCAACGGGATCGAGCTCGAACGCGAGCACGATCGGACGGCCGACGAGCTCCCGATCGGCGACTTCCTCCCGATCTACGGGATGACGCTCGTGACGAACCCGGAGTTCGCCGAGTCGAATCCCGCGGTAGTTGAAGGGTTCCTGCGGGCGACCGCCCGCGGCTGGGCCGCGGCGAGCGAGAATCCGGAGGCGGCGATCGACGCGCTGGTCGCGCGCAACGCGACCCTCGAGCGCGACCGGGAGATCGAGCGGATCAAGTTCGAGACCGCCTCGGAAAAGCTCCAGTTCACCGAGCACGTCCGCGAGGCTGGTTGGGGCAACCACGACGCCGCACGTTGGGAGAAGCTCGGGCGGACCCTCGCCGAGACCGACCTCCTGGAGGGGCCGGTCGAGCAGGGGTCCGTCTGGACGAACGAGTACCTTGACCGCGAGGCCGCGGCGATCGGCGAGTACGCGACCCGAATCGGTCGGTAAGACCTCCGCGGAACGATCGCGTGTACGTTCTTCCCGCGAACTCGCCTACCCGGCTCCGCACCTTCATGGCGGTCGACCGTATTCGGCGGGTATGGTCGAGGAAGCCATCGAGACGTTCGTCGAGGCACAGGGGCTCTGGTTCGCGGTCGTCGTCCTCGCGGCCGGCGGGCTGATCCTGGTCGCGTTCGTCGAGAAGCTGATCAGCTATCTGACGCGGGCCGCGGTCGGGCTGGGGATCTCCGTGTTCTCGCTCGCGATCCTCTTCACCGGCTTCGAGTTCGACGACACGATCCTCGCGCTGGTGTTCGCCTCCGGCGGGCTGGAGGACGCCGCGCTCGGGACCGCGCTGGGAACCGCCCTCGCGGTCGTCGGGATCACGCTCGCGGTCGCGGCCGTCGTCCGGCCCTTTTCCGTCGAGATTCCAACGGATTACCTCGCGTTGATGGTCCTCTCGCCGCTGATCCTCCTCCCGCTCGTGCTCCTGGGAACCCTCTCGGTGATCCACGGGATCGCGCTGCTCGCCGTCTTCTTCGCCTTCCTCGCGTACATCGTTTACATGGAACACCACCGCGACGTCCCCGTGTTCCGTGACACCGACCTCGTCGAGCGCGTCGAGACCGACGGCGGCGTCGAGACCGACGGCGGCGTGGTCCACGAACGGCTCGAACCCATCCTCGAGGACCGGTTCGTCGGCGACCTCTCGTATTCGGGCTACGTCTGGATCGGGCTCGCGGTCGTCGCGCTGGCGGGGGTCGTCGTCGGTTCGGTGCTGATCGAGGTCGGCTCGGAGGTCGTCCTCGAGGACACCGGACTGGAGGAGACGACGTTCGGCGCGACGGTCCTCACGCTGCTTCTGACCTTCGAGAACGTCCTGCTCACCCTCGAACCGGTCCGCCGTGGGGTCCCCGAGATCGGGATCGGCCACGTCATCGGCAGCGTCGTCTTCTCCGTGACCGGCAACATCGGCTTCATCCTGCTGCTCGCGGACCTGAACATCGGGTCGAGCGTGCTCTACTTCCACTTCCCGGCGCTGCTCGTCGTGACCGCTCTGGGTGCGTCCTTCATCGCCAGCGGCCGGATCCGGCGCTGGCACGGCCTCCTGCTCGGCGGGCTCTACGTCGCCTACTGGATCGCCGCGGTGTTCGTCCTCGGCGGCGTGCCGATCGCCGGATAGCCCGTAGGTATTTGTCGTCGGCGGTGGCTCCTACGATATGGACGCCGTCGATCACATCAACGTCGACGTGAACGATCTCGAGAGCTGCTACGAGTTCTACCGCGAGACGCTCGGACTGGAGCTGGTCCGCCCGCCCGAGGACTTCCAGGGCGCTCACGCCATGTTCCGGGCCGGAGGGACGGTGGTAACCCTCGCCGAGACCGGCCGGGCGGAGGGCTGGGATGCGGAGGAGCTCTCCCATCCGCTCGATAAGGCCCACATCGCGTTCGACGCCCCCCGCGGGAAGTACGACGCGCTCTCGGCGGAACTGGACGGGCAGTTCCCCAAGCAGGGCCCCTACGACTGGGGAGAGTTCGAGGGCTTCTACTTCCTCGATCCGGACGGCACCCTGCTCGAGGTCATCACCTACGACCCGCCCAATGGGGAGCGAGAACGGCCGCTTCTGACCCACGACGACGTGGAATGAGATTCGATTAGCGCTACTCGGGGACGATCCGGACGACCGGCGCGTCCTCCTCGTCGAGCAGCACGTAGATATGGCCGGTGTCGGGCGCGACCTCCACGTCGCGGATCCGCCAGCCACAGTCCGCGAGCAGCGGGTCGACCTCCTGGACCTCGTGTCCGTCGACCGAGAATCGGCCGAGGTACTCCCAGAAGATGTTGCCCATCAGCAGGTCGCCCTGCCACTCGGGGAAGGCGTCACCGTCGTAGAAGGTCGCGCCGCTGGGCGGGAAGCCATCGTCGGGACACTCCCAGTAGTAGACGGGGTCGACGGTGTCCTCGCGCTCGTGGGGGAGGTCGCCGACGGGGATCTCCGTCTCGTACTCGCAGCCGTAGTGGGCGACCGGCCAGCCGTAGTTGCCGCCCGCTTCGATCACGTTGATCTCGTCGCCGGCCTCCTCGCCGTGCTCGCCCTGCCAGAGCTCGCCCGTCTCGGGGTGGAACGCCATCGCCTGGACGTTGCGGTGGCCGTAGCTGTAGATCGCGTCCGACGCCTCCTCGTCGTCGACCAGGGGGTTGTCCTCGGGGGCCGAGCCGTCGGGCTCGAACCGGAGGGTGGTCCCGATGTCGTTGGTGGTGTCCTGTGAGACGTGGTCGGGACCGAACTCCGTGAACCGGCGGTCGCCGACCGACATGTAGAGGCGACACTCCTCGTCGAAGGCGATCCGCGAGCCGTAGTGCATCGTCGAGTCGTCGAACGGCTCGACGGTGTGGAGCACCTCGAAGCCCTCCAGGGCGTCCCCGTCGGGATCGAGCCGTCCGCGGCCGAGCCGGGTGGTCGATTCCTCGCCCTCGCCCGGCGCCGAGTAGGTCAGGTAGACCCACGGCTCGCCCGGGTAGTCGGGGTGGACCGCCACGTCGAGCAGCCCGCCCTGGTCCTCCGCGTGTACCTCGGGCACGCCGTCGATCGTCTCGACGGAGCCGTCGTCGCGGTCGACGCGGTTCAGCCGCCCCTCGCGCTCGGTGACGAGGATCCGGGCGTCGTCCGGGAGGAACGCGATGCCCCACGCGTGGTCGAGCCCTGCGTCCAGTCGCTCGACCTCGTAGCCCGTCGATTCGCCCTCCTCGGCGGTCGCCGAGCCGATAGTGATACTGCTTGCGCCCATCGCCCCGACGGCCTGAAGCACTCGTCGGCGCGTCTGCTTGTTGTCTCTCATAGTCACCTGTCCACACGAAACGTGCGAACGCTTCTCGTTTCAAACGCTGCGGCCTAAGTTCATGGGCCTGCTGACGCCGGGAACAGTGCCGCTCGGACGAGGCTCCGGGCGGCCAACATGCGGTCTCCCAGCAGCACGAAGCGACCGGCTCGTCGACGACGGTGACTCCGAACGCTGCGAGCGCCACGGCCGCCTGCCCGAGCGGCGCCGTCTTCCCGCGGTCCGCGGGGACGCCCGTAACGAACCCGGTCCGTCGGGCGGTCGGCGTCCGGGACGGCGAGGACGCCATCGGCGGCGACGGCTGCGCCATCGCCCTCGGTCACGCGTCAGTGGTCCCGTCCGCCAGCAGCGCCCCCTGCTCGAGCGCCGCCCGAAGCCGGTCCCACGGCTCCTGCTCCTGCCGACCCCATCCCTCTTCGCGGCCACCGCCGAACTCGCGGCTCGCGGTCCCGAACGTTTCGACGACCCGCTCGGCCGGCTCGTCGGAGCGGGCGGCGATCCGCTCGGCGGCGGCCGTCGGGTCACGACACGCCTCGGCCCAGCCCGCGGTCGTCCCGGCGAGAAAGGCCTCCAGGGCCCCCTCGCGCTCGACGAGCGTCCCCGCCCGGACGACGAGCGTCGGCCCGTAGATCGGGAAGCGATCGGCGACCGTGAGCACGTCGACGGCCATCCCCCGGCGTTCCAGCTCGCGGGGGTCCGAGAACGAGCCCGTGACCACGTCGACCTCGCCCGAGAGCAGGGCTTCTCGCTCCTCCCCACCGGTGTCGACGATCCGCACCGAGCCGTCGAGCGCGACCTGATTCAGGAAGAGCCGGCCGAGAATCCCCGTTTCGGAGCCGGCGGGCATGCCGACCCGCCGGCCGCGGAGCTGGCCCACGCCGGACAGCGCCCCGCCGAACGTCCCGCGGACGGTGTAGAGGACCGCCATCGCGCGCCGATAGGCGACCGCGATCGGGACCACGGGATCGCCGGCCGCCCGCGCCCTGAGGACCGTCGCCGCGCCGACCAACCCCACGTCGGCCTCGCCCGCCCGCACGGCCGCGAGCGCCCGGTGAGAGCCCTCGTAGTGCTCGATCCCGACCGAGAGGCCGGCGGCGTCGTACCTTCCCGCTACCTCGGCGGCATGGAAGGGGACGTGCAAGCCGTTCGGCCGCCAGTTCAGCCCGAGCGTGAGCGTGTCGGGCGCCCTCCCGGGATCCTCGGCCGGCTCCACCGCCCACAGCCGGCGGGCCTCCGCCACCAACTCCGCCGCGTGGTGTTCGTCGACCCGGCGTGCCGTTCGCTCGAGCCCGTCGATCGGGCGCCAGGCCGCCGGTGGCCGGCCCGGACCCTCCTCGGGGACGGTGGTCCGCTCGACGACGCCGGCCGTCTCGAGCTCCCCGACGGCCGCCATCATCGCCGTCCGGCTCAGGCCCGTCCCGATCCGGAGCGCGAGCGCCGGCGCGGGCCCTTCCTCGACCTCGTCCCGCAGGAGGAGGAACGCGAGCACCCGCGCGGCGTCCTCGCCGAGCCCCGCCACCAGCCGGTCGACGACCGGGCGATCGTCGTCGTCGAGCGCCCGGAACTCCCGTATGCGCATTGGTACCTTACTCGTCTTACTTGTCCTTCGAGGGCAAAACGGCTCCGCCCCGGCTCACTCGCCCTCGAGGGGGGTACCGAGGCGTGCGACCGTCGTCGCGGGCAGCCCCGCCCGCTCGGCGTGTTCCTCGACGGTAGCCTCGCTTTCGGCCTCGTAGCGACAGAACGTCCCGACGATGCCGCCCTCGTCGTCGGTGAGCACGTCCGAGTCATGCCAGCGGATCTCGGTGCCCTCCTCGCGCATCTCCTCGAGCACTCGCCCCGACTCCCCGGCGGCGTCATCGAGCTGGTCCTCGGTGATCGGCTCCTCGAGCTCCCGATAGATACCGAACTCTACCATGGGTGAGTGACTATGCCACACCGTAGTAAGGTTTCCCCTCATCGATCGTGTCAGATCGCCCCGCGTCAACTATTATTTACCCTCGTGTCGAACGTCCCGGAGTATGCTCGTTCATCTCCACCAGTACAAACACGAGGAGGTAGAGTTCGACGACAACCGGACGGCCGGCGAGTCCCAGACCGAGGACTCGGTGAACAAGGACAGCGAGGAGTACTTCGGGGAGAACATCGAGGACTTCGACGCCGACACCTGGGAGACCGTCGAGTACGAGGGTGACCCGATCCAGCGCCGGACGATCACCCTCGACGGCGTCACCGCCGTTTCGGTCCCACAGCAGGGCAACCGGGAGGACGACTCCGACCTCCCGGGGCGGACGATCCAGCTCCGGCTGGGCGGCGGCGAGGAGTTCGTCGAACAGGCCGTCTTCGTCGAGGCCCAGGACAACGCGCCCCAGGGCGAGGAGCCTGAGGGCAAGACCTCCCCGCAGGTGGACGACGAGCAGTAGCGGGTCGCCCGGGGAGACGAAGCCGCTTTAGGCCGCGGGCGGCTATCGCGTCCAATGAGCAAGCCGAGCCCCGAGGTCTACGAGCAGGGCCGCGGGATGGACGCGCACAACCAGGTGATGCGTTCGATCCGCGCCGAGAAGGAGAAACACTACGACCCCCACGAGCCCACCCGGGTCTGGATCGACGAGGACAACACGCCCGACGGGGTCAGGCAGTCGCTGACGATCATCCTCAACACCGGCGGCTGTCGCTGGGCCCGCGCGGGCGGCTGTACGATGTGTGGCTACGTCGCCGAAAGCGTCGAGGGTGGGTCGGTAAGTCATGACGCGCTGATGGACCAGATCGAGGCCTGTCTGGAGCACGAACGCGAGAACGCGGACGAGGAGAGCCCGCTGATCAAGATCTACACGTCGGGGAGCTTCCTCGACGAGCGCGAGGTCGGGGCGCGCTCCCGGCGGGCGATCGCCGAGACGTTCGGGAACCGCGAGCGCATCGTCGTCGAGAGCCTGCCCGATTTCGTCGAGGGCGAGCGGGTCGCGGACTTCACTGAGCAGGGGCTCAAGACCGACGTCGCCGTGGGACTGGAGACGGCCACCGACAGGGTGCGCCGGGACTGCGTGAACAAGTACTTCGATTTCTCTGATTTCATCGAGGCCAGCGAGGCCGCCGAGGCCGCGGGCGCGGGGATCAAGGCCTACCTCCTGCTCAAACCGCCGTTCCTCTCGGAGAGCGAGGCCGTCGAGGACATGAAGCGGTCGGTCCGGCGGTGTGCGGAGTACGCCCACACCGTCTCGATGAACCCGACGAACGTCCAGCGCTACACGATGGTCGACGAGCTCTACTTCCAAGGGGGGTATCGCCCGCCGTGGCTCTGGTCGGTCGCCGAGGTGCTCGAATCGACCGCCGACGCCGACGCCATCGTCGTCTCCGACCCCGTCGGCCACGGCTCGGATCGGGGCCCGCACAACTGCGGGGAGTGCGACGACCGCGTCCAGCGCGCGATCAAGGACTTCGACCTCCGGCAGGACCCCTCGGTGTTCGAGCAGGTCGACTGCGAGTGTACGGCGACGTGGGAGGCGGTGATGGAACGGGAAGCCGGCTACAACATGCCGCTCGCTCGGTGAATTAATCGGGTTCTAACGGAGATACGGGGGTGATTAACGAAGTACCGTCCGCGAGTAGTGGGGGTACCGTCGGCGACGGCGGCGACCCAAATGGCACACGAGACAGACGAGGCAGTCGTTCAGGCGGACGGGTGGTTCATCATCCGGAACACCGAGGACCCCGCCCAGTGGATTGCGAGCGACGACCCCGTGGACGTCCGGCGTTAGGCGAACGCCGCGAGGATCCCGCGCCCGTCCGTCCCGCCGATGTCGGCCAGCACCGCGCGCTCGGGGTGGGGCATCAGCACCGCGGTCGTTCCGCGCTCGCCGAGCACCCCCGCGACGTTGTCCGTCGATCCGGTGGGATTGGCCTCGTCGGTCACCCGACCGTCCGCCTCACAGTACCGGAACAGCACCCGGTCCTCGCCCTCGATCCGATCCAGTTCCTCTTCACCGATCTCGAAGCGCCCCTCGCCGTGGGCGATCGGCAGCTCGATCACCTCGCCCTCCTCGTAGCGTTCGGTCCACGGCGTCTCGGCGTTCTCGACCCGCAGGTGGACGTCCTCGCACTGGAACCGGGCGCTCGCGTTGGTCGTGAACGCGCCGGGGGTCAGCCCTGACTCGCTGCCGATCTGGGCGCCGTTACAGACCCCGAGGACGGGCACGCCCTCGCGTGCGGCCTCCCGGACCTCCTCCATGATCGGCGCGCGGGCGGCCATCGCGCCCGCCCGGAGGTAGTCGCCGTAGGAGAACCCGCCGGGGAGGACGATCCCCGAGGTCTCCTCGGGCAGGCCGTCCTCGTGCCAGACGATCCCGTTTTCGATCCCCAGATCGTCGAGCGCGCGCTTCGCGTCCCGGTCGCAGTTCGAGCCGCCGAAACGGACGATCGCGATCATTCTCGGGCCTCGACCTCCACCTCGTAGTCGTGGATCGTCGGGTTCGCGAGCAGCCGGTCGGCCATCTCGGTCGCGCGGCGCTCGGCGGCCCCCTCGGAATCGGCGTCGAGATCGATCTCGAAGCGGTCCGCCGAGCGCAGCTCCTCGAGCTCGAACTCGAGGCGTTCGAGCGCGCGTTTCGTGGTCTCGGCCTCGGGGTCGAGCACGCCCGCCTTGAGGCGGACGGTCACGATCGCGGTGTAGGCGGCCATACGTGGATGGGCGCGGTCATGCTCAAAAGCTCTTTCTACTCGTCTAGGTGATACACGAACGTGGGGTGGGTACTGAACGATCGTTCCCGTCGGATCCGCCGGACGGACACGCTTTTGAGCACGACGGGCCGAGGGGGGTGCAATGACGACGAGTCCGACCACGGGGTGGCGTCGATGACGCCGCCGCTGACGGAGATCACGGTCGTCGGCGACGACAAGACCGGCCTGATCGCGAGCGTCACGACGCTGCTGTTCGAGCGCGAGATCAACATCGAGGACCTCGACCAGGCCGTCCGGGACGGGCTGTTCCGGATGACGATGCACGTCGACGCGAGCGGGATGAGCTGTAGCGAGGCCGAACTCCGCGAGGCGCTCGCCGAACTGGGCGAGGAGCTCGGGGTCGACGTCCAGGTCCGGTTCCCCGCGGACCGCGAGACCCAGGGGATCGCCGTGCTCGTCACCCAGGAGAGCCACCCGCTCGAGGCGCTGTTCGAGGCCTGGGCCAACGACGAACTCGGCGCGGACATCTCGGTCGTGATCGGCAACCACCCCGACCTGGAGCCGCTCTGTGAGCACTACGGGGTTCCGTTCCACGACGTCGGTAACGAGACCGGAAGCGCCAACGAGGAACGGCTGCTCGAGCTCCTCGAACGCTACGAGGTCGACCTGATCGTGCTGGCGCGCTACATGCGAATCCTCTCGCCGAACGTCGTCTTTCGCTACGAGGACCGCATCATCAACGTCCACCCGAGCCTGCTGCCGTCGTTCCCCGGTGCGGAGGCGTATCGCCAGGCCCTCGAGGAGGGCGTGCGCGTCGCGGGCGTGACCGCCCACTACGTCACGACCGACCTCGACCAGGGACCGATCATCACCCAGCGCGCGTTCAACGTGCCCGATGACGCGGACCTCGACGGGATGAAGCGCCGCGGCCAGCCCTTGGAGGCCGAGGCGCTGCTCGAGGCCGTTCGGCTGCATCTCGACAAGGCGGTCGCGGTCCACCACGGGCGGACCGAGCTCCGAGGCGAGGGCGAGTACCAGCTCGGGATGGACCCCATGACCGACGAGATCAACCCCGACAGGCCGATCGACGGCATCGGGGAGGTCCTGACCGACTAGAGCTCCCGGATCCGGCTCACGACCGACTCGACGGGCGGCGCGGCGAACCACTCCTCGCCGACGTAGGCGTTCGTCCCCGCGGCGTACATCTCCGAGGCGAGATTGATCACCTCCGTCGGGAGGCGCTCGGGCTCGCGCTCACAGAGGGTTCGCCAGTCGGCGATCCCCTCCGATTCGGCCTCCGATTTCGCCGCCGCGACCGCCTCGACCCACTCGGGCTGGGTCCGCTTGTGATAGCCCCGAAGGACCTCCTTCGAGAGCTGCTGGCCCCGGTAGGAGAAACGGTTCTCGTCGAAGGTGCCGACCACGTCGGCGACGCGTACCTCCCCGTCGACGTAACAGCACTCGATCTTGCCGTCCTCGTGGTCGAACCCGTTCGAGCGCGCCTGCTCGCTCACGACGCGGTTGACCTCGCGGGCGACCGATTCGAGCGCCCCGACGTCGGCCTCTCCGGCGATTCGGTCGGCCTCCTCGCGGGCGAGATACCGATCTGACTCCTCGTACTTCGTCGAGAACTCGACGATCGGCTCCTCGAGCTCGACCGGCTCGTCGGGCCAGTCTTCGAGCCCGAGGCCGTGGTCTGCGGGATCGGTCCGTCGTCGGAGGCTCGATCCCTCGGGAACTTGATTGCGAAAGACGATCTCGAGGGGAACGAGGTAGTTCGAGCCCGCCGCCGCGTGGTAGGCGTCGTAGTCGTACTCGCGGCCCTCGTGGGGCAGGTCGGGGACCTGCACGAGGTCGATCGCCATCCGTATCGGCGGATCGCCGGCCTCGGCGAGCGCGCGGACGTCCTCACAGACCCCTCGGTAGTGGGTCGGGACTCCCTCCTCCTCGAGCAGTTCGAAGTTATACGCCCCCATCGTACAGAGGCTCGCGCCCTTGCGCGGGATCGTATCGGGCATCCGGCCCCAGTCGAACACCGAGTAGGCGTCGGTGAAGACGAACGACCCCGCACCCGGCGTGTCGTCGGTCGGCTCGCGTTCGACGTGGAACTCCTTGACGCTGGTCATCGTCGCCCCTCGTTCATGCGCCGTGTCGTTTCGGCCCCGGTATGAACGTTTCCCGTTGACCCGGCACCTATCCTTCCTCGACTAGTAGAAACATAATTAAGTCTATGTATACATAGAAGAGAGTATGTCAGCCGTCCCCTGTCCGAACTGCGTTGCAGAAGGCGTCGACTTCCCGCTGTTGATCGACGGCGAATGCCTCCACTGTACCCGCCCCGACGCCCCCGTCACCCGGCGCGTCGAGGACGCGACGTTTCGAGCACGGTCCGCCTCGGACTCGCTCCGGTGGCGACTCCGAACCGCCCGGGTCCGGGCGGTTCGCCAAGCGCGCGCCCTCACGAGCCTGGTCGCCGGCCTCGGTCGGTAGCCGAAACGACCGTTTTTGGCCCTCGCCCGTCTGGACCCGCCATGGACGAGCGACTGGACCGGCTTGCGGACGCGATCGAAGGGGCCGACTCGACCGTCGCGCTGACCGGCGCGGGCGTCAGCACCGCCTCGGGGATCCCCGACTTCCGCGGCGAGGACGGCATCTGGAACGCGGAGTTCGACCCCGGCGATTTCCGGATCGAGCGCTTTCTCTCCGACCCTGCCGGCTTCTGGGTCGACCGCCTCGAGCTCCACGAGGCGATGTTCCCCGGCGAGGTCGGGCCCAATGCCGCCCACGAGGCGCTCGCGACGATGGAGTCCCGTGGAGCCCTCGACGCCCTGATCACCCAGAACACCGACGGCCTGCACGCGGAGGCGGGCTCGAAGGAGCTGTTCGAGCTCCACGGCAACGCGAATCGTGTGGTCTGCATGGACTGCGGGCGGAAGAACGACGCCGCGCCCGTCCGCGAACGGGTTCGCGAGGGCGAGCGCCCGCCGCGCTGTGACTGTGGCGGGCTCGTTAAACCCGACGTCGTCCTCTTCGGCGAGTCCCTCCCCGAGGCGATCATGGCGGAGTCCCGTCGACGTGCCGAGGAAAGCGACGTCTTCCTCGCCGTGGGCTCCTCGCTCACCGTCGAACCGGCCGCCTCCCTGCCCCGGATCGCCGCCCGGGACGGCCTCCTCGCGGTCTGCAACCTCGACCCGACGCCGCACGACGGGGTAGCCGAGGTCGTGCTCCGCGAGGACGTCACCGAGGTCCTGCCCGCGCTCGTCGATCGCCTCCCCTAGCGAAGCCCGCCCTCCAGGCGCGAGAGCGAGTCGGGATCGTGCCCGAAGAACAGCGTCGCGTCCTCGCGGCGCTCGATCTCCTTGAGCTTCCGCAGACTGTCGTACCAGTCGCGCTTGCTCCACAGAAGGGTGGGGCCGAGCGGGCGCTCCTCGACGTAGTTCTCGGCGACGTAGGCCTGATCGCCCGCGATCACCACTGTTCCGGTTTCGGGAAGTGTCAGCCGAAGCCCCATCAGACCGGGGGTGTGGCCCGGCAGGTGGAGGAACTCGATCCCCTCGAAGTGGGTCTCGCGCTCGCCGTGGACCACCCGCCAGTTCAGGTCGTGATCGAAGTCCTGCGCGAGATAGGCGGGGTCGCCTTCGTCGGTCTTCGCGCTGTAGTAGGCGTGTTTCAGCTCCCGTTCGTGGACGTAGATCGGGACGTCGGTACCCGCGAACTCGTGGAGGCCGCCGGCGTGATCGAGATGGAGGTGGCTCTGGATCACGGCGTCGATCTCCGAGAGCGCGTAGCCCGCTTCCTCCAGATCGCTCTCCAAGGGGTGTTCGTGGGCGTCGTAGTGCTCGAAGGCGTCGTAGAGCGGCGCGGGCCAGTGGCCCTCGCCGGCCTCGGGATGCGAGCCGGTGTCCCAGAGGATCGTCGCCTCGGGGTGCTCGATCACGAGATCGTAGACGGGGGTTTCCGCGATCTCCGCCTCGGGGTTCGGGTCGCTCGCGCTCGCGAGCTCGTAGCCCTCGATCATGTAGTTCCTGTCGGCGCGCACCCGGCCGCGGTCGATCGGCGTGACCGTCGCGTCGATCATGGCGGACGGTGGTCCGGGAGCGGCTTATACCCACCTCGGGGTTCATGGCCCCCGATCCCGAACGGCGACCATGCCACGCGGCCTCCTGCTGCCCGACGTCGACCCGACGCCCGAGTTCGCCCGCTGGATCGATTCGCTGGGGTATGACTCGGTCTGGGCGAGCGAGCTCTGGGGCCGGGACGCGTTCGTCACGCTCGCGGCGATCGCGCCCCACACCGACGCGGCGCTGGGCACGGCGATCGTCAACGTCTTCTCGCGCTCGCCGGCGGTGCTCGCGGGCGCGGCCACCTCGCTCGACGACCTCGCCTCGGGCCCCATCAGACTGGGAATCGGCCCGAGCACGCCCAAGGCGATCGAGGACCTCCACGGCCTCGGGTACGACCGCCCCGTCCGCCGGCTCCACGAGACCGCCGAGCTCGTTTCGGCCTTCACCGCCGGCGAGGGCCGCGTCGAGTACGACGGCGAACTGTTCTCGGTTCAGGACTTCCCGGCGCTCGACGGCGAGGTGTCGGTCTACGCCGCCGCGCTGGGCGAGGCCAGCCGCCGCGCGACCGGGCGGACCGCCGACGGCTGGCTGCCCCACATGATCCCGTTCGACGATCTGGAGGGGGCTTTCGAGACCGTTCGACGGACCGCCCGGGAGGCCGGGCGCGACCCCGCGCTGGCCGTCTCGCCCTACGTCCCCGCGGCGGTCGACGACGAGCCCGAGAAGGCTCGAGAGGTGATCCGCGGCCACGTCGCCTACTACGTCGGCAGCGGCGAGGGCTACCGGAGGGCGGTCGCCGGTCGGTTCCCCGAGGAGGCAGAACGGATCACGGAGGCGTGGGCGGCGGGCGAGCGTGAGCGAGCCCGCGGGGCGGTCACCGGGGCGATGGTCGACGCGCTCGGAGTGGCGGGTACACCTGCAGAGGCACGCGAGCGGTTCGAGGCGGTCGCCGAGACAGTGCCGATCACCGAGCCGATCGTCGTGGTCCCGTCGAACGCCAGCGAGGGGATGACCGAGCGGACGATCGAGGCACTCGCCCCCTAAACGAGCTCGAGGACGTCCCGCAGGTCGTCGAGGCAGTGGTCGACCGCCGGACCCTCCTCGGTGCCGTAGGCCGCCGTGACCATCCCGACGTCCTTCGCGCCCTCGATGTCGTGGCGGTACCGATCGCCGACCATCAGCGAGCGTTCCGGGTCGGTCCCCGACTTCCCCAGCGCCGTCTCGAACATCGCCGGATCCGGCTTCGTCCGCCCGACCGCCTCGGAGGTCGTGACCGAGTCGAACGTCTCGAGGATGCCAAACGTCTCGAGGATCCGCCGGCCCTCCGCGTCGTCGACGTCGCTGATCACGCCCAGGTGGAGGTCCCGCCCGGCGAGCGTCTCGACGGCCTCGACCGCGCCGGGGTTGGGCTCGATGGCTCCCTCGATCGCCCGCTCGAAGAGCGGCTCCCACTCGCCGTCGACGCCGAGCGCGTCGATCGCCCGCTCGTACCCCGCTCGGGCCGAGCGGAACTCGGTGCCCTCGCGCTCGCGGAAATGCGCGCCGAGCTCCGCGCGCCACGTTCCGAGTGCGCTCTCGGCGTCGAGGTCGTACTCGTCGCCGAGGTCGGCGACGAACCGCTCGTGGGCGCGACGGACGGACCCGGAATCGAGGATCACGCCCCCGATGTCGAAGAAGACGGCGTCGGCGTTCATGGATTGGCGACCGCTACCGAACGCCACGGTTTATCCCTGTCGGTGGCACCTCGTCCCGTCGGGGTGCGGGTCGCGGTTCGGGGCTCACGGTCCGCCGCTACCGATCAGGTTTTTGGTCCTCGACGGCGGCCATACGGTAATGGCCGTCACGCCCGAGGCCGAACGCGAGTTCGCGTTCGACCACCGACCGGAGACCGACCAGTCCTTCGAGAACGCGCTCGCGAAGGCACGCGCGGGCGAGCGGCTCTCGGTCGACGACGGGATCGAGCTGATGACAACCGGTACGGATCGGGCGGGGGTCGACACCGACCGAAAGGAGCTCGTCCTGGAGGCCGCCGACGCCCGGCGCGCGGAGGTCGTCGGCGAGGAGGTCTCCTTCGTCGCGAACCTCAACAACAACGTCACGACCGCCTGCAACACGGGCTGTCTGTTCTGTAACTTCAAGGACACCGCGAGCAACTTCGAGGTCGACTCGGGGGTCGAGCATCCCGGCTTCACGAAGACGCCCGCGGAATCGAGGGAGATCGTCTCGGACGCCCTCGAGATGGGGATCTACGAGGTCTGTTCTGTCTCGGGGCTGCATCCGGCGTTCGCGCTCGACGACGAGCACCTGGAGATCCTTCGTGGGGCTGACGACGACCCCGAGTTGAACTTCGAGCCGCCCGAGCGCTACGAGGTCGATCCCCGGACGTACGTCGAGCAGATCGACGCGATGGACGTCGGGGGCGTCCACGTCCACTCGATGACGCCCGAGGAGGCGTATCACGCCCGCCGGGGGACCGACTGGAGCTACGAGAAGGTCTACGGCCGGCTGAAGGAGGCGGGCCTCGACAGTGTGCCGGGAACGGCCGCAGAGATCCTCGTCGACGAGGTCCGCGAGGTGATCTGCCCGGGCAAGATCGGCTCCGAGGAGTGGGAGCGCGCGATCGAAGCCGCCGCGAACGTCGGGCTGGATACGACCGCGACGATCATGTACGGTCACGTCGAGAACGAGGCCCACCGCGTCGAACACCTGAAGCGGGTCCGGGACCTTCAGGACCGCACCGGCGTCATCACGGAGTTCGTTCCCCTCTCCTTCATCCATCGGTCGACGCCCCTCTACGAACGCGGCGTGGTCACGGGCGGGGCGAGCGCCGACGAGGACGAGCTCATGATCGCCGTCTCGCGGCTCTTCCTCGACAACGTCGAGAACATCCAGTCGAGCTGGGTGAAGTACGGCGACGAGCAGGGCCTGAAGATGCTCTCGTGTGGCGCCAACGACTTCATGGGGACGATCCTCTCCGAGGAGATCACCAAGCGCGCGGGCGGGGAGCACGGCGAGTTCCGCGACGTCGGCGAGTTAGTGGAGATGATCGCCTCCGTCGGGCGCGTGCCCGTCGAGCGCTCGACGGATTATCGCCACCGACGCCGGATCGACCCCGACGACGGGCCCCACGGGCCGCAGCTGGGGCCGCGGGCGGACGGGACGCCGATGGCCGACGACTGACCGAGCCACTCAATCACACGGTTCGGAACGCCTATCCTTTCGGGCACGTAGGGTAGGGCGATGATGAACACCACTCACGGCGCCATCGGCGTGGCGATGGCGTCCGTGACGGTCCTCCTCGCCCCGGAGTTCGCGGTCGTCGCCGCCGTCGCCGCTCTGCTGGGAAGCGTGTTCCCGGACCTCGACCTCTTCTTCGGCACCCACCGGAGGACGCTTCACTTCCCGGTCGTCGGCTGGATCGTCGCCCTGCCCGCGACCGCCTGGGCCGCCTTTTCGCCCTCGACTGCGAGCGTCGGAACGGCGTTCTTCGCGCTCGGAGCGACCGTCCACGCCGTCACGGACGCCGCGGGCGCGGGCCACGAGCTGCGCCCCTGGGAGCGCACCTCCCAGCAGGCGGTCTACGCCCACCTCCCTGGGCGCTGGGTCGCTCCACGGAGATGGATCCGCTACGACGGCGCGCCCGAGGACCTCGCGCTGATGGGGGTCGCCACCCTCCCCGCTCTCATCCTCTACGACGGGTTCGTCAGGGACGTCATGCTGCTCGCGCTCGGGATCTCGGTCTTCTATACGACCATCAGGAAGCGCATGCCCGAGCTCACGCCCGAGTGGCTGAAGTGAGCGCCCGGTAGCGCTCGCCCGCCTCCGTTTCGGCTTCGAGTTCCCGACGAACCCGATCGGAGAGCCACTCCTCGTCGATATACCGTTCGTGGACCGGCAGGCGCTCCTCCAGGGGAACTCCCGCTCCGCTCGCGATGTCCTCGAGCTCCCTGAGCGCGGGCCACGCGTAGTCCGGGTTGATGTGGTCGTCGGTGACCGGCGACACACCCCCCAGATCGTCGACGCCGCAGTCGAGCAGCTCCCTCGCCGGCGCGAGGTTCGGCGGCACCTGCACCGAGACCTCCGCGGGCAGCACTCTTCGCGCCATCGCCACGACCCGGCGCATCGTTTCGAGGCCGGGCGAGCCCTCGCGCCAGCGCTCGTTGTTCGAGACGGGCTGGACGATCACCTCCTGGACGTGGCCGTAGCGCTCGTGGAGCTCCCGGATCGCGAGCAAACTCTCCGCCCGGTCGCGCCAGCCCTCGCCGATCCCGACGAGGATACCAGTAGTAAAGGGCACGCCGAGCTCGCCGGCGGTCCGGAGGGTGGCGAGCCGCTGGCCCGGCGACTTCGCCCGGGGGCCGCCGTGGGCGGTGACGTCGGCGGTCGTCTCCAACATGACGCCCATGCTCGCGTTCACGTCGGCCACCTCGGCCATCTGCTCGCGGGTCTGGTCGCCGGGGTTCGAGTGGGGGAGGATCCCCACGTCGAGCGCGAGCTCGCACAGCTCCCGGAGATAGGTGTGGATCGAGTCATGACCCCACGCTGCGAGCTGGTCGTGGACCTCAGTATAGCGGTCGTCGGGGTCGTCGCCGAAGGTGAAGAGCGCCTCCGTGCAGCCGGCCTCGACGCCAGTTTCGAGGATCCCGCGGACCTCCTCGCGCGACAGGAGGCTCGCCCGACCCGGCGGGTCGTAGTAGGTGCAGTAGGTGCAGGTGTAGCGGCAGGCCGTGGTGAGTGGGACGAAGACGTTTCGCGCGAAGGTGAGTTTCGAAGCGGGCGAGACGTCCTCGGGTCCGGCGGAGAGCGCCCGCTCGATCTCGCGCTCGTCGAAGGCGATGTCGATGCCGTACTCCTCGGCCCCCGGGATCATCGCTTCCCGCTCCGCCACCCAGAGACAAAAACCCCCGCCTACCGGCGGGCTCGTCGTACGGATTTATGCCGGAGTTGCGCGTCGTCGGGCCCATGTCACGATCGGTACTCCTGGAGGAGCTCGCCTGGCCCGAGGTCGAATCGGCGATCGAGAACGGAACCCGCACGGCGGTCGTCGCGGTCGGGAGCGTCGAACAGCACGGCCCGCACCTCCCCCTGATCATGGACACGCTCGCGGGCGACGAGCTCGCGCGGCGGATCGCCGAGAGGCTGGGTGACGCGCTCGCCGCGCCGACGATCCGGCCGGGTTGTTCGGGCCACCACATGGACTTTCCAGGAACGATCACCATACCCCCCGAAACGCTGATGGACACCATCAGGGCGTACTGCCGGTCGCTCGACGAGCACGGCTTCGAGCACGTCGTGCTCGTCCCGACCCACGGCGGGAACTTCGCGCCGGTCAACACCGTCGCACCCGAGATCGCCCGCGAGATCGAGGCGAGCGTGATCGCGCTCGCGGAGCTCGACGAGCTGATGGAGCTGATGAACGCTGGGCTCCGCCAGGCCGGCGTCGAGTACGAGGAGCCGGTGATCCACGCCGGGGCCGCCGAGACCGCGATCGTGCTCGCGGTCAGCGAGGGGCTCGTTCGGGAGGAGGAGATGGCCGTCGGCCACGAGGGCGACGTCGCCGTCTCGCGGCTGCTCAGCGAGGGGTTCCGGGCGATCACCGAGACGGGCGTGTTGGGCGATCCCCGCGAGGCGACGGCCGAAGCGGGCGAGGCCATTCTCGAACGGATCTCCGACGCCTACGCAGAGCGGGTCGCGGCCGAACGCGAGGCGCTCTGAGTCACTCGCGCCCGATCGCGAGCCGGCTCTCGCGGCGAACCAGCTCGAAGCCCGCGTCCCGTAGCCAGTCGGCCGCCCGCCCCTCGCCGTGGATCAGCAGCTCGACGAGATCCGCCGGCTCGTCGATGTCGGTCGCCAGTCGGTGTGAATCGATGACTCCCACGGAGCCGAGCTCCCCGGCCCTCTCACGGTGTTTCAGGAACGAGCCGTCGTGGTAGTCCACTCGGAAGCCGGGCTGTCTCGACAGGAGGGCGTTCGTCCCGCCGCCCCGTCCCGGCGCGAGAACGACCTCCCTTGAGGCGTCGAACAGCGCCTCGATGGCTTCGGGCGTCGCAAGCGGCAGGTCGGCCATCACGACCGCCGTCTCGGGTTCGAGCGCCGCGTTCACCGCCTCGGTGAGCGGTCGGTCGTCGACGGTCATGGGGACGTCGGCGTCGAGGGGGGCGGTCGCGAGCAGCTCGGGCTCGCCGCCCGCCTCCCGGACCGCCTCGAGGACGTCCCCGAGCATCGCCCGGGAGAACGCGCGGCGCTCCTCGGGGTCGAGAACGCTCGCGAGGCGGGTCTTGGGGTCGTTCGCGGCGAACGGGACGACGACGCGCATCGCTCCCGGGTCGGCCGCGGGCGTTAATAAGGGATCGGTTCCCCGCCCGTCGGGCGGGTACTATCGGTTCAGGTACTCCCGTAGCGTCAGCAGGTCGTCCTCGCTGGCCCCGAACGCCCCGATGTCGTTGTCCCGTGTGGTGTTGTCGAACTCCAGCGAGCGGGCCTGGTCGGCCCCGAAGGGGACGAACGGGAGCGGACCGATCGCCGTCGCCCCCAGCTTCGCAAGCGCCATCGGGATGGGAACGACCGTCACCGATCCACGGACGAGCTTCGCCACCTGGGCGAGGGTCAGCACCTCCGGGCCGCCGATCTCGTATACCTCGCCGGCGTGTCGCTCGTCCTCGACCGTATCGGCGAGCATCGGCGCGAGGTCTCCGACGTAGACGGGCTGGAAGGCCGTCCGTCCGCCCCCGGGAAGCGGTGCGAGCACCGGCGGCGTGACCTTCCGGGTGAAGTCGACGAACTCCCCGCCGTCGCCGAACACCACCGAGGGCCGGACGATCGTCCAGTCGAGCGCCGACTCCCGGACGACCGCCTCGGCCTTCCCCTTCGCGCGGATGTACTCGGTCGGCCCGTCGGGATCGGCTCCGAGCGCACTCATCTGGACGATCCGCTCGACGCCGGCGTCGGTCGCCTCGCTCACGACGTTCCTGGTCCCGCCGAGGTGGACCGACTCGTGGGTCTTCTCGCCCTTCGGCTCGAACAGCGGCGAGAGCGCGACGAGGTTCACCACGGCGTCCTGGCCCGCGAAGTCGAGCGTCCCCCGGTCGGTCACGTCGCCCTCCACGACCTCGACGCCCGCGGGCAGTCCGCTCGCGTCCGGCGAGCGCGCGAGCGCGGTCACGTCGTGGCCCCGCTCGTCCAACTCGGCACACAGGTATCGCCCGATGAAACCCGTCCCGCCGGTCACGAGAACCTTCATATCCCTACGTAGCGCTCGGCCCGCCGTAAAACTACCCCCCGTCGGCGCGTCGCCGACGGATCCGAAGGTGGTAATGGGGTCCTGAGCGAACCCCCGCCATGCTCGTCACGCTCGAGGGGCTCGACGGCAGCGGCAAGACCACCGTCCACGAGGCCCTCTCGGATACGCATCCGGATGCCACCCTCACCCGCGAGCCGACCGACTCGTGGTACGGCGAGGCCGTCTCGCGCTCGATCGCCGACGACGACGCCGACCCGCTCGCCGAACTGTTCCTCTACACCGCCGACCACGCCGACCACCTCTCGCGGGTCGTCCGACCCGCGCTCGAAGCGGATCGGCTGGTGATCTCCGATCGCTACTCCGACTCGCGCTACGCCTACCAGGGGGCCGCGCTGGAGGGCGTGATCGACCGCCCGCTGGAGTACGTCCGCGGGGTTCACGCGCCGTTCACCCGCCCGCCCGATCTGACGATCTACCTCGACGTCGAGCCCGAGACGGGCGCGCGGCGCAGCGGCGCGACGAACAAGTTCGAGCAGTCGGCGTACCTCGAACGGGTCCGCGAGAACTACGAACGGCTGATCGAGGCGGAGCCGGGGCGGTTCGTCCGGGTCGACGCGAGCCGATCGCCAGAAGCCGTGATCGAGCGGGTCGAGGGCGCGATCTCCGATCGGCTGGATTAGCGTCTCGCGGCCTCGACCTCCTCGGGGGTGGGCATCCAGAACAGATCGATCGCGAAGCCAAGCAGCAGCGGCAGCAGGATCGCCACCAGCATCACGGTCTGGCGGTCGACCCCGCCGAAGATCGGCAGCTGGCCGAGAAAGAGCAGCGAGACCGCGAGCGCGACGGGTACCAGCACCAGCGAGAAGACCACCATCCCGCCGCGGGTGTCGAGGCGCAGCCGGAAGAACCGAACGAGGATCGACGCGATCACGGTGTGGACCCCGACGATGAACGCCAGGCCGACGACCGTCCCGAGGCTGAGCATGGGGGCGGTAGGCGGGCCGCACCCTTTTCGGTATCGGAATCGCTTTGCCCTCCCCGGGAGTCGGGCCGGCCATGTACCGCGTCATCGACGAACACCCGCTCTCCGCGGCCGGCGTCGACGAGGAGCGCGCCCGGGCGCTCTATCGCGACATGGTCCGGGCGCGGCGCTTCGACGAGCGCGCGATCGCGCTCCAGCGCCGGGGCTGGATGAGCGGCTACCCGCCCTTCGCCGGCCAGGAGGCCTCGCAGGTCGGCGCGGCCCACGCCATGGACGAGTCCGACTGGCTCGTCCCGACCTACCGCCAGAACGCCGCCCAGATAGCTAGAGGAGTCCCGATGAGCGACCTGCTTCGCTTTCGGCGGGGCCACCCCGAGTTCGCCTCGGGCTACGACCGCCCGACCCTCCCCCAGACGGTGCCGATCGCCTCCCAGATCCCCCACGCCGCCGGGCTGGGGATGGCGATGAACTACCGGGACGACGACGCGGCCGCGATCTGCTGTTTCGGCGACGGCGCGACCAGCGAGGGCGACTTCCACGAGGGGCTCAACTTCGCGGGCGTCTTCGAGACGCCGACGGTCTTCCTCTGTGAGAACAACGGCTGGGCGATCTCGATGCCCAGGGAACGCCAGACCGCGAGCGAGTCGATCGCGATCAAGGCCGACGCCTACGGGATCACCGGGGTGCAGGTCGACGGCAACGACCCGCTGGCCGTCCGCGCGGTCGTGCGCGAGGCGCTCTCGATGGCGCGTTCGGGCGAGCCGGTCCTGATCGAGAGCCTCACCTACCGGCGGGGTGCCCACACGACCAGCGACGACCCCTCGCGCTACCGCGACGGGGACACAGAGGACCTCCCCGAGTGGCGGACCGCCGACCCTCTCGAGCGCTACGAGACCTACCTCCGCGAGGAGGGTGCCCTCGACGACGATCACGTCGAGACGATCGAGGCGGAGGCCGACGAGGAGCTCACGAGGGCCGTCGAACGCGCCGAGTCGGGCGCCGAGGCCCGCCCCGAGGAGGTCTTCGACTCGGTCTACGAGGAGCTCCCGCCGCGTTTGGTCCGCCAGCGCGAGCGGGCGCTCGAACGCGCCGAACGGGAGGAGAACTAATCGAGCGAGATGTAGGTCTTGGTGCTCTCGACGCCGTCGAGCTCCTGGAGCTCCGAGGAGGCCGTATGGAGCACGTCGTAGACCTCCTCGGTGTCGACCTCCGCGATGAGGTCGTAGTCCCCGGCGACGATGTGGGCCTCGGAGATCGACGCGATCCCGCGGGCGGAGTCGACCATCGCTTCGGCCTTCCCGGCTCCCGTCTTCACCATGACGAACGCGTGAACCATTGTCTCTGAGGTACGTTACCATTGAACAAAAGCTTTGCCCGTATCCCGATCGGCGGGCACGGTCGGGGCGGGGACCGACCGTCGACGTCGGTCGCCACAGGCTGGCGACCGGCGGGATCGCTCCTCGACCCGTGTTACCGGTTCAGAGGCCGCTCTCCTCGAGGATCCGCCGGCCGGACTCCACGAGCTGGTCCTGGTTGTCGCGGGCGGTCGCGTTGCAGAGCTCGCCGTCGCGCTTGACGACCTCGCCGTCGACGAGCACCGTGTCGACGTTGTCGATCCCCGCCTGGAGGACGACCGTCTCGATCGGGTCGTGGACGGGCGTCGTGTTGACGTCGTCGGCCCCGATCAGGGTGACGTCGGCGCGCTTGCCCGGCGTCAGCGAGCCGATCTCGTCCGCGAGCCCGAGCGCGCGGGCGCCCTCGATGGTCGCGAGCTCGAGGGCGTCGCGCGCGCTGAGCGAGATCTCCTCGACCTGCCCGCCGGCGTCGACGGTCGGCTGGTTGTCGAGCGCGCGCTGGGTCTGGAGGCCGAAGCGCGTCTGGGTGAACATGTCGCCGCTGACGGCCGAGACGATGTCGACGCCGATCGAGGGGATCCCCCCGCCGTCGATGGTCTCCCGGAGCGCCGGCATGCCCATCCCCATCTGCATCTCGACCTCGGGCGTGATCGACACCGATCCGCCCGAATCGCCGATGAGCGCGAACTCCTCGTCGGTGAGCCGGTTGGCGTGGACGTAGTTCAGGTCGTCGCCGAGCAGGTCGAGCTCCTCGAGCGTCTCGACGCCGCCCGGTCCGAGCGAGCCGATATGCATCGACGCGGGGATCCCGAGCTCGCGGGCGAGCTCGATGTCCTGGGTGACGACCTCGTCGGTCGAGTAGTCGGGTCCGCGGATCCCCATCGACAGCGTGAGCAGCCCGTCGTTCGCGGGGAATCGCTCGTCGTGGAGCCGCCGGATGTCGTCGGGATGGGGCTCGGTGGACTCCTCCCACCAGGTAGCGCTGTCGTCGCCGGGCTGGCCGTGGGCGAACACCGCCCGGATGCCGGCGTCCTCGAGCCCGTCGATCGCGCGGTCGGTGTGGTCGGGCGAGTTCGCGATGTGGAACCAGTCGAGGATCGTCGTCGTCCCGGCGTTGAGCTGCTCGACCCCCCCGAAAAGGTTGCCCAGATAGGCGTCCTCGGGCGTGTAGTGGCTGCTGATCTCCCCGAGCATCGTATCGAGGTACTCGAGGAACGACCAGTCGCCGGCGACGCCCCGAACCCCGGCCTGCCAGGCGTGGAGATGCGTGTTGACGAAGCCCGGCACGACGATCGAGTCGCCGGCGTCGATGACCTCGTCGGCCGAGGCGTCGATCGCGTGGTCGATCCGCTCGATCCGGCCGTCCTCGACGAGCACGTCGGCGTCGTGGAGCACGCCGATGTCGGGGTCGACCGTCACGACCGTCCCGTTCTCGATCAGGGTACGGCCCCCCGAGGACGCCGTGGAGTCCGCCTCGTGACCCTCCGCAGCGGCAGCACCCGCAGGGACGAACGACAGCGCCGCCAGCGCGGAGCCCGTCCCCTTGAGGTAGTTACGTCGCGATACGCCCGTCTCGGTCCCGTCGTCGTCTCTCATCGTGCGATTCGAGGTTCGGGCCGGACGGGAATGGGAGTTCGTTCGGCACATACCAAACCCGGCCCGAGCGCCGAGCCGTCCCGCCACACGGACGTCGGCGTGGGCGACGGATCGACGGAAGAAGGGTGAAGGGTCCGTTCTGGCGGGGAGTCAGTCGTCGCCGATCGCGGCGGCGGGCGGGGTCGGTTCGCCCTCCTCGGCCCCGGCGAACGTCGTGGCGAGCCACGCCTCGGCACGGGTGAGGCGGTACTGGAGCGTCGAGGTCGCGATCCCCTCGGCCTCCGCGATCTCCTGGATCGAGGCCCGACGGGGCGTCTCGTAGTAGCCGTGATCGACGGCCAGCTCCAGGGCTTCGCGCTGTTCGTACGGGAGGTCGGTTCGGCTCGGCTTCGCTCCCGTCCACTCGGGGGAGGGGCTCAGGCGCTCGAACTCGAGGGAGAGCCCATCGCGGAGGTTGCCGTCGATCTCGTCGTGGATCGCGCTCATCGCCGCGTCGTCGTCGGCGAGGATCCGCCAGCGGTACTCGTTGCCGTGCTGTTCGGCCCGACAGAGGACGCCGTCCCCGAGGTGTTTCGCCGCGAGGTAGGGAATCGAGCGACAGCCCTCGCCCTCCGACTGTCGGGAGTAGATGCGGCGCCTCGTCGGCCGACGGGCGAGGACCTCGTGGCTCCAATCGACCGGACAGCCACCCATCCCCCGGAGGCTCGAACAGCGCGCGAGCCCCCGGAGCTGCTCGTCGTACGCCGCGAGCGCCTCCGCCGGGCCGGTGACCTCGTCGACCCGCCAGGTCGTCTCGCGCGTCGCGTGACAGGAGGTCGTCCGCGCGTAGAGCCCGGGGTTCTCGATGAAGACGTCCATCACGTGGTCCACCCCTTCTCGATACGTGACCGTGAATGCGAATTCCTGCATGGATCCTGTGTCGTGATCGGGCCGGCCCGATCGTCTCGTGAGTCCGTTCGCGGTTCGTTCCGCCGTGTCGCCCGTCGATCGGCCCGAGTAGGGAGTTACTGTCGCCAGGCACGCCGGAGGAAGGAGACCGCGGCCCCCAGCATCGCGCCGTTCTTGATGAAGTGGTTCAGCTCGTTCTGCTTCCGTTCGTCGGGCGCGTTCCAGAAGTCGTGCATCGTCGGGGTCACCGCCGTGAAGAACGCCGCGACGGCGCCCGTCGCGAGCTTCGGGAACCGCCAGAGGACGATCCCGATGCTGCCGAACGCGAGCATCCCGCTTGAGACGGGGACCAGGTAGTCGGCGTACTTGACGTCCTTCGAGTCCGCGTAGGCGATCTGTCCCTCCATACCCCGGAAGCTGTTGATCGCCGCGGCGGCCAACATGCCGCCGAACAACAGCCGTCCGAGCGCCGAGGGCGGGTTCCGGCCGGCCGGGGGCCGATTCGATGCGTCCGTATCACTCATGCCCACTTCTATGGGCGGTAGCTATTTATAGATTTACCACTTGGTAAGGAGTGATATCATGGGACAGATCAACGGCCTACACCACGTGACCGCGTTCGCGAGCGATCCACAGGCGAACCTGGATTTCTTCCGGAAGGTACTGGGTCTTCGGTTCGTCAAGCGGACCGTCCGCTTCGACATCCCCGAGGAGATCTATCACCTCTATTACGGCGATGAAGTGGGCTCGGCCGGATCGATCGTGACGTTCTTCCCGGTCACCGACATGCCCGAGGGAAGCGTCGGGAAGGGGCAGCTCAGCGCGGCGGGGCTGGTCATCCCCGAGGGGTCGGTCGACTACTGGACCGACCGGTTCGAGGAGCACGACGTCGAACACGTCGTCGAGGAACGGTTCGACGAGACCGCCATCGGCTTCACCGACCCCGACGGAACCCCCTTCGAGCTCGTCACCGGCGAGTCCGACATCGAGGCGTGGGACGACGGCCCGGTCCCCGCCGAACACGGGATCCAGGGTCTCCACAGCGTGACGGTCCACTCGAACGACCCCGCCGGGAGTTTCCGGGCGCTGGAGGCCATGGACTGGGATCGGGTCGGGCGCCACGACGAGCCACAGGCCGGCGACCGTGTCCGGTTCCAGGCGCCCGGCGACGGTCAGGGTGCGGAGTTCGTCGACGTGCTGATCCGCCCGAACGCCCCCCAGGGCGTGATGGGAACGGGAACCTTCCTCCACGTCGCGTTCGACGCCGGCGAGAAGTGGGAGCAGAAGGAGTGGAGCGAGCGGTTCCGCGACGCCGACCTGATCACTACCTCCCGGAAGGACCGGGACTACTTCTGGTCGATGTACTTCACCGAGCCCGGCGGATCGGTCTTCGAGTTCGCGACCACCGGACCCGGCGTCACCCTCGACGAGGACGTCTCGGAGCTCGGCGAGAACCTCCGGGTGCCCGACTGGCTCGACGTCGACGTCGAGTACATCGACGAACAGCTGCCCGACATCACCGTCGACTGATCAAGCCAGATCCCCTCGTTCGGGCGTTACCGGCTCTCGATGGGGATCTCCACGCTGACGTTCGGGACGAGACGCGGGAGGACGAATCGATTGACGGCGGTACGCGCCTGCTCGGGGGCGTCCTCCTGGCCCAGCGAGATCCGACGGGCCCGCGCAGAGTGGATGACGTCGGTCAACAGCTGGGAGAACTCCATCGGGTCGACGGCCGCGAACGTCCCGTCCTCGATCCCCGCCTCGATCACGTCGGCGAGGCCGACGACCATTCCCTCGTAGTGTTGGTTGAACAGCTCCCGGTGGGTCTCGTTATGCTGGGCCTGCGAGAACAGCTCGTGATACACCGTCATGCGCTCCCAGTGGTCGAACCCGTCGATGTCGGGGCCGAATATGCACTGGTCGATCCGGATCCCGAGGTGCTCCCAGTGGTCCTCGGCGTCGACCGTGTCGTCGTCCTTGTACTGGGCGATCAGGTACTCGAGGAACGACGAGATCAGCTCGTGTTTGCTGTTGTAATGGTAGTGGATCACGGGCCGGGTCATCTCGAACTCCTCGCCGATGTCCCGCATCCGGAGGTCCGCGTAGCCGTTCTTGCTGAGCGCGCGGAAGGTCGCCTCCATGATCGCCTCCCGCGTTCCCTCCGAGGAGGGACGCCCTCCCGAACTCGTCATGGAGGACCAATCGCGGCTCACGCTTTTATACTAACTGTCCGTCGTCCTCCGGACCGTTTCCGCTCACGCGTCCCGAAGTCTACCAAGTGGTAAGAGATATGTGCCTGTGCGTCACAGGGAGACTCATGCGAACGACTACCGACGGCGAGGGTGACCGATGAGACTGGGACAGTTCGAATCCGAGCGGGGCGAGGTCTGGGCGGGCGTGGTCAGCGAGGCGGGCGTCGTCCGGCTGGCCGAGGCGGCCGACGCCGCCGGGATCCGGCTCCCGGACGATCTCCTCGGGATCGTCGGCGAGTGGGGCTGGCGGGAGAAGGTCGACCTCGCGCTCACCCACGCCCTCGAGACCGGGGTAGGCCTCCACGATCGGGATGACCTGACGCGGCGCGAGCCGATCACGGACCCACAGAAGGTCGTCTGTGTCGGGTTGAACTACGCCGACCACGCCGACGAGGGCGATTTCGACGCCCCCGACGAGCCCGTGTTGTTCTCGAAGTTCCCCCAGTCGCTGATCGGCCCCGACGAATCGATCGAGTGGGACCCCGAGCTCACCGAGGCGGTCGACTACGAGGGCGAGCTCGTCGCGGTGATCGGCGAGCGGGCGCGAAACGTCGAGGAGAGCGAGGCCCTGGAGTACGTCGCGGGCTACACGGTCGGCAACGACGTCTCGGCGCGGGACCTCCAGATGGCCGACGAGCAGTGGGTTCGCGGGAAGAGCCTCGACACGTTCGGCCCGATCGGGCCGGAGCTCGTGACGGCCGACGAGGTCGACGACGTCGGGGAGCTCGACGTCTGGACCGAGGTGAACGGCGAGCGCCTCCAGGAGTCGAACACCCGCCACCTGATCTTCGACGTCGCCGAGCTCGTCTCGTTCTGTAGCCGGGCGTTCACCCTCAAACCGGGCGACCTGATCTACACGGGCACGCCCGACGGCGTGGGCTACTTCCGCGAGCCACAGGTCCTCCTCGACGAGGGCGACAGCGTGACGATCGGCGTCGAGGGGATCGGTGAGCTGACCAACGACTGTCGACACACCTGAACCGATGACTCAACAGTACCCCACGCGGCGGCCGACCGACCTCGAGGAGCGCGGCGACGCGACGGAGCTTCCGGCGGAGCTGACGAACATCCCCTGGATCGACGTCCACAACCACGCACACACCATGTCGTGGAACGACCGCGAGAAGTTCGCGCTGAGCGGCTGTCACTCGATGGTGATGATGGCCGCCGCGTACTACTGGATGCCCTACAAACCGGTCGCGGCGGCGGACGTGCGCCACCTCTGGGACGACGCGCTCAACCGCCTCGGGCCGATCGGCGACTCCCATCCCTTCGACGCGAAGGTCGGCATCGGGATCCACACGGGCGCGCGCGTGGAGGACTATGAGGGACTCCTCGAGGTCATGCCCGAGTACTGCGCGCTCGACGAGGTGGCCGCCGTCGGCGAGATCGGGATCACGGAGGCCCAGCACGTCTCGGGGTGGGAGCTCGAGGACCAGAAGGACGTGACCCGCCGCCAGCTCGAGATCGCCGCCGACCACGACCTGCCGGCGATCCTGCACACCCCGCCGGACCTCGAGGACGTCGACTTTCCCGAGCGGGTTCACGGCTCGATCCCCGGCTACGAGCTCGACCTCTCGCTGCAGCAGGATCCGGTGCTCACCGGCGAGAACCCGAAGCGCGAGGCCGTCGAGATCGACGTCGAGCTCGCCGACGAGGCGGGGTTGGCAGACGAGCAGCTGGTGCTCTCGCACGCGGACAAGGAGACCGCCTCCCACGTCATCGAGAACACCGACTGCTACTGCAGTTTCACCGTCAGTTACCCCTGGTTACTGGGGGTCGAACCCCACCACGTCGCCGAGGTCGTCGCCGAGTACGGACCCGACCAGGTGCTGGTCGAGACGGATAGTGCAGGGATCCTCCGCAGCGATATCTTCGCCTACAAGCGGACGATCTTCGAGATGTACCGGATGGGGCTCGACGTGGAGACGATCCGACAGGTCGTCTTCGAGAACCCGAAGGAGCTGCTGAACTGAGCGGACGCGGCGGGACTTCGCCCTCTGGGGGCCCGAATCCCGCTTTCGGTCGGATCATCGGCGAAGGAGACCACCGCGTTCGATGGGGTAACATTATTCATACCCCGTAGCGTATGGTGGTCCATGCGATTCGTTATTATCGGTGCCGGTCGGGTCGGGCTACGGACGGCCCGCGTGCTCTCGGCGGAGGGCCACGAGGTCGTCCTGATCGAGCGCGACGCGGACGTCGCGGATCGGGCCCGGACCGAGGGCTACGACGTGGTCGAGGGCGACGGCGCCCGTGAACCGGTTCTCGAGGAGGCCGGGCTCGCCGACGCGGACGCGCTCGGTGCGCTCACCAGCGACCTCAACACGAACTTCGCGGCGTGTATGATCGCGAAACACCACGGCTGTCGGACGATCCTCCGGATCGACGAGGACTACCGCGAGGAGATCTACCGGAAGTACGCCGACGAGGTCGACGAGATCGTCTACCCCGAGCGTCTGGGTGCCATCGGCGCGAAGAACGCGCTGCTCGGCGGGGACATCCGTGCGATCGCCGACATCGCCCAGCACCTCCAGGTCGTCGAGCTGACCGTTCAGTCCGACTCCCCCACGAAGGGGTATACGATCAGCGAGCTCTCGCTACCGGCGGACGCGACGCTGCTCGCGTTCGGGAAGGCCGACGGGGCGCTCTCGATCCCCTCGCCCGACGAGTCCCTCGAGGAGGGCGACCGCCTCGCGGTGCTCGCGGACTTCGAGGCGCTCGACGACGTCCGACAGCTGATCGTCGGGAGCCGCGAGGCCGCCGCGGCCGGGGGTGTCTGACGATGGTGACCGCCTACGTCATGGTCAAGGCCAACACGGGCGAGGCCGACAGGCTCAAGGACGCCATCGAGGCCATCGAAGGCGTCGGCGAGGCCCACATCGTCGCCGGCGACGTCGACATCATCGCGAAGCTCGAGGTCGACTCGCCGTCCCAGGTCAAGGAGATCTCCGCCGACGGGATCCAGGGGGTCTCCGGCGTCGAGGACACCCGGACGTACATCGCGATGGATTGAAGACTGAAACGCCGGCCGCGCGGTTCGCTACGCGCCGCCCTCGTCGTAGTTCTGCGACGCGCGCTCGAGCAGCGACGCCGCCGGCTCGCCGTAGTCGTAGCCGGGGACGATCCCCTGAACCCACGTCCCCTCGACGAACTCGGCGAGCGACTTCGCGTTCTCGGCCGCGCGCTCGGGGCGCGCGCTCGTGAAGGTCATCTCGACGCGGACCTCGCTTCCCGCTCGACTCACGTCGGTCTCGACCGACGGCCGGCCGGCCGTGACCTGCGTCGGGTCGTCGAGGCGCAGTTCGAGGGTCTCGAACCAGCCGTCCTCGACGACCTCGGCGACGGTTTCGCCCTCGACGACGGCGTCGAGCGTCGGCAGCCGGACGACGACGCGGTAGCGCGTTTCCCCGTCGTCCTCCTTTGTCCCGACGACCGTATCGAAGACCGTCGTCGTCAGTTCGTACCCCGATTCGTCCCGTTCGTACGCCGCGTGTTCGGAGAGGGCGGCCTCCGGGTCGTTCGTCATGTCCGGGACGAGGCGAGCCGCGAGTAAGGGGGTTGCGTTCGAGCCCGACCCGTCGCCGATAGTGACCGTTCGCCCGGTCGCGTCCTCCTCAGGCGTTCTCGTCGTCGGGGCTTCGGGCCGCGCCCATCGAGTCGACGTCGTAGCTGTCGCGTTCATCGATCGTCCGGAGGCGCTGGTCGATCTCGGCGTCGATGGCCTCGGCGCGCTCCTCGTCGACCTCGCCGCGCTCGCGGAGCTCCTCGAGCTCCTCGCGGGCGGCCTCGAGCCGGTCGTGGGCGCGCTCGTCGTCCTCGTCCTCGGTCGTCTCCCCGAGCTCCGCCTCGATATCGTCGAGCGAGTCTGCCATACCCCATCCAGGGATCCGCGGGGCCGTATAGATGGGGGCCGTCCGGGTCGTATCGCCGCCCCCGCGACGAGACCGTTATGCGTGTTACCGACGTACACGGTACGGATCATGACGAAGCGACTAGAGTGTGTGATCGAGGGGTGTGACGCGACCATCGAGGCCGAGAGCGAGGACGCGATGATGGCGCAGGCCGGCGCGCATGCGGCGGACGCCCATCCCGAACTGGAGCTCGATGACGGGACAATGGGGTCGATACGGTCGAACGTTCGGGATGTCTGTAGGTCCGTGCTCATGGGTTCTAACCCGAACGAGCGCTGGATAGGATTTGAACCCGGGTTTCGCTCATCTGTTCGCTCGTAATTCAGGAAAGACGTTGGACGGCATGCGATAGATTCCCGTGGCTAGAGTTATGCCATTTCGTCCCCGTTATAAGGTATGAAACGTTCTATCCTCGTTTTCCCATTCGCGACAGTAATTGTCTTTGCAGGCTGTGACTCTGTAATGACCGTTAGACTGAAGAATTTGGTCACGCCGAGACAGCAGCGAAGATGGAGGCTAATTCATGAATAATTCCTCTACTCCCAATATGGACTGGCCAAACCTTCTCTGCCCAGATTGTGATTACCAATTTCAGGCGATCGACATCTCGGGTTTTAACTGCACTTCGTTCCAGACGCTGGTGGATTCGTGTTCATGTCGTTCATGTGGTGTTGATATCCACCCAGAAGACGCACTCCTAGAGTATTTTACTCGGATCCCGATTACTGAGATCGGGGGTCGTCCTATTCAACTCGGAAGTAGGGCGAGTATTGGGACTATTGAACTAGAAGTAGGAAAAACCAAAGAAGTTCCGTTGATAGGTGGGAATTCTCTTGATATTGGCCTTTCGCTATTGGCTGAAACGGACCGGCCTTCTGGACAGTCAATCACAGATTTACAGGGAGTTGCGCTTGATTGGTATCCGAGACATCTCCTAGTCGAAAATTCGGTTATAATCGATATTGTTCAACCCGATGAGGGTAAGATTGCCTTTGTAACATCCGAGCTTAATTCAAATGCTCCTGACCGAGTTACTGTAGCGTACAACTATCATTCTCGGCCTTCAGATATCGAGCAACCTCCTTGGATAGATCTCTTGCTAAATGCTGTACGTCTGTTCTATCAATCAGAATGGATAGCAATGTTGCCACTTCTTATTTCAGCATACGACAACCATCTTGCCCGGCAGCTTCGTCGGACACTCGAAGCAGAGGGGAAGTCTGTAACCGAGATTGAGCAGTTCTTGCAGAACGATTATAGGGGTTGGAAGGATCGAAGTAAAGAAGGACTGGAAAAAGTTACATCGCATAGGTTTTCAACGTACTCTGGTTCTCTTTATGACAATTTTCACACTATCCGTGAAGAGAGGAATAATAAAATCATTCACGTCGATTCAGACGATGATGTTGCGGATATCTCTGTCCAAGAGTCGAGGGACTACTTCACTACCACGATAGAATCGATATTGACCATTCATGAAATATGTAATCAAAAGAGAATAAATATTTAATTATAAAATTGTCGCTGTTATTGGTTCGTATATTTCCGATTACATTCAAAATCGGAAAGACAAAGACGGATCGAGAAATTAGATCCTATTCCATAGTGTTTGGAAACGTGTCTCACTATAGAGTTTGCCAAAAATGCAAGTCAGCGACATAAGAACAGCGTGCTGGCTGGGATTTGAACTCGGTCGTTGCGCTCACTTCGTTCGCTTCACTCCCTGCTCAAATCCCATCGGATCGCATTCCCGAACTCGGGTACGTGCTCGCAACACGCTGGCGCGGTTGCTCGCGGTAGTCGAGTTCGGAGAAGTGCGCTGGCTGGGATTTGAACCCAGGTTGTGACCATGGCAAGGTCACGTGATACCACTACACTACCAGCGCCCTGTTGCACTTTCGGGTATCCCGGTGAGGAGTATAAGGCTTCCGAATCAGGGTCGGTGATGGTGATACGGAAGCCCCCATATCGGGGGTTTAGAGCGTGTGAAACCCATGCAGCCGCCACGGAAAACGCTATCCTTTTAGGGCCTCGTACGATACGTTCGCCACAGTCTAGTGCCACGGCGAGAAAGTGGCTGGCATGACCGTCAGCATACTCGTGCCGTCGTCGCTGGTCCGGGAGGCCGAGGACAAACGCGAGGCGACTCGCAAGCTCGGCTACGTCGCCCGCGCGGCGACCGTCTTCCGGGCCGACCGCCTGATCGTCTTCCCCGATCCGGATGGGGAACGCAGGTGGGGCGGCGGGTTCGTCGAAACCGTACTGCGGTACGCCGCGACGCCCCCCTATCTCCGAAAGGAGGTATGGGACACGCGCGACGAACTGGAGTATGTCGGGGTCCTGCCCCCGCTTCGCGCCGTGTCACGGACCGGCTCCGGATCGAACGGTTCGGGGTCGTTAAGACAGGGACTCGTGACCGAGGTCGGACCTGAAGGGCGCGTCCGGGTCAATTGCGGACTGCAACACCCACTCTCCCTTCTGACGCCTCCCGGTATGGAGGTCGAGGAGGGGGAACGCGTGACCGTCAGGATATCTTCGCGACGACCGGTCCGTGCGAAACTCACCGAGGAGCCGTCCGGGCTCGAAGTCGAGCGCACGGAGCTGCCGGCGGCGCTCGGCCGCCCCGACGCGGGCGTTCGGATCGCGACTTCTCGCTTCGGCGAGGAGCTCTCGATCGACCGTCTCCCGGGGCTTACGGGGCGCATCGAGGACGACGGGATGACCGTCGTCTTTGGCGCGCCCGGCCGGGGGCTGCCGGCGATACTCGAGGTAGAAGAGGAGTCCGTCGGCGGGGAGCCGGCGGCGGCCATCGAACCTGAATCGGACGGATCCGATCGGTTCGACCTTTGGCTCAACACGATCCCACGCCAGGGCAGCGAGACGGTGCGAACCGAGGAAGCGATGTTCGCGTCGCTCGCGTGCCTGACACTCACGGAGTGAGAGTCACATGCCACAAGCAAACAGACCACGCAAAGGCTCGTTAGGGTTCGGCCCACGGACGCGCGCAACCAGCGAGGTGCCGCGGTTCAACTCGTGGCCGGACGACGACGGACAGCCAGCGCTGCAGGGGTTCGCCGGCTACAAGGCCGGTATGAGCCACGTGGTGATGGTCAACGACGAGGCCAACTCGCCCATCGAAGGCACCGAGCAGACGGTGCCCGTCACCATCGTGGAGACCCCGCCCATGCGGGCGGTCGCTCTGCGCGCGTACGAACAGACACCGTACGGACTCCAGCCCCGGACCGAGGTCTGGGCCGAGGAGTTCGACGAGAACCTCGACCGTGCCCTGGACCTCCCCGAGGAGCCCGACGGCACGGGCCGCGAGGAGATCGAGGACGCCATCGACGAGGGCGCGGTCGATGACCTCCGGGTCATCACCCACACCGTCCCCGCCGGACTGTCGAGCGTCCCGAAGAAGAAGCCCGACATCATGGAGACCCGCGTCGGCGGCGGCTCGCTCGACGACCGCGCCGAGTTCGCGCTCGACCTGCTCGAGGAGGGCGGGGAACACGACGCCAACGACGTGTTCCGCGCCGGCGAGTACGTCGACGCGAGCGGCGTCACCACGGGTAAGGGTACCCAGGGCCCGGTCAAGCGCTGGGGCGTCCAGAAGCGAAAGGGCAAACACGCCCGCCAGGGATGGCGCCGACGCATCGGCAACCTCGGCCCGTGGAACCCTTCCAGGGTTCGCTCGACGGTCCCCCAGCAGGGACAGACCGGCTACCACCAGCGCACCGAGCTCAACAAGCGCCTGATCGCGCTCGGCGAGGAGGACGAGATCAACGCCCAGGGCGGCTTCGTCAACTACGGCGAGGTCTCGGGGCCCTACGCGCTGATCAAGGGATCGCTGCCGGGCCCGGACAAACGGCTGCTCCGGTTCCGGCCCGCGATCCGGCCGAACGACCAACCGCGACTGGACCCCGAGGTCCGGTACGTCTCCACCGCATCGAACCAGGGATAACATGAACGCACACACACTCGACCTGGACGGCGAGGAGGCGGGCGAGATCGACCTGCCGGCGGTCTTCGAGACGGACTACCGGCCGGACCTGATCAAGCGCGCCGTGCTCGCGGCCCAGGACAACCGACAGCAGGACTACGGCGCCGACCCCTTCGCGGGCAAGCGCACCTCGGCGGAATCGCTCGGCACAGGAAGGGGAATGGCCCGCGTCCCCCGCTCGAACGGCCAGGGCCGACGCGTGCCCCAGGCCGTCGGCGGCCGCCGGGCACACCCGCCGAAGGCAGAAAAGGACCGCAGCACGGACATCAACACCAAGGAGCGAAAGCTCGCGACCCGCAGCGCGATCGCCGCGACGACGGACGCGGAGCTCGTCACGGAGCGGGGCCACCGCTTCGAGGAGGACGTCGAGCTGCCGCTGGTCGTCTCCGACGAGTTCGAGGAGCTGATCAAGACCCAGGAGGTCCTCTCGTTCCTCGAATCGGTCGGCCTCGGCGGCGACATCGAGCGCGCCGAGGAGGGCCGTTCGGTCCGTGCCGGCCGCGGGAAGAGCCGCGGCCGGAAGTACAAGCAGCCCAAGTCGATCCTCTTCGTCACCTCGAGCGAGGCCGGCCCCTCGAAGGCCGCGCGCAACCTCGCCGGGGTCGACGTCGCGACCGCACGCGACGTCAGCACGGAGGACCTCGCGCCGGGCACCCACGCGGGTCGCCTGACGATCTGGACCGAGAGCGCGATCGAGGAGGTGGCGGATCGATGACGATCCAGCACCCCCTCATCACCGAGAAGGCGATGAACGACATGGACTTCGAGAACAAGCTCCAGTTCATCGTCGATCTCGACGCGACCAAACCGGAGATCCGCGAGGCGATCTCCGAGCAGTACGACGTGGAGGTAACCAAAGTGAACACACAGATAACCATGAACGGAACCAAGAAGGCGACCGTGCGTCTCTCGGAGGACGACGACGCACAGGAAGTCGCCTCCCGGATCGGGGTGTTCTGAGATGGGACGGCGAATCAGAGGCCAGCGACGTGGCCGCGGCGGTTCGGTGTTCCGAGCACCCTCGCACCGGTACAAGGCGGAGCTCTCCCACCGGAAGGCCGAGGACGACGACCTGCTTCGGGGGACCGTGGTCGGCATCGAGCACGACCCCGCACGCAGCGCGCCCGTCGCGGACGTCGAGTTCGACGACGGCGACCGTCGTCTCGTGCTCGTCCCCGAGGGGATCAGCACGGGCGAGGAGATCCAGATCGGGATCTCGGCGGAGATCAAGGCCGGCAACACGCTGCCGCTGGCGGAGATCCCCGAGGGCGTCCCGGTCTGTAACGTCGAATCGAAGCCCGGCGACGGCGGTCGGTTCGCACGGGCCAGCGGCGTCAACGCGACGCTCATCACCCACGACCGCGACGCCGCGGTCGTCCAGCTCCCCAGCGGCGAGGTCAAGCGGCTCTCGCCCGACTGCCGGGCGACGATCGGCGTGGTCGCGGGTGGCGGCCGGACCGAGAAGCCGATGGTCAAGGCCGGGAGCAAGCATCACAAGATGAAGTCGCGCGGGACCAAGTGGCCCCGCGTGCGCGGCGTCGCGATGAACGCCGTCGACCACCCGTTCGGCGGCGGCGGCCGCCAGCACCCCGGCAAACCCAAGAGCGTCTCGCGGGACGCGCCGCCGGGACGGAAGGTCGGCGACATCTCGTCGCGACGCACCGGCAGAGGTGGGAACAAATGACTACCATCGGACGCGTTGCGCCCGATAGCGTCATTCGGTTCACCGGAGGTAGCAACGAATGAGTTCGTCAGATTACAGAACCGGCCAGGAGGGCGAGTTCACCTTCCGTGGTCACACGCTCGAGGAGCTGCAGGCAATGGAGCTCGAGGAAGTCGCGGAACTGCTGCCCGCCCGCCAGCGGCGGAGCATCGAACGCGGCCTCTCGATCGAGAAGCAGAAACTGCTCGAGAAGGCCGAGGAGCGGGGCCCCGAGGAGACGGCGAACGACCCGATCCGCACGCACCTGCGTGACGTGCCGATCGTGCCGGCGTTCGTCAACCTGACCTTCGAGGTCTACAACGGCCAGGAGTTCGAGCGCGTCCGGGTCGAACCCGAGATGCTCGGACATTACCTCGGCGAGTTCCAGCTCACGCGCCAGTCCGTCGAACACGGGCAGGCCGGGATCGGCGCGACCCGTTCCTCGAAGTTCGTGCCACTGAAATGAGGTGACCAGTATGGGAATCAGCTACAGCGTGGACGCGGATCCGGAGACGACGGCGAAAGCCATGCTTCGGGAGCGTCCCATGAGCCACAAGCACAGCAAGGAGGTCGCACGCGAGATCAAGGGCAAGACCGCCGGCGAGGCCATCGAGTACCTCGAAGCGGTCGTCGCCGAGGAGCGGTCGGTGCCCTTCAAATCGCACAACTCGAACGTCGGCCACCGAAACGACATCGACGGCTGGGACGCCGGGCGCTACCCGAACAAGGTCTCGAAGGCGTTCATCGAGCTGCTCGAGAACGCCGTCGGGAACGCCGATCACCAGGGCTTCGACGGCGAGGCGATGGAGATCATGCACGTCGCCGCCCACAAGGTCGGCGAGTCGCCCGGCCGGAAGCCCCGAGCGATGGGCCGCGCAACGGCGTGGAACACCCCGGAGGTCGACGTCGAACTGATCCTCGAAGACCCGGAGGAGGACAACTAATGGCAGACGAACACCAGTTCATCGAAAACGGGATGCAGCGCTCCCAGATCGACGAGTTCTTCGCGACCGAGCTCGAGCGCGCCGGCTACGGCGGCATGGAGGTCGCGAAGACCCCGATGGGAACCCAGATCGTCCTCAAGGCCGAGAAGCCCGGCATGGTGATCGGCAAGGGCGGGAAGAACATCCGGAAGGTCACGACCCAGCTCGAGGAGCGGTTCGACCTCGACGACCCCCAGATCGACGTTCAGGAGGTCGACGAGCCCGATCTGAACGCCCAGATCGTCGCCGACCGGCTCGGGAACGCCCTCGAACGAGGGTGGTACTTCCGGAAGGCCGGCCACACGACGATCGACCGGATCATGGACGCCGGCGCGCTCGGCGCCGAGATCGTCCTGTCGGGCAAAGTCACGGGCGCGCGCTCGCGCGTCGAGAAGTTCAACCGTGGCTACATCAAGCACAACGGCGAGCCCGCCCAGGAGATCGTCGACCACGGGCAGGGCACCGCCGTGATGAAGCTCGGCACGATCGGCGTCGACGTCAAGATCATCCCGCCGGGCGCACGACTGCCCGACGACTTCGAGATCCACGAGGACGCCGACGTCGAGGACCTGATCGCCGACACCGCCGACACCGACGAGGGCGTCGAGGAGCTCCTCGACGACGTCGCCGACGAGGTGCCCGAGGAGGAGCAGGTCGCCGAGACGGCCGACGCCGACGGCGAGGTCGAGGCCCCCGAGATCGACGAGGAGGTCGTCGAGGAGGAGCCCGTCGACGAGGAGATCGTCGAGGAGGTCAGCGAGGAGATCGAGGAAGAGGACGCGGCCGACGCCGAGGAGAGCGAACTCGACGAGGACATCGAGTCCGAGGCCGCCGACCTGGTCGCGGAGATGGAAGCCGAGGAGGACGATAGCTGATGGCGATCCTCCACACCGACGAGATCCGCGACATGACGCCCGCCGAGCGCGAGGCCGAAGTCGAGGAGCTCGAGACGGAGCTGCTGAACATGAAGGCCGTCAAGGCCGCGGGTGGCGCACCCGAGAACCCCGGACGGATCGGGGAGCTGAAACGCACGATCGCCCGCGTCAAGACGATCCGACGCGAGGAAGGCGATCTCGAGGACGAGGAGTAACGAACCAATGGCACTCACACCCGAGACGATCGCGCGACACGAGCTCAACGGCCTGTGCGTACGGGTCGTTGCCGCCGACAGTCCCGACTCCGTCGGGATCGCCGGCCGTGTCGTCCAGGAGAGCGAGAAGACCCTCGTGATCCGCGACGCTCGGGACAAGCGAGTGCCGAAATCGGGCACGACGTTCGAGTTCCGACTCGACGCCACAGATGAAGCCGCGGGTCCCCGCAAGGGGGCCGGGACCGCCGGGAAACACGACTGCGACCCGGCGGCCTACGTTACGGTGGATGGCGACAGACTGCTCTCACGACCCGCCCGACGCACCGAAACCACAGGTGATTCACCATGGCGATAGGATTAGACGTAGAAACACCACCAGAACCGGACGATCCGGACTATGATTACGAGAAGTGTCCGTTCTACGGCGAGCTCCCCGTTCGAGGTCAGGTCCTCGAGGGGATCGTCGCGAGCGCGGACATGGACAAGACCGTGATCGTCGAGCGAGAGTACGACGTCTTTGTGCCGAAATACGATCGGTACATGAAGCGTCGATCGCGCGTCCCGGCCCACGTGCCGGGCGTGCTCGATCACGTCTCGGTCGGCGATCGCGTGAAGATAGCAGAGACACGACCCCTCTCGAAGACCAAGAGCCACGTGCTCGTCGAGGTCACCGAGGACGAGCTCGAGCTCGGCCCCGTCGACCCGACTGAGGCGGCCGACGAGGCCGAAGGCGACGTCGAAGGGGACGTAACCACCGAAGCACAAGCGGGTGAGCAGTGATGGAGGCGCTGAAGGCCGACGTCACGAAGGGCCTCTCGAAGGGCGCGCTCATCAACTGTGCGGACAACAGCGGCGCCCGCGAGCTGAAGCTGCTCAGCGTCTCGGGCTACTCGGGCGTGAAGAACCGCCAGCCCCAGGCCGGCGTCGGTGACAAGGTCACCGTCTCGGTCACGAAGGGGACCCCCGAGATGCGCCGCCAGATCCTCGAGGCGATCGTCATCCGCCAGCGGAAATCGATCCGCCGGCCCGACGGCACGCGCGTGAAGTTCGAGGACAACGCGGCCGTCATCGTCGACGACGCGGAGGACCCCCGCGGGACGGAGATCAAGGGGCCGATCGCGCGCGAGGTCGCAGAACGCTTCGGAAGCGTCGCCAGCACGGCGACGATGATCGTATAGAACCATGAGCAAGCAACCACGCAAACAGCGAAACGACGCACAGAACGCGCCGCTGCACGAGCGACACAAGCAGCTGCACGCGACGCTCGACGGCGAGCTCCGCGAGGAGCACGAGACCCGTCGGGCCCGCGTCAACGTCGGCGACACCGTCGAGGTCATGCGCGGCGACTTCGCCGGCGAGACCGGCGAGGTCGTCGGCGTCGACCTCAAACGCGAGGTCGTCCACGTCGAGGACTGCGTCGTCGAGAAGGCGGACGGCGAGGAAGTGCCCCGGCCGCTCGAGGCGAGCAACCTCCGGATCACGGCGCTCGACCTCGAGGACGAGGTGCGCGAGGCGCGACTCTCGGGTGATAGCGAATGAGCAGACACCAGAAACGACTCTCGGTACCGGAATCGTGGCCGGTCGAGCGGAAGACAGCCAAATACACCGTCAAGGCCACCGCGGGGCCCCACGGCGAGAACGGCGTTCCGCTCCTGATCGTGCTGCGAGACGTACTGGGGTATGTCGACTCGAAGAGGGAGGCAAAGTACGCCACGAACGAGGGAGGCGTCCTCGTCAACGGCGAACCGGCCAGCGACGTCCGTCGCCCCATCGGGATGTTCGACATCCTCGGGTTCGAGGAGCGCGGGGAGTTCTACCGCGTGTTCCCCGACGAGGGCGGCCGGCTCGCGCTGACGCCGATCGACGAGGCCGACGCAGACGGCAAGCTCGGCAAGATCGTCGACAAGCGCCAGGTGCCCGGCGGCGAAACGCAGCTCCAGCTGCACGACGGGCGCAACCTGCGAGTCGACGACGCCGGGGACTACTCCGGCGGCGACTCGATCGTCATCGACTGGGACAACGAGATCCTCGCGCACTTCGCCTACGAGGAGGGTGCGCTGGTCACCGCGGTGCAGGGCCAGCACGCCGGCGAGGTCGGCGAGGTCGAGTCGATCGACGTGATCGAATCGAGCGCGCCGAACACGGTCAGTATCGTCGGCGAGGACACCGAGTTCGAGACGGTCGAGGAGTACGTCGTCGTGATCGACGAGAACTTCACCGGCGAGGAGAACGCCGTCGAGGGAGGTGAGGACGAATGAGCGAGTCCGAAGCGGAAGCCGAGGGCGAGTTCCACGAGATGCGCAAGCCGACCGTCGAGAAGGTCGTCGTCCACATGGGCGTCGGCACCGGCGGGCGCGAGCTCGCGAACGCCGAGGAGATCCTCGAGGAGATCACGGGCCAGCAGAGCGTCCGGACGGAGGCCAAATCCACGAAGCCGGAGTTCGGCATCCGCCAGGGCGACCCGATCGGCGCGAAGGTCACCCTTCGCGACGAGACGGCCCGCGAGTTCCTCGAGACGGCGCTCTCGGTCGCCGACGTCTCGGGCGGACAGTTCGACCAGACCGGCAACGTCAGCTTCGGGATCGAGGAGCACACCGAGTTCCCCGACCAGGAGTACGACCCGAACATCGGTATCTTCGGGATGGACGTGACGGTGAACCTCGTTCGCCCGGGCTACCGGGTGAAGAAGCGCGACGTCGCGTCGCGTTCGATCCCGTCGAACCACCGCCTCGACGCGGCGGCGGCGATCGCGTACCTGAACGAGGAGTTCGACGCCGAAATCGGACAGGAGGAGACGAATGAGTGAATCAGAGACCGAACACGAGACGGGCGAGCACGCCACGAAGCGGACCGGTCAGATCGAGCAGTGCCAGCGCTGTGGCCGCAAGCAGGGCCTCGTTGGCAAGTACGACATCTGGCTGTGTCGACAGTGCTTCCGCGAGATCGCCCGCAACATGGGGTTCAAGAAGTACAAATGACGACGAGTGATCCGTTCAGCAACGCGCTCTCGGGGATCGACAACGCCGAGAGTGTCGGACATCTGACGCACACGATACAGCCCGCTTCGAACCAGATCGGCTCGGTGCTCGAGGTCTTCTACGACCGCGGGTACATCGACGGCTTCGAGTTCGTCGAGGACGGCCGAGCCGGCAGGTTCGAGGTCGAACTGAAGGGAGCGATCAACGAATGTGGCCCGGTCAAGCCCCGCTACTCGGCGGGCGCCGACGAGTTCGAGCAGTGGGAGAAGCAGTACCTCCCGGCCCGCGACTACGGGACGCTCGTCGTGACGACCAGCCACGGGATCATGAGCCACTACGAGGCCCGCGAACGGGGCATCGGTGGCCAGGTGGTCGCATACGTCTACTGACAATGACACGAACAGAAGTCACACTACCGGACGAGGTCGACTGCGAGATCGACCACCTCGACGTGACGATCTCGGGGCCCGACGGCGAGGTCACTCGCCGGCTCTGGTACCCCGACGTCACCGTCTCGGTCGGAACCACGACCGAGGAGGTCGAGACCGACGACGGCGGGACCGAACAGCGCGAGGTCGACGCCGTCGTCATCGAGAGCGAGACGGAGAACGCGAAGACGAACGCCACCATCGGGACGTTCGAGAGCCACGTGCACAACATGGTTCTCGGCGTCACGGACGGCTGGGAGTACCGCATGGAAGTGCTGTACTCGCACTTCCCGATGCAGGTGAGCGTCGAGGGCGACGAAGTCGTCATCGAGAACTTCCTCGGCGAGCGCGCGCCCCGTCGGGCCGCCATCCGCGGCGACACGCAGGTGGAGGTCGACGGCGAGGAGGTCATCCTGTCGGGGCCGAACAAGGAGGACGTCGGCCAGACGGCCGCGGACATCGAGCAGCTCACGCGGGTGACCGGCAAGGACAGCCGCGTCTTCCAGGACGGCGTCTACATCACCGAGAAACCGAAAGGAGGTGTCTAAATGGCTGACAACGACGAACAGGCGACACCGTCCGAGGACGAACAGGCCGACCCAGAAGAAGCGGTCGAACTGACCGACATCAGCGGCGTCGGCGCGACGAAGGCCGACGCGCTGCGCGAGGCCGGCTTCGAGAGCGTCGAGGACGTCAAGGCGGCGAGCCAGGACGAACTCGCGGACGTCGAGGGCGTCGGCAACGCGCTCGCGGCGCGTATCAAGGCCGACGTCGGCGGCCTCGAGGTCGCCGAGGAGACCGAAGCCGAGGTCGAGGACGACGAGCCCGAAGCCGAGGCCGACGAGGCCGCGGCCGAGGACGTCGAGACCGAGCTTCAGGCCCGGGGGCTGACCGAGAAGACCCCCGAGCTCGACGACGAGGAGGCCCGCCTGCTTGGCGAGCGCCACCGGATCGGTAAACCGGCGTTCAAGCGCCAGGACTACCACAAGAAGAAGCGCACGCCCGAGTCGTGGCGTCGCCCCCGCGGCGGCCTCTCGAAGCAGCGACGGCGCTTCAAGAGCCGCGGGCCGGTCGTCGAGGCCGGCTTCCGGACGCCGACCGAGGTGCGCGGTCTGCACCCGAGCGGCTTCGAGGAGGTCCGCGTCGAGAACGCGGGCGACCTCGAGGGCGTCGACGGCGACCGACAGGCCGTGCGGATCGGCTCCTCGGTCGGCGCGCGCAAGCGCGAGCGCATCGAGGAGGAAGCCGAGAGCGCGGGCATCCGCGTTCTCAACCCCACCTACGTCGAAGTCGAGGTGAACGCAGATGAGTGACCTCAAAGCACAGAAACGACTGGCGGCCGACGTGCTCGACGTCGGGAAGAACCGCGTCTGGTTCGACCCGGAGGCCCAAGGCGAGATCGCCGACGCGATCACTCGCGAGGAGATCCGCGAGCTCGTCGATCAGGGCACCATCCAATCGAAGGAGGCCCGCGGCAACTCCCGGGGCCGTGCGCGCGAGCGACAGGAGAAACGCGCCTACGGCCACCGGAAGGGTGCGGGCAAGCGCAAAGGGAAGGCCGGCGCGCGCCAGAACGAGAAGGACGAGTGGAAGAACCAGATCAGAGCACAGCGCCGAAAGCTGCGCGAGCTCCGCGAGGAGGGCGAGCTCGACTCGACCCAGTACCGCGAGCTCTACAACAAGGCCCGCGGCGGGGAGTTCCGTAGCGTCCGGTATATGACCAACTACATCGACAACGAATACGGTGACGAATAATGGCAACAGGACCACGCTATAAGGTGCCGATGCGGCGGCGCCGCGAAGTCCGAACGGATTACCACCAGAGGTTGCGCCTGCTGAAATCCGACAAGCCCCGGCTTGTCGCTCGACCGAGCAACAAACACATCAGGGCGCAGCTGATCACGACCGGTCCCCAGGGCGACGAGACCCTGGCGAGCGCACACTCCTCCGACCTCGCGGAGTTCGGCTGGGAGGCGTCGACGGGCAACCTGCCCGCGGCCTACCTCACCGGTCTGCTCGCGGGGACGCGGGCCGTCGAGGCCGGCCTCGAGGAGGCCGTACTCGACATCGGTCTGCACACGGCGACGCCCGGCAACAAGGTGTTCGCCGTCCAGGAGGGCGCGATCGACGCGGGCCTCGAGATCCCGCACAACGACAGCGTGCTGGCCGACTGGTCTCGGACTCGCGGCGAGCACATCGCCGACTACGCAGAGAATCTCGATGAGCCGCTCTACAGCGGCGAGTTCGACGCAACGACCCTTCCCGACCACTTCGATACGGTTCGGGAGACCATCATGGAGGACTAACAATGGCACGAAACGACGGATGGGAGCCCGTGACCCGACTCGGCCGGCTCGTCCGCGACGGCGAGATCGAGACGATGGACGAGGCGCTCAACTCGGGGCTGCCGCTGAAGGAGGTCGAAGTCGTCGACCAGCTCCTTCCCGGCCTCGAGGACGAGGTGCTCGACATCAACATGGTCCAGCGGATGACCGACTCGGGTCGCCGGGTCAAGTTCCGCTGTGTCTGTGCGGTCGGCAACCGCGACGGCTACGTCGGCTACGCGGAGGGCCGCGACGATCAGGTCGGCGGCGCCATCCAGAAGGCGATCGGTATCGCGAAACTGAACATCATCAACGTCTCGCGGGGCTGTGGTTCCTGGGAGTGTGGCTGCGGTCGCCCCCACACCGTCTCGCTTCGCACGACCGGCAAGGCCGGCAGCGTCGAGGTCGATCTCTTGCCCGCACCGCGCGGGCTGGGGCTCGCGGGCGGCGAGACCGTCCGCCACGTCCTCGAGCTCGCGGGCATCGAGGACGCCTGGACCCGGTCGTCGGGCCAGACCCGGACGACGGTGAACTTCGCGAAGGCGACGTTCAACGCGCTTCGCAACACCGCGGAGGCGCGCGTGCCCGACCACGCGGCCGCCCAGCGAGAGGTGATCGAGTGATGCAGGCGATCGTTCAGCTGCGCGGCGAGGTCAACATGAGCGGCGACGTCGAGGACACCCTCTCGATGCTCAACCTCCACCGCGTCAACCACTGCGCGCTCGTCCCCGAACACGAGACGTTCCGCGGGATGATCACGAAGGTCAACGACTACGTCGCCCACGGCGAGCCGAGCCAGGAGACCGTCGAGACGCTGATCCGCACGCGCGCCGAGCCCGCGGAGGGCAGCGCCGAGATCGACGACGCGTGGCTCGCGGAGAACACCGAGTACGACTCGGTGGAGGCGCTCGCCGAGGCGCTGCTCGCCGAGGAGACGACGCTCAGAGAACAGGGACTGACCCCCGTGTTGCGCCTGCACCCGCCACGCGGCGGCCACGAGGGGCTCAAGCACGTCACCGCCGAGGGCGGCCAGCTCGGCAAACACTCGACCGAGGAGATCGACGAGCTCCTCGTCGCGATGCGATAAGACAATGACCAGCAAGAAAAACCGCCAGCGCGGCTCGCGAACCCACGGCGGGGGCACCCACAAGAACCGACGCGGTGCCGGCCACCGTGGCGGACGCGGTGCCGCCGGACGCAGCAAGCACGAGTTCCACAACTACGGACCGCTCGGCAAGCACGGCTTCAAGCGGCCCGAGAAGGCACAGGACACGATCCTCGAGATCGACGTCCAGAAGCTCGACGAGGACGCGGCGCTGTACGCCGCGGACGGCCTCGCCGAGGAGACCGACGACGGCTACAGCCTCGACGCGCGCGACATCGTCGAGGACGGCCACGAGGCCGACGCCGTGAAGGTGCTCGGCGGCGGCCAAGTGCGAAACGGCCTCGAGGTCACCGCCGACGCCTTTTCGGCGAGCGCGGTCGAGCTCATAGAGGAGAACGGCGGCGAGGCGATCGTCTCCGAGCGCGGCCAGGTCGACGAGGACGAGGAGGAGTCCGACGAGGACGAATCCAAACCGGAAGATATTGAACCAACCGCTGACGAAGCGTAATCAATGAGTTGGAAGGAAGCCGCTGAACCGGTTCTCACCCGCATGCCGGGCGTCACCCGCCCGGAGGGCCACGTCCCCTTCAAGCGAAAGCTCGGGTGGACGCTTGGCGTGTTGCTCGTCTACTTCTTCCTGACGAACGTCTACCTCTGGGGGATGCCCGAGGCCCAGGCGGGTCAGGACATCTTCGGCCAGTTCCGGTCGATACTGGCCGGCGAGCAGGGGACGCTCCTGCAGGTCGGGATCGGCCCGATCGTCACCGCCAGCATCGTCCTGCAGCTGTTGGGCGGTGCCGGACTGCTCGGGTTGGACACCAACGACCCGCGCGATCAGGTGCTCTATCAGGGCCTCCAGAAGCTGCTGGTGATCGCCATGACCGCCCTGACCGCCTTCCCGATGGTGTTCCTGGGCGGCTTCCTTCCGGCCAGCCCCGAGCTCGCCGCGGCCTACGGCGAGACGACGATCCAGACGCTCATCTTCGCACAGGTGTTCATCGGCGGCGTCTTCATCCTGTTTCTCGACGAGATCGTCTCGAAATGGGGCGTCGGCAGCGGGATCGGCCTGTTCATCATCGCCGGCGTGAGCCAGCGCCTCCTCGGCGGGCTGTTCGCCTGGGGCGGGCTGCCCGGCGATACGGGGATCATCCCGACGTGGTTCTCGATCGTCTTCGGCGCGACCGAGTTCCCCTCCCTGCTGACCAGCGAGGGCATCCAGGAGCTGTTCCTCGGACAGGGCGCGCTGCTGGCGATCATCACGACGGTGTTCATCTTCGCGGTGGTCGTCTACGCCGAATCCGTCCGCGTCGAAGTGCCCCTTTCGCACGCCCGCGTGAAGGGCGCCCGGGGGCGGTTCCCGGTGAAGCTCATCTACGCGAGCGTCCTGCCGATGATCCTCGTTCGGGCCCTGCAGATGAACGTCCAGTTCATGGGTCGGATCCTCGAGTCCCAGTGGGCGGCGATGCCCGCGTGGCTCGGTACCTACGACGGTCAGGGCCAGCCCACGAGCGGGCTGTTCTACTACCTGAACCCGATCCAGGCCCCCGAGGAGTGGATGTGGTGGCTGGGCGAGGCCGCCCAGGCGCCCTGGCAGATCATGCTCCGGGTGGGGATCGACCTCACCGTGATGATCGTCGGTGGGGCGATCTTCGCGATCTTCTGGGTCGAAACCACGAACATGGGCCCGGAGGCGACCGCGAAGCAGATCCAGAACTCGGGGATGCAGATCCCCGGCTTCCGCCAGAACATCGGCGTCTACGAGAAGGTTCTTGAACGCTACATCCCGCAGGTGACGGTCATCGGCGGGGCGCTGGTGGGCCTGCTCGCTGTGATGGCGAACATGCTCGGCACCATCGGTGCCGTCTCGGGCACCGGGCTGCTGCTCGCGGTGTCGATCACCTACAAGCTCTACGAGGAGATCGCCGAAGAGCAGATGATGGAGATGCACCCGATGATGCGCGAGATGTTCGGCGGCGGCCGGTAGCGACCGGCTCCGTCCCCGATTTTCCTCCCTTTCCCCGATCGAGAGGCTAAACTGATTGCTCCCCCGATGAACGACCATGAGCGGTCGCCACCGGCTGACCAGCGTCGACACCGTCGAGGAGGAGGGGACCTGGCTGTTCACGGTCCGTGACGAACACGGCGAGGATACCGAGGTACTCCTCGTCCTCTGCCGGGACCCCGACGGGGACGGGATCGAAGCGTGGGTCAACAGCTGCACTCACGAGTCACAGGAGCTCTACCGCGAAGGCGTCGGCACTGTGGTCCGCGATGGCGGGATCGTCTGCCCGAAACACGGCTCGATGTTCGACGCCTGCTCGGGCCACTGCGACAACGGCCCCGCGGCCCAGACGACGCTGCCCTCGGTCGAGGTGAGCGTCGAGGGCGGGCAGGTCTACCTCACCGACGACGACGCCCGGTTCCTGAAGCAGGGGCCGAGCAGCGACGACGATAGCGACGACGGCCCGAACTCGACCTCCCATCTCCGGCTATAGGAAGTCCGACTCGGGGAACCATATACGAGTCCTCAGCTGACTTGCGAGCTCGAGGCGCGGTTCAGATAGCGGATCGCCACCGCCCCGAGCGCGAGATCGAGCGCGAGCAGGATCGCGAGCGCCGGAACGAGCGTGTCCCAGACCCCGCCGAAGGTCGAGACGTCGATGACGGTCAGGACGTCCTGGCCGAGCATCAGCGCGCGGACCGCGTCGACGCCGTAGGTGATCGGGTTGACCGTCGCGAACGCCTGCACCCAGCCCGGCAGTGCCTCGACGGGCAGGAACGCGCTGGAGACGAACAGCAGCGGGAACTGCAGCAGGTTCGCGCCGATGATGGTCGACTCCTGATCGCGGGTGATCAGCGCCACAATGTTCGAGAACGCCGTGAACCAGATCGCGAAGACGATCGTCACCCCGATGATCCCGAGCACGCCCAGCAGGCCGGTCTCGATGTAGGTGCCGACCTCGCCGCCGGTCTCGAACCACAGCAGGACGTAGCCCAGCGCGAGGATGATCACCGTCTGAACGACGATCCGGACGACCTCCGAGAGCGCCTTCCCCAGGAACATCGCGCCGCGGCTGATCGGCGAGACGAGCACCTTCTCGAACATTCCGCTCTCCATGTCGTCGACCAGCCCGATGCCGGAGCCGGCGGCCGCGACCAGCGCCGACTGGATCACGATCGCGGGCACGAGGAAGGTGATGTAGCTGATCTCGGCGCCGAGCGCCCCCTCGAGGGCGTCGCCGGTGACTTGTCCGAACACGGCGGTGAAGAGGACGAGAAAGACGATCGGCTGGACCAGCGAGGAGACCACCACGAACGGGTTGCGCGTGGTCTTGATCAGCCAGCGCTTGAGGTTGATCCAGACGTCCGCGAGAAAGCCGTTACCCGCGGCCGTCGGGTCCGACCCGCCGTCGAGCGTGCTCATCGGCTCGCCTCCAGCTCGGCCGCGTCGTCGCCCGTCCCGGCAGCCTCGCCGTCCTCGCCATCGTCGTCGGCCGGCTCGCCCGTGATCGCGAGGAAGACGTCGTCGAGCGTCGGCGAGCGGACGTCGAAGCCGACGACGGTAAAGCCCGCGTCCCGGAGCGCGACCAGCAGATCGGTCCCCGACCGGCGCGCGGCCTTGGAGGTGACGCTGATGCCGTCCTCGGTGGTCTCGATGGCCCCCTCCTCGAACAGCCCCGACTCCGCCGCGATCCGGCGGGCCCGCTCGCGCTCCTCGTCGCTCGCGTCCTCGATGGTGATCTCGAGGACGTCGCCGCCGACCCGCGACTTGAGCGTCTCCGGGGAGTCGGTCGCGACGATCTCCCCGTCCTGAATCACCGAGAGCCGGTCACAGAGCTGGTCGGCTTCCTCCAGATACTGGGTGGTGAGGAAGACCGTCGTCCCCTGGCGATTGATCTCCCGGAAGTACTCCCAGAGGTCGATCCGGGCCTTCGGGTCGAGGCCGGTCGTCGGCTCGTCCAGGAAGACCAGCGGCGGGCGATGAACCAGCGCCATCGCCACGTCCAGGCGCTTTTGCATCCCGCCCGAGAAGCCCTCGGAACGTTTGTCGGCGACGTCCGCGAGATCGACGAGGTCGAGCAGCTCGTCGATCCGATCGGCACGCTCGCTTCGGGGGACGCCGTAGGCCTCGCAGGCGAACCGGACGTTCTCGCGGGCGGTGAGCTCCTCGTCGATGCTGGTCTCCTGGGCCATGTAGCCGATCGAGGCCCGCACCGATCGGGGCTCCTCGACGACGTCGAACCCGTTTACGGTCACCGACCCCGCCGTCGGGTGCAACAGCGTGGTCAGCGTCTTGATCGCCGTCGTCTTCCCGGCGCCGTTGGGCCCCAGAAAGCCGAAGAACTCGCCCTCGGGGACCTCGAGGTCGACCCCTCGAACCGCCCTCGTCCCGTCCGAGTAGGTCAGCTCGACGCCCGCTGCCGCGATAGCGTTCATCGAACTACCGAAGCGGATCCGAGCGTATATAGCTGTTGAATGAATATTCAACCAGTATGCCGCCACGGACCTTCAACGGAGACCCCGAGGGGACCCGCGAGGAGCTGATGCAGGCGACCTACCGGGCGCTGCGCGAGCACGGGTACGCGGACCTGACGATCGAGCGCATCGGCGAGGAGTTCGAGAAGAGCGTCTCGCTCGTCTATCACCACTACGGCGGGAAGGACGAGCTGCTCGTGGACTTCCTGGGGTTCATGCTCGAGGAGTTCGAGGCCGCCTCCGACGTCGACGACGACGCGGACCCCCGCGAGCGGCTGTGGACGGCGCTCGACCGGGCCCGATCGGGCCCCCTCGACGAGGACGCCGAGTTCACGAGCGCCCTTACCGAGCTGCGGGTTCAGGCCGCCCACGACCCGGCGTATCGCGAGCAGTTCGACCGGACCGACCGACTCTTTCGCGAGCGCTACGCCGAGATAATCCGGTCGGGCATCGAACGGGGGGTCTTCCGCGAGGTCGATCCCGAGTCCGTCGCCGACCTGCTGGTGACGACGGTCGACGGCGCCATCCTCCAGGTGGCGACGACCGATCGACCCGTCGACCCCGCTCTCGACGAGCTCGAGGCGTACGTCCGGACCCGATTGCTCGAAGACGGGGTCGACGATCGCTCCTCCTCGTAGTCCCTCGTCGTCGGTTTGAAGGGCCGTCGTCCCCTCGATTCGAGGGTTCACATGAAACCCGCACCACGCGTCGACCCCTGGGTCGTGAAGCTGCTCACGGCGTCCCTCGTCGTCATCGCCCTCGCCCTGGTCGCGATCGTCGTTCTCCTGTTCGTCGCGCTAGGGGAGCTGAGCGATCTCGTCGAAGCGATCGAGGGCGTCGGACTGACGATCTCCGTATTCCTGACGGACGCTATCCACTGCCCGTCGACCGGCTGAGCATCTCCTTGGACGGACGAGACCTAAACCGGGGGGAGGAACGGGGAAGACCGAGTTCCGGATAGCCGGAGTTGTTTCCAGTCTAGTAAAAACGGCCTTCTATCGCAAGCCCGCGTTGTTTTGTCTTTTGATGGTAAATATCTAACCGGAACACGATACTGATCGACCGTAGCGGACGGGGGTGTCGTATTATGACTCACAGCATACGATGGGGCTGGATGTCATCCGCTACTCATCAAACATTATTATGGTCACTAATCATCAGAGGCAGAGCAGTATTGAAGGGGAATCATCCAACGAAAATCCGAGCCGACGAACGTATCTCCGTTCGGCGGGCGGGGCCACGTTGGCCGCGGTCCTGGCCGGCTGTCTGAGCGGTGTCGGCGACGAGGAGGAGGGTGGAAACGGCGGTGGCGGGGAGGCGGAGTTCACCGTCGGGGAGATCGCGAACGAGGAGAACAACTGCATGGGCTGTGTCTCGCCGACGCCATCGTTCGAGCTGCCCGATCGGATCGACGAGGAGTCGGACGGTTCGGTGACGATGAACCTCCAGCCCGAGAACCAGGTCTGTGACACCACGGACTGTGGGTCGAACGTCGAGAGCAACGTCATCGCGGCGGGATACGCTTCGATCGGGAACTCCACGGCCTTCTTCCCCGAGAACCAGATCTGGCTCGTCCCGTACACGTTCCCCTCGCGCGAACAGCTGTCCTATACGCTGTTCCACGAGGAGTCCTGGGAGAACTACTGGGTGCCGTTCGCCCGGAAGTACAACGTCATCCCGTTCTACACCTGGACGCCGGAGCTACGCCAGGTAATGATCTCGGAGGACGCGACCGAGGAGCTCGACGGCGAGGAGCTCAGACGGCCCGAGCAGCTAGAGGGGCTGACGATCCGCCGGACCGAATCGCGCGTCGCGGACGTCTCGCTGTCGACGTGGGGCGCGAGCCCGACCGAGGTCTCCTGGGAGGACACCGTTCAGGGGATGGAGACCGGCGTCATCGACGGGCTGGAGACGTGGTCGTCGGTCGCCATCGGAGCCGGTATGGGCGAGGTCATCGACCAGGTCGTCGACATCGATTTCAAATGCGGTCAGGGCGTCCTATGGGCGAACACCGACTGGCTGCAGGGCCTCTCCGAGGACCAGCGCGGGGCCATCGCCGACGCCACGCGGGACATGACCGAGGAGGCCGTCCATATCGCCGACGACGTGATCGACGAGCGCGTCGGTCAGCAGGACCCGCCGCCGGAGGGATCGTCGTGGGACGAGCTGGACGTCACGGTGAACATCCTCGACGACGACGAGCTGGCCGCCTGGCAGGAACCGCTCGACCCCCAGGAGAACCCGGACCTCTGGGAGCCCGAGCGGGACCTGATGGAGGAGCTCGAGGCGCCCGACGACTTCTACGACACCATCTACGAGACCGCACGTGAGGACGAGGCGCCCGACTCCCCCGAGGAGTTCACGATCGACGCGTGGTGGGACGACTATCTCGATGAGATCTGATCGCTGTTACCTATGCCGTTCCCGGAACGACGCCGGGTCGAGAGGTCGGGTATGGTCCGGTCGAGTATCGTCGGACGGGGAACGGCCCCGCCGGACGAACGACGCCAGCGAGGATAGGAATGTCTAGCTCGAGCACGACGGGGTCTATCGGGACGCGGCTACCGAACTGGGCGCTGTACCTCGAGAAGTACTTCGAGGGCAGCGTCGCGCTGTTGTTGTTGACCGTGATCCTGGTCACTACCTTGATCGACATCACCGGCCGGGCGCTCATCGGCTGGACGATCGACTGGGGGTTCGAGGTCGCACAGGGGCTGTTCGTCTGGATAGCCTGGCTGGGGGCCTCCATGGGGGTGCGCCACGAGTCGTATTTCCGGTTCACGCTGCTCAGGGGAAAGCTCTCCCGCCGGGGTGACTACCTGATGTACGTCGTCGAGTGGACGCTGTGGCTCGTCGTCATCGGCGCGATCTACTGGTACTCGATCCCCGAGCTCTATCAGGTGCTCAGCTCCGGGCGCGTGATCGTCGGTACCGAGAACGTACTCCAGGCGTACTTCTACCTCGCGGTGCCGGTCGGTACCGGGCTGATACTGCTCCGGGTGTTCCAGCGGGCGGTCGTGAAGACTCTCGCCTACCGGCGCGGCGAGGAGATCCGACCGGATCCGAAGATCGGGGTGCGTGATTGATGCTCCCCGAGTTCGTCCTCCAGTCGGCGATCCCCTTCGAGATCGCGATACTGCTCGTGACGGCGCTCAGCATCCTCCTGTTCGCGCTGGGCGTCCAACTCGTTCTGGCGTTCGGGCTCTGGGTGGTGGCGTTTCACATCCTGGTCCCGGCGTTCCCGATCCAGAACATGTCCATCACGGCCTTCAGCGAGCTGGAATCGTTCACCTACATCGCGATCCCGCTGTTCATCCTCGTCGGCGACCTCTTCCGGAAGGCCGACGTCTCGGCCGACATCATCGCGTTCTCGCGGGCCTGCTTGGGCTGGCTGCCCGGCAGCACCGGCAACACCGTGATCGGCACTTCGGCGGTCTTCTCGGCGATCACGGGGTCGAACGCGGCGACGACGGCCTCGGTCGGCCAGGCGCTCTACCCCTCGATGGAGGAAGAGGGCTACGAGCCGTCCTACGCCGCGGCGACCATCGCAGCCGGCGGTACCATCGGGAGCGTCCTCCCGCCGAGCATCATGCTCATCGTCTACGGGGTCACGTTCGGCGTGTCCGTCCCGGCACTGTTCATCGCGGGCGTCGTCCCCGGGCTGGCGATGCTGGTGATCCTCGTCAGCATCAACGTCTATCTCTCACAGAAGAACGACTACGGCGTCGACACCGATGAGTACTCCTTCGACGGGCGCGACGTCCTTGAGACCACTTGGAGGGCGAAGATCGGTCTTGGCGCGATCGTGATCCTTCTGGGCGGCATCTTCGCCGGGATCTTCACGCCCGCCGAATCCGCGTCCGTCGCCGTGTTGTACGTCCTCGTGACGGCCATCGCTACCGGTCGTCTCAGGAGCCTCGGCGAGATCGTCAGGGCGGGCTATACGTCGCTCGTCCTGCTGGGCGTGTTGATGCCGATCATCGTCATCGCGGTGCTCGTCCAGCAGAACCTCTCCTTCCTCGGCCTCCAGGGTGCCGTTTCGGGAGCCGTCCTCTCGCTTGGCTCGCGCTGGCTGATCATCGTCGCGCTCGTCGCGATCGTCCTGATCGCCGGGCTGGCGCTGGCGTCGATCCCCAACGTCGTCCTCACGGCGCCGCTGTTGACGCCGGCAGCCCTCGAGATCGGCCTCGACCCGGTCACCTGGGGCGTCATCTTCATTCTGGGCGACGCCATCGGCTTCATCACGCCGCCCTATGGGCTGAACCTCTACATCATCAGCGGCCTGACGGAGATCGACTACATGGTCGTCGCCTACAAGGTGCTGCCGTTCCTCGTCGGGCTGCTGGCGCTGTTGTTCCTGCTCATCTCGTTCCCCTGGCTCAACTTCCTCGCCTGACCGCCCCCCTTCCCGCTCGTCCTTACTCGATCCCTATCGGGCGACGGCGCCGTCCGGGGGACCCCCCTCACGTCGTTCCCATGGGATTCTAGCCGGCGCATAGTAAAGAATCAGGTATACTATGTGTACTGTATGACCCTACGAGGCGACGCAGTCGACCGGATCTCGGCGTACTACCGATCGGACGGGCTCGAACTGCGTGACGCGAGCTCCTCGGAGGCCTGGCTGTTCGCCGCGGACCCCGTCGAGATAGAGCAGTAGGCTCAGACCTCCGTCGCCCACGCGACGTAGCCCTCCGGGCGGTCGTAGACCTCGCGGAAGCATCGCTCGAGGAACCCCGCGATCCGCTCCTCGTCGGCGTAGGTCTGGACCCGGACGTTCGTTCCCTCGACGTTCTCCGGACTGGCCATCCCCTCGATCGAGAAGGCCGAAAAGTCGTTCAGGAGGGCCTCGAGTCGGTCGAGCTCCGCGTCGGTGCAGTCGAGGTTCACCACGTCCTCCCCGACCTGGATCCACGTCGTCTCGTCGGCCTCGAGCGTACAGAACCCGCTGTCGCGGGTCCGGTGGGCCTCGATCGCCTCGGCGAACAGCGCGCGGCGGTCCGCTTCGGTGTCGGCGTCGAATCGGGTCATGCCCCCGGCTACGGGAGCCACCCTGAAAGGGCGCCCGACTACAGGACGGCCCGGACGGCCAGCAGCGTCACGAGGCTGATCAGACAGAACGCCGACAGCACGATCGCGATCGGCGTCAGCCCGCTCTCGCGCATCCGTCCCGGCCGGATCTCCGTGCCGAGCCCGACGAACGCGAGCACGAACAGCCAATCCGAGGTCCTGCCGATGGCGGCGAGCGAGTCGGCGGTCAACACGCCCGCGTTGGCGATCGCGGCCACGAGCAGGAAGCCGACGAGGAACTTCGGGAACTGGAGCCAGAGGCGTTTCACGCCGGGGTCGTTCGCCCGCTTGGTCGCATAGCCGATCGAGTAGGCGACGACGACCGCCCCCAACAGCGTGTTCCGTGCGAGCTTCGTCACCGTGGCCCACTGACCCGCCTCCGCGGAGTGGGCGAAGCCCGCCGCCGCGACCGGGCCGGTGCTGAACATGCTCAGGCCGGCCCAGACGCCGAACTCCCGCCCGCTCAGGCCCAGCAGGTCCCCGAGGACGGGATAGACCACGAGGGTGATCGCGTCGAAGAGGACGATCGTCGCGGCCGCGTAGGTGAGCTGGTCGCTTCGCGCGTCGACGACCTGCCCGACCGCCGCGACCGCCGAGACCCCACAGATGCTCGTTCCGGCCGCGAGCAGCGAGGCGGTCCGATCGCGCAGTCCGAACGCCCCGCGGGCGATCCCCTCGACCAGCAGGAGGCTAAAGGCGACCGTCCCGACGACCAGCGCGATCACCCGGGAGCCGGCGCCGATCAGCTCCTCGATCGCGATCGACGCCCCCAGCAGGACGATCCCGGTCTCCAGGAAGAGCTTGTGGTTCTCGACGCCACGGACGGCCCACGCCGGCACCCCGAGGAGGTTGCCGAGCAGGACGCCGAGAACGATCGCCAGAACGAGGTCGTTGACCCCGAGCAGCGCCGCGAGGCCCCGGGCTAGCAGGGCCACGGCGAGCAGCGTCACGAGTCCGGGAAGGTGTTGCCGCAATCCCATCAGATCGCCTGGCGAAGCCACTGGAGGGAGACGAGGGCGAGTCCGAGCAGGACCGCCTGCCAGCCCCGGTCGAGCCGGGCCCAGCGGGCGCTGGCGCGCGCCCAGAGGTCGGATCCGACGTTCGATCCCGGTACCATTCCGTGTCGTACCCTCCCGCGTCACCGACTTCACCGTGTCGCTTCGCCCGGCGATGGTTGCCGGAAACTGGGGCGACTTCCGGGGGCTGCGGCGGACTCCCTGTATCTCTTTAATGCTGGAACCGGGAGAGGGGGATATGGCACAGCCACAGATCCTGATCGTCGGTGCACCGGGGGCAGGGAAGGGGACACAGAGCTCGAACCTCGCGGAGGAGTACGGGATCGAGCACGTGACGACGGGCGACGCGCTGCGCGCGAACAAGGACGTGGAGACCGAACACGGCACGCCACGCGAGTACATGGAGGACGGGGAGCTCGTCCCCGACGAGGTCGTCAACGAGATCGTCCAGGAGGCCCTCGAATCGGCCGACGGCTACGTGCTCGACGGCTATCCGCGAAACGAGTCCCAGGTCGAGTACCTGGAAGGGATCACCGAGCTCGACGTCGTGCTCTACCTCGACGTCCCCGAGGAGGAGCTGGTCAACCGGCTGACGGGCCGCCGGGTCGACCCCGAGACGGGCGAGAACTACCACACGGAGTACGACATGCCCGCCGACGAGGAGGTCCGCGACCGGCTCGTCCAGCGCGACGACGACACCGAGGACACGGTCAAGGAGCGCCTCCGCGTCTTCGAGGAGAACACCGAGCCCGTGATCGAACACTACGAGGACCACGCAGGCTTCGTTCGGATCGACGGGGAACAGAGCCCCGACGAGGTCTGGTCCGAGATCAAGGGCGCGGTCGACGAACGCGTTGAGTAGCGTTCACCGATCGAGGACCGACTCCATACCGTCCACGAACGCTTCGCTTCTCGCGGCGATCGCCTCTATATCGACGTCAAGTTCGCTATGCCCGTAGTCCGCGTCGTTCCGAAGGTCCCGCATCCTGTTCAGGAACCGCCCGTCCGAGGATGAGGCGTCGGCCGATCGAACGATCTCTCGACCGAACAGCCTCGTGACGGCAGCGTAGAGTGCTCGGGTCGTAGCCGTTCGCGTACAGTACCGCCTGTGCGGCGTGAAAACAGGCGTAGTACAGTCGGTTGACGATCGCCTCGTCGCTCCCGCCACCTTCCCGAAGCGTGTTCGCGTCTTCGAGCGCCGTTCTCGATTTTTCCATCTCCTCGGCGGCGTGCTCACGCATACGCGATGCCCTCGTCCGTCACTCGTCGGACGAACGGATGGTCACACCGCTCCTCGAATCGGCTGCGCTTTTGGGAGTGGACGCTGATCGCGACGTCGTGGTCGATCATGACTTCGTACGCGAGATCACGCAGTTCGTCCTCGGTCTCCCTTCGGTCCACCTCGTCCGACAGCACGACGAACAGGTCCGCGTCCGAGTCCCGTCCCCTCGCCTCCCCGCGTGCGACGCTCCCGAACAGGTAGATGGATTCGATGCCTTCCGTTTCCCGCTCGTGAACTCGCTCAACGAACTCCTCGACCGCCGCCTCGTGGATCCCGTCGTCGGTGCTCATGGCCCGATGTAGGCGTCCGAGTCGAATAAGTGTGCCCGGGTGGGAAGAACAGGTTGATTAGCCACGATTTCCTACCTCCGGCCAATGGGACGAACCGCGGAGAAGGTACGGGACCTCATCGAGGAAAACCCCGACATGGAGCACGCCATCGCGGTCGTGCTGCGCGAGGCGGACGGCGGCGAGGGGGAGGTCGAGTGGGCCGACGTTCGCGACGAGATCTCGAGCGGGCAGTGGGGCCGCCTGATCGAGAAGGGGATCCTCGTCGACGGGATCGAGGGCTTCGAGGTCCGCGACCCCGACGAGGTCGCGTCGGTCGTCGATCCCGACGGGACGAGCGGGTCGGCGCCGACGTCGAGCACCGGCGACGATGACGAGGACTCGAGCTGGACGAAATGGGACAAGATGGCCGCCGGCGGGGTGGCGCTGACGTTCCTCGGCTACGCGTGGGGGCCCGCCCGGAGCGCGATTGGCGGGACGATGGACATCGTGATCGGCCCGATCAACGACGTCCTGCCCTTCTATGCCGTGATCCTCATCCTCGCGCTGGTCACGGGGCTGTACTCCTCGCTGCTGCAGGCGAACCTGATGGACACCTCGAAGATGAGCGAGTATCAGGGCAAGATGAAGGAGATCCAGGAGAAACGCGAGCGCGCGAAGGAGCGCGGCGACGAGGAGGCGATGGAGCGCATCCAGCAGGAGCAGATGGAGGCGATGGGTGAGCAGATGGGGATGCTCAAGGAGCAGTTCCGCCCGATGGTCTGGATCATGCTCTTTACCATCCCCGTGTTCCTCTGGATGTACTGGATGATCTACGACGGCGACCTCTCGGCGCTGGGGACGATCACGTTCCCGCTTGCGGGCGAGATGGACACCTGGCGCTCCGGGCTGGTCGGCCCGATCCAGGCGTGGATCGTCTGGTACTTCGTCTGCTCGATGGCGTTCACCCAGCTCCTGCGCAAGGCGCTCAACGTCAGCACCACGCCGACGGGCTGACGGATAGAAACTCCTTTTAGCGTTTCCCCGCGAGAGGGGATATGTTACTCACCGTCTCCGGCCCGCCGGGCAGCGGCAAGAGCACCGCCGCGACCGGCCTCTCCGCGGCGCTCGGCTACGAACACGTCAGCGGCGGCGACGTCTTTCGCGAGCTCGCCGCCGAGCGCGGCCTCTCGCTCGAGGAGTTCAACGCGCTCGCCGAGGAGGACGACACGATCGATCGCGACCTCGACCGTCGGCTGCGCGAGCTCGCAGAGACGCGTGAGGACCTCGTCCTCGAGTCCCGGCTCGCGGGCTGGATGGCCGCCGAACACGCCGACCTGCGGATCTGGCTCAACGCGCCCATCGAGGTCCGCGCCGAGCGGATCGCCGACCGCGAGGACAAGTCTGTCGAGCGGGCCGAGGAGGAGACCGTCACCCGCTCCGAGAGCGAGGCGCGTCGCTACGAGGAGTACTACGGCATCGACATCGGGGACCTCTCGATCTACGACCTGGCGGTCAACACCGCCCGCTGGGGGCCCGAGCCGACCACCGACATGCTCGTCGCCGCCGCCGAGACCTACGAGCCCGCCGGCGACGAGGGCGCGTTCCCGGTGACCGACGTCCGCTACGAGTTCTGATGTGCCGCGACCCGCCCGAGGAGCGCGATCTCGAATCGCTCGCCGAGTTCGGCGTCGTCAACCTCGACAAGCCGCCCGGCCCCTCGGCCCACCAGGCCTCGGGCTGGCTGCGCGACGCCCTCGACGTCGAGAAGGCCGCCCATGCCGGCACCCTCGACCCCAAGGTGACGGGCTGTCTCCCGACGCTGACCGGGACCGCGACCCGGCTCGCGCCCGCCTTCCTCGAAGGGGAGAAGGAGTACGTCGCCGTCCTGGAGCTCCACGGGCCGGCGCCGACGGACATCGAATCCGTGATCGGGGAGTTCGAGGGAGCGCTCTACCAGAAGCCGCCCAGAAAGAGCGCGGTCTCGCGGCGCCTCCGGGTGCGGACGGTCCACGAGCTCGACCTGCTCGAGGTCCGCGAGCGGAAGGCCCTGCTCCGGATCCGCTGTGAGAGCGGGACGTACATCAGAAAGCTCTGTCACGACCTCGGGCTCGCGCTGGGGACCGGCGCCCACATGGGCCACCTGCGCCGAACCGCGACGACCCCCTTCGACGACGCCTCGCTGTGCTCGCTTCACGACCTGGTCGACGCGATCGCCTTCGCCGAGGAGGGCGACGAGGAGCCCCTTCGAGGGATCCTCGCGCCGGGCGAGCGCGCGCTCGTTCACCTCCCGCGGGTGACGATCGCCCCGAGCGCCGCCCGCGAAGTCGCGAACGGCGCGCAGGTCTACGCGCCGGGGGTCATCGATAGCGAGGGCGACCCCGACGAGGAGCCGCTGGTCGCCTGCTACACCCCCGACGGATCGGCGGTCTGTCTCGGTCGGCTCGTCGGCGACCCCGACGCGGATTCGGGTCGGGTCGTCGCCCTCGAGCGGGTGTTGGTCTGACCCGACGAGGCGAACCCGCCGGAGCGAAACGACACCCTTAATTGGTCGACGGGCGTTGTCCGAAACGCGGGACCGTGGGGTAGTGGTATCCTCTGCCGATGGGGTCGGTAGGACCTGAGTTCGACTCTCAGCGGTCCCACTTTTCGAAGAAGAATGAAACGGGGAGCGAATAGCACGAGCGACCATGGTCCCATGTTCTACCGCGTCGCCAGACCGTGAGATCCCGTGACGAGTGAGTCCGCGAGCAGCGGGATTCACGGATAGGACCGGGTGTCGAGCCAGCAAGCCGCCGCTCGCGGAACTCCCCGAGGAACTGCTCGACGGACATGCCGGAGATTCGGGCGCCGGCGGCTTATATCCGGGCTTCGCCTACCGCAGCCGGAGGAACCGCCGGTCGTCCGCGCGCTCGGCGCTTGCCGGATAGACGACGACGAAGTCGCCGTCGACCAGCGTCGAGATGCTCTTCGGGAGGGTCTGGAGCTGGGGATGCCAGCCGACCGTCCCCCGACGGGCGCTCAGACAGACCACGAGGTCCCGCGAGGAGACGTCGTCGCGGAGCACCTCCAGAAGCGCCTTCCAGTCCTCGACGCCTTCGAACCCCGCGGCAATCTCCGGCTCGACGCCCTCGAAGAGTCGCTCGTATCGTCGGGGATCGTCGCCGACGACGACGCCGCGCACCCGGGTTCCGCTCCGGTCGGCGAGCGTCTTGACCGTGTGGACCGCCTCGCCGAAGCCCGCGTTGTGGGCGATCCCCGGCGGGAACAACACCACGAGCTCGCGGGCGGTCCCGAGGGGCTCGCGCACCCGCGAGACGAGCACCTGTTGGGTCGTCCGCCGGAGCACCTGGTCGATCACCTCGCCGAAGACCCGTTGTTCGCGCGAGCGCGCGCCGTCCCAACCGATGACGACCGTCGACGCGCGGTTCTCGACGGCCGCGTTGACGATCCCCGAGGCGACGTTGTAGTTGAGCCGCGTCCCCGACTTGAGGGGGACCTCCGCGCCCGAAGCGTACTCGGCGGTCCGGTCGAGCGTCGCCTCGGCGCGTGCCACCCGTGCGTCGGCGCCCTCGCCGGGTTCGACGACCGTGACCGCCCGGAGCGGGTCGCTCGCCCGCGGCTCGCGGATCGCGAGGGCCAGGTCCACGAGCCCCTCGGCGTTGTCCGAGTCATCGGCGAAGGGGATCAACAGCCGCTGTGCGCGATCGGCGGGGTCGTAGTCGCTCCGCTCGCCCGCGAGCGCGATCCGCTTGCCGGCCCGTTCCATGACCGCGGGGCTGATCACGCTGACCGCGAGGATCATCAGGACGACGGCGTTGACCATCTCCTGGTCGAAGCCGTCGATCCCGACCTGGAAGCCGATGAGCACGATCGCGAGCGCCGCGGCGGCCTGGCCCAGCGAGAGCGCGAACATCCCCCGGACCTGATCGGCGCTGTAGCCGTAGAGCCGGCCGGCGATCCATGCCGCGGCGAACTTCGTCGCGAGGACGCTGACGATCAGCACGCCCGCGATCAGCAGCGTCCGGGGGCCCTCGGCGATCGCGCGGGCGTCGACGAGCATCCCCACCGACAGCAGGAAGAAGGGGATGAACAGCGCGTTGCCGACGAACTCGATGCGGTTCATCAGCGTCCCGTGGGCGGGGATCAGCCGGTTCAACACGAGTCCTGCCAGGAAGGCGCCGACGATGGGCTCGACGCCCGCGAGTTCGGCGAGGTACGCACAGACGAACAGGGTGCTCATCACGAACAGGAACTCGAAGTAGCTCTCCTCGTTGACCGTTCGGAAGAACCACGCGCCGATCCGGGGGACGAGGACCCAGACTCCGACGAAAAACAGCGTCAAGCCGACCCCCAGTTGCGCCCAGAACGCCGCGTCGAGCGCGCCCTCGGCGGACGCGACGACGATCGCGAGCACGAGCAGCGCGAGCGTGTCGGTGAGGATCGTCCCCCCGATCGTGGCGGTCATCGCCTCGTCGGTCGCGATCCCCAGCCGGTTGACGACCGGGTAGGCGAGCAGCGTGTGGGAGGCGAAGATCGACGCGAACAGCAGCGCGGCCGGTATCGAGAGCCCGAGGACGGCGACGCCGGCGACGGTCCCGACCGCCTGGGGAACGAGAAAGGAGAGCAGGCCGAAGACGACGCTGCGGTCGACGCCCTCGAAGAAGCCGTCGAGGTCGATCTCGAGGCCCGCGACGAACATCAGGTAGATCAGCCCGACCTCGCCCAGCAGGACGATCGTCGCGTCGCGCTCGAGGACGCCCAGCGCGTTCGGGCCGATGGCCGCCCCGACGAGGATGATCCCGACGATGCCGGGCAGGCGGTAGCGCCCGAACAACAACGGGGCGACCAGGAAGGCGATCATCGCGAGCGCGAAGATCAACACGGGGTCCGAGACGGGCAGCTCGGCGACGGCCGGTCGGCTCACCGCGTCCATCGGCTCCTACCCGCCTCTCGTCGTGTATCGATCGACCACATCGGGGACTCGTACCGGAGTTGGGTTCCGCCAGCCGCATAAAGCCAGCCGATCCCGCCGACGGGACCGGCGACGGGTTGATGGCGATCCGGTCCTACCCGATCGCATGGACAAACGGTCGCTCGCATTGTCGCTTCTCCTGCTCGGCCTCGCGTTCGTCGGCGCGGTCCACACGGTCGCCGACTTCGCCTACGGTACCGGCCTCTCGGGGATCGGGATCGCCCTCGTCGGCGCCGCGCTGGCGGGACTCGTACTCGTGAACCGCTGACTCACCTCCGCTGGGGTCCGCCGCACCGAACACCGCCCGCCTATTCCTGCTTCGCGCCGGGGTTCGTCACTGCGCCGTTGGCCGCCGAGCCGAACGCCGCGCCGTACTTCGCGAGCACGCCGGTCGTGTACTGGGGTTCCGCACGCTCCCACTTCTCGAGGCGATCCTCGAGTTCGCCGTCGCTCACGTCGACCGAGAGGGTTCGCTCGGGGATGTCCACGGTAACCGTGTCGCCCTCCTCGACCAGCCCGATGGGGCCGCCGTCGGCCGCCTCGGGCGCGACGTGCCCGATCATCGGGCCGCGAGTCGCACCCGAAAAGCGGCCGTCGGTGAGCAGCGCCACGTCGTCCTCGTGGCCCTGGCCGACGACGGCGGCGGTGACGCCGAGCATCTCACGCATGCCGGGCCCGCCGCGGGGCCCCTCGTTTCGGATGACGAGCACGTCGCCCGAGGAGATGTACCCCTCCTGGACGTACTCCATGGCGTCCTCCTCGTTCTCGAACACTCTGGCAGGACCCTCGTGGTGGAACTTGTCGTCGCCGGTGACTTTGAGGACCGCGCCGTCGGGCGCGAGATTACCGGTCAAGATCTTGATCGCGCCCTCCTCTTGGTAGGGATCGTCGACGGTGTAGATGAAGTCGGCGTCGACCGCGTCGTCCTCCGGGATCTCTCCCGCCTCCTCCAGATGGTCGAGCTCCTCCTCGACCGTGCGCCCGGTGACGGTCATCGCGTCGCCGTGGACGTGGCCCGCCTCGAGCAGCCGGCGCATCACGACCGGGACGCCGCCCTGCTCCCAGAGGTCCTTCATCACGCGGGTACCGCCGGGCTGGAGGTTCGCGATCTTCGGCGTTCTCCGCGAGATCTCGTCGAACTCCTCGATCTCGAGGTCGATGCCGGCCTCGGCGGCCATCGCCAGCAGGTGGAGCACGGCATTGGTCGAGCCGCCCATCGCGACCTGCACGGCGATGGCGTTCTCGAAGCTCTCCTTCGAGAGGATCTCCGAGGGGGTGCGGTCTGCCTCGACGCAGTCGAGCGCGAGCTCGCCGGCCTCGCGGGCGATCTCGTAGCGCTCGTCGGTCTCGGCGGGCGCGCCCGCGCTCCCGAGGGGCGCGAGCCCGATCGCCTCGCTGATCGAGGCCATCGTGTTCGCGGTGAACATCCCGCCACACGAGCCCGCGCCGGGGCAGGCGTCGTGTTCCATCTCGACCAGCTCGTCCTCGCTCATCTCGCCGGAGCTCACCGCGCCGACCCCTTCGAAGACGTTTTGCACTGTGATGTCGCGACCCTCGTGCTCGCCGGGCATGATCGAACCGCCGTAGAGGAAGACGCTCGGGAGATCGGTACGAATGGCGGCCATCATCATCCCCGGCAGGTTCTTATCGCAGCCCGCGACGGTCACCAGCGCGTCCATCTTCTCGCCGAAGGCGACCAGCTCGACCGAATCGGCGATCACTTCTCGGGAGATCAGGCTGGCCTTCATCCCCTCGTGGCCCATCGAGATCGCGTCGGAGATGGTGATCGTGCCGAACTCGATGGGCATGCCCTCCGCCCCGTCGACGCCCTCGATCGCGCTATCGGCCACGTCGCCCAGGTGGACGTTACACGGCGTGATGTCCGCCGCCGGGTTGGCGACCCCGACCATCGGCGAGGAGAGGTCCCGGTCGTCGTAGCCCATCGCGCGGAACATCGCGCGGTGGGGCGCGCGTTCCGGCCCCTCCGTCACCTCGCGACTCGGCAGGTCCTCGCGTTTCTCACCGCCCTCGCGCCGACGTTGCTGTGGCGTGTTACTCATATTCACTCGGCGGGTGTGGAGGGATTAATAGCTGCCGATGGGGTAGCCGATCCCGCGTCGCGGCCGATGGCGAAATCCCCTATTCATATCCCAGACGACAGCTGTGATTAAGTTTATTAATCGTGCGGTTCGATTCCAACTCGAAAATGAGTGAAAAACGATTTCAGCAGGGCTACGAGGGCTCGAGCCGACGTGGCTTCCTCGGCGGGGTCGGGGCGCTCGTCGCCGCGGCCGCCTACAGCCGGGATGTACCCGCCGCGGTGGCCGCACGGGTCACGAACGAGGAGGACGACGCCGTCCAGCGCGTCGAGTCGCCCGACGGCTCGATCTCGGTGACGGTCGATGTCTCGAACGGCGTTCCGAGCTACGAGGTCGTCTGCGACGGGACGACCCGGATCGGCCCCTCGACGCTGGGCTTCGATTTCCGAAACCAGCCGGCGTTCGGCGCCTCGGTGGAGGGTGAGGACGGGGCCACCCTCGAGGTGACCGGTAGCGAGCGCGAGTCGGCCACCGAGGAGTGGGAGCCCGTCTGGGGCGACTTCGAGCAGGTCTCAGCCGACTACGAGTCGCTGATCGTCGGGCTGGAGGAGGTCGAGGGATCGGGCCGGTCGGCCAACTTGGAGGTCCGGGTCTTCGACGACGGCCTGGGCTTTCGCGTGGTCCTCGATGAGGAATTCGCGAGCAATTCGGACAGAGCGATCGTCACGAGCGAGAACACCAGCTTCGACTTCGACGGCGACCACACCGCGTGGTGGATCCGAAACGAGGTCACCAACCCGCGGTTCGAACAGGAGTACACCGAGTCGCCGCTCTCGGAAATTCCCGGCGGCACCCGCGAGACCCGACCGACCGGAACCGAACTCAGAAACGGGGTGCACACGCCGCTGACCGTCGACGCCGAGGACGTCTACCTGAGCGTCCACGAGTCGAACCTCGACGACTACGCCGCGGCGACGCTCGCGCCCCGTTCGGAGGACGGGGGAACCAGGTTCACGACCGAGCTCACGCCCCTGCCCGACGGGTCGAAGGTCTCCCTCGAACTTCCGAACGCGACCCCGTGGCGGACGATCCAGGTCGGCTCGACCCCGGGCGACCTGATCGAGTCCCAGCTGATCCCCCTTCTAGCCGACCCGCTCGAGGAGTCGGCCCTGCCGACCGTCGACGGGGAACCCGACACGGACTGGATCGTTCCCAGGAAATACGTCGGGATCTGGTGGACGATGATCGCCGGCTCCGCGAACTGGGAGTACCGCCCCGACGACTCCTTCGAGAGCCCGGAGGAGGCGGCCGGATACATCCACGGCGCTCGGACGGAACGGATGAAACGGTACATGCGGTTCGCCGACGAGAACGGCATCGACAGCGTGCTCGTCGAGGGCTGGAACGAGGGCTGGGACACCTACCCCGGCGACGGCTCCGGACTCGAGTTCGGCGTCGACGACTCCTATCCGGACTTCGACGTCCGGGAGGTCGCCGAGTTCGGCGCCGACCTCGACGGGGTCGAGATGACGATGCACAACGAGACGGCGGGGAACCTCCCGAACTACGAGGACCAGATCCTGAACGACGACGTCTTCGAGCAGTACGAGGACGTGGGGATCCACTCGATCAAGAACGGCTACGTCTCGGATCCGGGGCTGGGGATCGACGGTGACGGCTCCGAGCCGACCCACAACCAGCACAACCAGCTCGCGGTCAACCACCACCGGCTCGTGATCCGGGAGGCCGCGGCCAACCGCCAGCTGCTCGAGATCCACGAAGGGATCAAGCCGACCGGCGAGCTGCGCACCTACCCCAACGTCGCGAACCGCGAGGTCGTCACCGCCCAGGAGTTCGACGGCTTCGACCAGCTGAGTTCGAACGTCGGACGGGAGCACCACGTCACGATCCCGTTCACGCGGAACCTCGCGGGGCCGGTGAGCTACCAGCCCGGTATCTTCGACATCACGTTCAACGACGACCGGGGCGATCAGGTCCAGACGACGCGGGCCAAACAGCTCGCGATGTACCCGAACTACCTCAGCGGACTGCAGATGGCCGCCGACAGGATGGAGGCGTACGTCAGCAGCGAGTTCGAGGTCGGCGAGCTCCTCCAAGCCGCGTCGGGCGAGCTCGACGGTATGATCACGCTCGACGAGTGGCGAAACGCCTTCGGAACGAACGCCGTCGCGGTCGATCCCAACCGCGTTCCAAGCGGGTCGTCGGTCTCCTTTACCGTGCGGGACGTCGAGTCGGCGGGCGCCTACGACCTCCATCTCCGCTACGCGAGCGCACCCGAGGACAACGCCGAGCGCGTGATCGAGGCCGGCGGACCGCGGGCGACCCTCCGTGTCGACGACGGCTCCGAAACGATCGAGCCCGAGTTCACCGACTACTGGGACGAGTGGGAGGTGTTCACGACCGAGGTCGAACTCGAGGCCGGCGACAACGAGATCGCGATCGAGCTGAACTACGACGCCGGCGAGACCTTCGAGGGCGACGTTGGCGGGTTTAATCTCAACACGATCGCCGTCACCGAGGTCGGCGAGGACTCACCGGTTCCGGCCGAGTACGAGGGCTACACGCCCGAGAACGAGAACTTCGACGCGGAGCCGGAGTTCGCGTTCATCGAGGAGGTGCCGATGGACTGGGACGAGACCCGCGTTGTCGAGTCGCAGGTCGGCGAGTACGTCGCTACGGCCCGACGGTCGGGCGAGAAGTGGTATGTCGGCGCGATGACCGACGGGAACGGGCGCGCGATCGATGTCCCCCTAGAGTTCCTCGCGCCCGGTAAGTCGGGTGGCGCCGGGCAGGGCAACCGCCAGGGACCGAACTACGTCGCCGAGATCTACTCCGACGAGGTCGGCGCCGGCGTCGATAGCGATCCCACCGGCGTGCGGATCGACGAGGCGATCGTGAACCCGAGCACGACCCTGCTCGCTTCGATGGCGCCGAGCGGCGGGACGGCGGTCCGACTCCGCCGGGCCCGCGGCGGCGAGATCAACGAGCTCCCCGACTACGAGCGCCCCGAACAGGAGCTCGCCTACTCGGTCGATTCGGAGGCCGGCCTCGGCGAGCCCGTCGTCTCCGCCACCGGCTCGAACGACTCCGCGTTCGTCGGCGGGACGACCGTCGAGATCGAGATCGACGGGGAGCTCGCGGCCGTCGACAACGTCCGGCTCCCGCCGGGCGCCGACGACGAGACCGTCGATCTCGGCTTCTCGATCGGCTCGATCGGGAGCTACGATGTCGTCGTGCGCGACCCCGGGGACGGAAGCGAGCTCGCGTCGGGGACCGTCACCGTCGAGCCCGGTGAGTTGATCGCCGAACTGGATGACCCCAGTGGCGACGACCACGGCCCCGGTGAGTACGTCTACCCGACCGACGACGCGTTCGAGGACGGCGCCTTCGACCTCCTATCACTGGGCGTCTACGAGACCGACGAGGAGTTCCGCTTCGCCTTCGAGGTCGAGAACCTCTACGACACCTTCGGCGGGGAGTTCTCGCCCCACTACTTCCTGCTTTACCTGCGTGATCCCTCGCGCGAGGACGGACGGACGAGTGAACTGGGCGACCTCGAGCTCACCGCCGAGTTCGCCGAGGAGTGGCACTACCGGGTCGACGCGAGCGGGTTCGGCCGGGGCCTCGTCGACGCCGAGGAATCGGAGCTCGCTACACCAGGGACGTTCGTCGACTTCGCGAGCGATACGGCGATCGTCTCGGTCGCGAAGGACGCGCTCGGCGACCTGGACGTCGGCGAGGCCGAAGTCGCCCCGATCGTCGGGAGCGAGGACAACGGGATCCTCCGCCCGGTCGGCGTCGAGGCCGAACCCTTCGTCTTCGGCGGTGCGCGCGAGGATGCGGTCGAGAACGCCCCGCGGATCGTCGATCTCGCGACGCCCGCGGGCGTCGACCAGTCCGAGGCACTCGCATACGACGCCGAGTCGCTCGCGACGGTGCCGTTCACACCGCTGTAGCTCAGTTCCGCCGATCCACGTCCGGCTCTCGATGGACCAGCGATGGAACCCGTTTTGAGGGGAGCGTCCCAAACGCGATCCATGCCACGTGCGCTGGTCGTCGCCGACGACCTCACCGGCGCGACCGACACCGCCCACGCGTTCGCCAAGCGGGGCTACGGGACGACGGTACGGGTCGATCCCGACTCCGAGCCCAACGCGTCGGTCCTCGCAGTCAACACCGACTCGCGCTATGCCGACCCGGAGACGGCCGCAGAGCGGGTCCGCCGGGTAGTTCGAGGGACCGACGCGCCGGTCGTCTACAAGAAGGTCGACTCCACCCTTCGTGGAAACGTCGCAAGCGAGGTCGACGCCGCCATGGAGAGGTTCGACCGCGGGCTGTTCGCCCCCGCCGCGCCCGCAGTCGGCCGGCTCACCGCCTGCAGCCACCACCTCGTCGACGGCTGCCTGTTGACCGACACCGAGTACGCAAACGATCCGAACCCGCCCGCGAGCGCCCGCCTGCCGGCGCTGTTCGAGGGGCTGGATCGACCCGTCCGTCACCTCGGGATCGGGGCCGTCGCCGCCGGTCCCGACGCAGTTCGAGGGGTACTCGATGACGTTCCTCCGGGGTCGGTGATCGCCTGCGACGCGACCCACGAGCGCCATCTCGTGGCGATCGCCCGTGCCGGTCGGGAGTCCGATCGCCGCCCGCTCTATGCCGGCAGCTCGGGCCTCGCCGAACACGTCGCCGTCCCGGGCGAGCCCGACCGAAAGCCCGGCTTCGAGTACGCCGCGGGCGGCGCGCTGGGGGTCGTCGGGAGCGTCAGCGAACGCTCGCTCGAACAGCTCGCTGCGCTCCCCGAGGAGTGGGTGATCGCGATCGGGCCCGAGGAGCTGCTTTCCGATCCCGAGGGCGCGGGACGGGAGGCGGGTCGGCGGACCGCCGATCGCCTCGCGGCCGGCGAGCACGCCGTCGTCACGGCCGCTCCGGATCGCGAGGCGGTCGAGCGGACCCTCGAACTCGGCCACGAGCGCGGGCTCGACGGGGAGGCGATCCGGGAGCGGGTCACGGCGGCGCTCGCGAGCGCGGCGCGTGCGGGGTGCGGGGAGGCGGCGGGGCTGTTCGTCACCGGTGGGGACATCGCGATGGCCGCCTTCGACGCGCTCGGCGTCCGGGCGCTCTCGCTTTCGGGCGTCGAAGTCGAGGCGGGCATCCCCGTGAGCCGTCTCGATGGAGGGTGTGCCGACGGGCTCCCGGTCGTCACGAAAGCCGGCGGGTTCGGGAGCGATGCAACGGTAATTAACTGCCTGCGGGCCCTCGGTGGCGACCATGAGTGAGCCCACGATCGGGATCACGATGGGCGATCCGGCGGGGATCGGCCCGGAGGTGATCGTCAAGGGGTATCGCGAGCTTCGGGAGACGGCCGACGTGCTGGTGATCGGCGACGCCGATGTCGTCGAGAGCGCCCGCGAGGTCTGTGGGTCGGACCTCGGGATAGAACGGGTCGGCTCGCCCGACGAGGCCTCGTTTAGGGACGATCGAATCCCCGTCCTCGATCTGGACAACGTCGCGGAGCTGGAGCGGGGCGTCGTCCGCGAGGAGTACGGCGAAGCGAGTCTGGAGTATATCGAACGGGCGATCGAGCTCGCCCAGTCGGGGGGGATCGACGCGATGACGACCGCCCCGATCAACAAACAGTCGACGAAGCTCGCCGGCAGCGACTACGCGGGCCATACCGGGATGCTCGCCGACTACACCGATACCGAGAACTACTCGATGATGCTGATCGAGGGCCCCCTTCGAGTGACCCACGTCAGCACGCACGTCCCGCTGCGGGAGGCCTGCGACCTCGTGAGCGAGGAATCGGTGCTCGATACCGTTCGCGTGACCGACGAGGCGCTGCGCGAACTCGGGATCGACTCCCCGACGGTCGCGGTCGCGGGGCTGAACCCCCACGCCAGCGACGGGGGGTTGCTCGGCGAGGAGGACGGCGCGGAGATCGAGCCGGCGGTCGAGCGGGCTCGCGAGGAGGGGATCGACGCCTTCGGGCCGGAGTCGCCCGACACGATTTATGTGGGGGCGGCCCGCGGGGCCGCCGACTGCGTGGTCTCGATGTACCACGACCAGGGTCACATCCCGATCAAGATGCTCGGCTTCGCGGAGGGCGGTGCGGTCTCGGGGGTCAACGTCACCATCGGCCTGCCGATCATCAGGACGAGCGTCGACCACGGCACCGCCTTCGATATCGCGGGCGAGGGGATCGCGAGCGAGAAGAGCCTGCTCGACGCCGTCGAAGTCGCGAGCGGGATGGCGCGGGAACGGACGCGCGTCGAAGCGGGTGAGGGGGTATGAACCTCGAGTTCCCGGACGCGGGGACGCTGCGGGGCGCCAACGACGTCGAGCGCGACGACCTGCCCCGCTTCGCGCGTGCGACCCGCCACCGCGATCTCGACTCGATCGACGATCTGGAGGGGGCCGCCCGGGCGGCCGTCGACGACCTCCCGCTCGATTCGCTCGATCCCGGCGCGGAGGTGGCGATCACCGCCGGGAGTCGCGGGATCCACGACATGCCCGCGGTGCTCGAGGCGGCGGTCGACGAGCTTCGCGAGCGGGGGTTCGAGCCCTCGGTGATCGCCGCGATGGGCTCGCATGGGGGCGCGACCAGCGAAGGGCAACGCGAGACGCTCGAAGCGCTCGGGATCACCGAGGACCGTTTGGACTGCCCGATCCACACCTCGATGGCGGTTGCGGAGGTCGGAACGGATAGTTTAGAACGGCCGGTCTACGTCGCCGAGGACGCCCTCGCGATGGACGCGGTGATCCTCGCGAACCGGATCAAACCCCACACCGATTTCCATGGACCCGTCGAGAGCGGGCTCTGTAAGATCGCCGTGATCGGGCTGGGGAAGCACCGCGGCGCGGAGTCGCTACACAACGCCGGGCTGGCGAGCGATTTCAGCGAGGTCATCCAGGAGCGAGCCGAGCTGATCATCGAGGAGTGCGTCGTCGGCGGGATCGGGCTGATCGAGAACGCCGCCGACCGGGCGACCCACATCGAGGGCGTTGGTTCGACAGAAATCCTCGATCGCGAACCCGAGCTGCTCGACGTCGCCCGGGAGGAGCTTCCCATGCTCCCCGTCGAGGACCTCGACCTCCTCGTGGTCGACGAGATCGGCAAGGAGGTCTCGGGAACCGGCATGGACACCAACGTGATCGGCCGGGTGCTCTTTCACGGGGAGAGCGAGCCCGATTCCCCGAGCGTCACCCGGATCTACGCGCGCTCGATCACGCCGGCCTCCCACGGCAACGGCCTCGGGCTCGGCCTCGCCGACTTCGTCCACCGCGACGTCGTCGAGGAGCTCGCACTCGACGACATGTACGTCAACATCGCCACCAGCGGCGAGACCTCGCGAGCACGGATCCCCTTTACCGTCCCCGACGACCTGACCGCGCTGATCCTGGCCTGTTCGACCACCGGCGTCGCGGACCCCGCCGACCTGCGCGTCGCGCGCATCGAGAACACGATGGAGCCCGACGAGCTGCTGGTCTCCGAGCCCGTTGCCCGGGAACTCGAGGGTCGTGAGGACGTCTCGGTCGGCCCGCTCGAGCCGATCGCCTTCGAGGACGGGGAGTTCGGGCCACCGAACTGACTATTACCGCGACGGCAACTCCTTTGGCCGTGCCCGATCGAGTACGGACGATGAGTTCGATCGACAGTTCGTTCACCGGCGCGTTGTGTCCGATCGTCACCCCCCTCGACGACGGGGAGGTCGACGAGGAGTCGCTTGCCTCGCTCGCGGAGTTCATTCTGGACGGCGGCGTCGACGGCCTCTTCCCCTGCGGCACCACAGGGGAATTCGCCAGCCTCACACCCGAACAGCGCCAGCAGGTGATCGGCACCGTCGCCGAGGCAGCGGGCGACGCGCCCGTGATCGCCGGCGCGGCGGGCACGAGCGTCCCCGAGATCCTCGACCGGATCGAGGAGGCGGAAGCGGCGGGCGCGGACGCCGCCGCGATCGTCGGCCCGTACTTCCACACCGCCAACAGCGCCGAGGGGACCCGGCAGTTCTTCGAGGCGATCGCCGAGGAGACCGCCCTGCCGCTGTATCTCTACAACATCCCGATGTACGTCGGAAACGAGATCCCCGCCGAAACCGTGGGAGCGCTCGCCGAGCACGACTCGGTGCGTGGGATCAAGGACACCAGTGGCGACCTCTCCTACTTCCTCACGGTCGACCGCAAGACGCCCGAGGGGTTCGTCCTCTTCCAGGGTTTCGACAGCCTGCTGGTGCCCGCGCTGCGGATGGGCTCGAACGGCGGGGTCCACGCGCTCGCGAACGTCATCCCCGAGGTGTTCGCCGAACTGATCGAGAGCGCCGACGAGGAGCGGGGCGCCGAGCTCCAGCGCGAGGCGATCGCGCCGCTGTTCGACCTCTGTGCCGAGTACGGCTTCGCGCCCGCGACGAAGGCCGCCCTGCTCCACCGCGACGTCATCCCGAACGACGAGGTGAAGCCGCCGCTGGTCGCGCTCGATGAGGAGGCCCGCGAGGAGATCGGCGAGGCGGTCGACCGGGCGCTCTCGGTCTAGAAGGGCAGCACCGTCGAGAGCACGAGCACCATCACCAGCCCCGTGATCGACATGATCGTCGCGGTCGCCGAGTAGGTCTTGAACGTCTCGACCTGCGTGATGCCGGCGACCTCGCTGATGATCCAGAAGCCGCTGTCGTTGTACCAGGGCGCGATCATCGCGCCACAGCCCACCGCCATCAGCATGTAGACCGGGTGGGCCGCCAGCGCGTCCAGCAACGGCGCCATGATCGACGCGCCCGTCAGGATCGCGACCGTCGCCGAGCCCTGCGCGACCCGGATCACCGCGGCGATCAGCCAGCCGGCGATCAAAAGCGAGATGCCGAGCGCCGCGAGCCCCTCGGCGATGTACTCGCCGACGCCCGCGGCCGCGAGCATCGCGCCGAAGGTCCCCCCGGCGGCGGTGATCGCGATGATGTTGCCGCCGCTCTTGAGCGCCTCCGTCAGCTCCTCGCTGAACTCCTCACGGTCGCCGATCTCGAGGCGATAGAGGGTGAACGCCGCCGCCATCGCTGCCGCCGTCAGCGCGAAGTTCGCGTTCCCGACGAAGGTGGTAAGCTGGACGAGCGAACCTCCCTCCGCGAGGACTCCCTGTTCTGCGAGCGCGTTCGCGATCGTCGAGGAGGCGATCAGCACCACCGGCAGGAGGATCGGCATCCCGGACTCGAACAGACCGGGGAGCTGTGCGGTCGGGGTTTCTGCCTTCTCCTCGAGGCTCTCGGGAGTCGAGCCCATCGCGTCGCGCAGCGGGAAGTCCTCGCGGCCGTGGAGATAGGTGCCGTAGACGATCCCCGCGAGCAGCGAGGCCGGCAGCGCGACCATCGCGCCGATCAGGATCGCGAGACCCAGATCGACCCCCAGACTCCCGGCGGCGGCGAGCGGACCCGGCGTCGGCGGGACGAGCATGTGGGTCGCGAGCGCCCCCGAGGCCAGCACCGAGATGTACAGCGAGTACTTCACGCCGGTCCGGGCCTTCATCGAGCGGGCCAGCGGCGCGAGCAGGTAGAAGACGTTGTCGAAGAAGACGGGAATGGAGAGGACGTAGCTCGAGCCCAGCAGCGCGTACTCGGAGTTGTCCTCGCCGGTGATCGAGAGGAAGGCCCGGACGACGCGTTCTGCGGCCCCGCTGTCCATCAGACACTTCCCGATGATCGCCGCCATCAGGATGGGGATCCCGATGTCGACCATCGTGTCGCCGAAGGCCTCCGCGAGCTCCTCGGGAACGGTCGCGAACGGGAGCTCGGGCGTGGCGATCCCGATCGCCATCGCCGCGAGGATCAGCCCGACGAACGCGGGCAGCTTCAGCCAGACGAGCAACAGTACGACCGCGACCACGCCGATCACGAACGGGACGAGCGGGTTCGAGAGTACCATGGTATCGGCCCTCGTCCGGGGTGGAGTATAATCGTTTATATGCCGGGTCGGTGGTTCGTCCCCAGCAGTTATGTGGCGCTTCGCCGACGTTCGAGTATGTACGACACCATCCTCGTCCCGGTCGACGGGAGCGATCAGGCTGATCAGGCGGTCGAGCACGCCGTCGGCATCGCCGCGAAGTTCGGAAGCACCGTCCACGCGCTCCACGTCGTCGACGATCGGGGCTCCGGTCGGGCGGCAGAAGCCGTCAGCGAACTCTCGCGCAACTCCCCCGAGCGCCAGGAGATGCAAGAGCGCCGTGCGGAGGCCGGCAGCGACCTCACCGACGCGGCCGTCGAACGCGCCCGGGCCGAGGACGTCGCGGCCGAGGCGGCCGTCGTCGAGGGCGACCCGGCCGAGGTGATCACCGACTACGCGACCGACGAGGGGATGGACCTCATCGTGATGGGCGCGCGCGGGCGCAGCGCGGTCGGGAAGTTCCTGCTCGGCGACGTCGCCGGCAAGGTCGCGCGCCACGCCACGACGCCGGTGCTGCTGGTCCGGCCCGACGAGTGACCGGATCGTCACCGTCGAAACGCCCTTCCCCCGACCGCCCGAACCCCCGCCGATGACGGTCCGGGTCTCCGCCGGCGGCCGGCTCCACTTCGGCTTCCAGAACCTCTCGCTGGCCCACGAGCGCCTCTACGGGAGCCTGGGGCTCGCGCTTTCCGAGCCGCGGCTGGTCGTCGAGTGCGAGCGCGCCGAGGGAATCGGTGCGGAACACCCGGACGCCGAGCGATACGCCCGCCGGGCGGTCGAGCTGCTCGACGTGCCGGGCGCGCGCGTTTCCATCCGCGAGACGCTCCCGCGCCACGCCGGGCTCGGTAGCGGCACGCAGCTCGCATTGGCTGTCCTCACAGGGATCGCCCGCGCGTACGGCCGCGAGCCACGGGTCCGCGAGCGCGCTCCGTTACTGGGGCGGGGCGGGCGAAGCGGCGTCGGGATCGCCGCCTTCGAGTCGGGCGGGTTCGTCCTCGACGCGGGCCACCCGACGACCCGTTTCACCGCCGAGCGGCCCCGCGACGGGAGCTGGGAGGTGCCGCCGGTGATCGCGCGCCATCCGGTTCCCGACGACTGGCGCTTCCTGGTGGTCGTTCCCGACGTCGAACCCGGAAAGAGCGGCCGCGAGGAGGACGACGACATGCGCTCGGTCGTCGAGCGCGCGAGCCCCGGGATCGCCGACGAGGTCACCGCCATCTGTACGCGGCGGGTGCTGCCCGCGGTCGTCGGGGACGATCTCGCGACCTTCGGCGCGGGCGTCGCGGAGGTCGGCCGGCTCAACGGCGCGTGGTACGCCGACGCCCAGGGCGGGGTGTATCGCCCGCCCGTCGGCGAGCTCGTCCGCGAACTGGAGTCCGACCCCGCGATCGAGGGCGCCGGCCAGTCCTCGTGGGGGCCGACCGTCTACGGCGTCACCGATCGGGCGCGCGCGGACGACGCTCACGAGGCCGGACGGCGGGCGCTCTCGCGGGCGGGCGTCGGCGGGGAGGTACGGGTTGTCGCCGGGCGAAACGAGGGCGTCCGTATCGACTGACCCACTTCCTGCTACGGCTGTTTGCTGTAGTCCTCGTCGCCCTCGTGTTCCTCCTCGCCGTGTCGCTCCAACGCCTGCTGGTCCTCGAACGTCTCGTTGCAGATCGTACAGCGGAACTCGTCGTCCTCCTCGGTCTCCTCGTCGTCCCTGGGATCGGATACCATGGCCCCGATACTTCAGGAACGATAATCAAGTACATACTTGCCGTCGCAGGCGTGTTATACGGGCACACGACCCTCGGTTCGGCGACGAAAGTTGCCGGATCCCGTGGGTTGTGGGGTGAGAGCCGCGTAGACTCTTCTCATGCAGTTCTGTCCGGAGTGCGGGTCGATGATGAAGGCCGAGGGCGAGCAGTGGGTCTGTGGCTCCTGTGGGGAACGGGTCGCGCGCGACCGCGAATCCGAATCGGAGTTCGTCTCGACGGAGGCCCAGAGCGGCGACGAGCTCATCGAGACCGAGGAGGGCGCGGAGTTCGAGGGCAAACCCACCGCGCGGGACGTGACCTGCGAGGAGTGTGGGAACGGCGAGGCCTGGTACACGATCAAGCAGACCGGCAGTGCCGACGAACCCCCAACGAGGTTCTTCAAATGTAAGGAGTGCGGGTATCGCTGGCGCGAGTACAACTGAAGCCGATCGGGAGCCGGAGGCTCAGGCGTCGTGGGCCGGCATGTAGAGCAGGGTTCCGCATCCGAGACACTCGAACCCCACGTCCCCGATCGCCCCTCGTTTGACGTTCTCCGCTACCGTCGCCCCGCAGTCCGCACAGACGTACGTCGCCTCGCCATCGCCCTCGAAGAACGACTCCATTCCCGGTTTCCCGGTGAGGATCGCGATCCGGGGGTCGTCCCGATCGATCTCGATGCCCAGGTCCTCGATCGGAGTCAACGCGTAGGTGGGCATGCCTAGAGGGAGGGCGCCGGAGGCGTTAGGCGTGTTGATAACTGAGAAGCATACCAGAGGTGAGGCGGGAGGGTTGGATCGTGACGGGGGTCTTCGAAAATCCCCTCGGCAGGACGGGGACCGCTTAGAGCACGTGCAGCTCCGCGTCGTACCGCTGGGCCGCGTCGATGGCGTGTTCGATCGCCCGATCGACCCCGGGGTTCATGTCCGTCGGCAGTAGCAGTCCGCCATCCATCACGCGAGATCGTCCGTTCGCCGATGAAGTTCCGTTATCCCTTCAGCAGCCCCACTCGTCCTGCCAGTCCTCCATCTGCTCGATCTCCGCCTCCTGGACCTCGATGACCTCCTCCGCGAGGTCGGCCACGCGATCGGCTCGTCCGTCCTCGAGGACGTCCTCGCTCATTTCGATCGCGCCCTCGTGGTGGACGATCATCCCCTCGACGAACAGGCAGTCGAACTCCCGACCCTCCGCACAGCGAAGCTCCTGTAGTTCCTCCTCGGAGAGCATCCCCTCCATCTCGCCGTGGTCCATGTGGTCCGCGTGATCGGGGTCGGCGCCGGCCTCCGCGAGCCACTCGTGCATCTGCTCGATCTCCTCCTCCTGGACGTCGATGATCTCGGGGCCGAGCTCGCGGAGTTCACAGCGGTCGGTCCGACCCGGGATCAGCTTCGCCATCTCGATCGCCTGCTCGTGGTGGACGATCATCATTCGCATGAACTCGACGTCCGCGTGGTTGAACTCGCCGTCGTACTCCTCGTGACGTTCCTCGTCGTGCTCCTCGTGTTCGTGATGGTCGTGCTCGTCGTGATCACCGTCCCCGTGGTGGTCGTGTTCGTGGTCCGGTTCCTCGCCGTCCTCGGCCGCCGCCCCGTAGCCGGCGATCCCGACCGTGCTTGCGGCGCCCAGTGCGTACAGGACCCGTCGTCGCGTCGTTGGGTTCGTCATGGATGTCACCTGATCGAAGCGCCGGGACGGTTCCCGTCGCCCCATCGGACGGTCTCCCGCTCGCCACGTTATTATGTGCCTATGAACCGTAGAAAACAATTAGTGAGCGGCGGCCGGAGCCCGCCGCCGTTCGCTCACGGTTCGGTGAGGCGCCGGCCGAACGGTCGTTAACGACGCCGTAATCGAGCGGCTCCCTCGCGCACCCATATCGTTATCTGCCATACGAACCAAGGCCTAGATATGCCCGCCGCGACCGCTCAGGCGATCAGCCTCCCCTTCGCCGTAGCGACGGGCAGCGGTGCGGGGATCCTCTCGCTGCTTTCCTGGCGGGCGGTTCGCGGGTCGCCGATCGGCCGGGTCGTCGCCGCCCTGGCGGTGGTCATGGGCGTGGCGACCGTCTACCACGCCCTCCTGTTGGTCGCCCCGGAGGCGACGAAGACGACGCTGCTCGGGGGGAGCAAGTACCTGGCGATCGTCGGCGCCCTCGGCCTGGCGGCGGACGCCCACCGACGAACGCCGATCCCGCTGGGGAGCTACGAGCCGGCGCCGTTGGCCGTCGTCACGGGCGTGGCGGCGTTCGTCGGGGGCGGGCTGCTCGCCGAACTGTTCGCCCCCGTGCTCATCCACTGGGCTCACGGCTTCGGAGCCCTGCTCGTCGTCGTCGGCTTCTACTCGCTCGCGACGACGGACCCGTCCCTCGAGGGACGCCTCGACGCCGCGATCCGCGATACGGGTCCGACGCGCCCGCGCGAGGACTGGATGCGCCCGATCGACGACCGCATCCTCGAGACGTACGCGGCCTCCGGCCTCGTCCTGACCCCCGCCGTCGTCGCGTACAACATCGGACACAGCCGCGAGGAGGTCAACCGACGGCTGAGCGAGCTCGAACGACGCTCGTTCGTCGAGCGGGTCGAACGGGGGAAGTACCGGCTCGCCGACCGCGGCCGGGCCCGTCTCTCCGCCCCGCCACGACGGAGCCGTCGGGGGGAGCGCGATCGTTAACTCGGATCCGTGGCAACGTTCGTCCATAACAGGGGATTTTAGAGACGGGCCGTGTTGGGGACACGCATGGACGACGAGCTACACAACCGGACGGTCAATCAGGACGTCCGGGAACTCGGTGCGCTGGTCGGCGACACGATCAGCGAGCAGGCCTCCCGCGACGACTTCGAGACGGTCGAGACGCTCAGAACCGCCTCGATCGCCTACCGGGACGGCGAGGCGGAATCGCGACAGGGGCTCCACCAGATCCTCCACCGGCTCCGGCCCGACCGCGAGAGCATCGTCGCGCGCGGCTTCACCACCTACTTCGAGCTGATCAACCTCGCCGAGGAGCGAGAACGGGTCCGCGCGATCCGCAGCGCCTCCCAGGAGGACTCCCTGGAGGACAGCCTCGAGGTCGCCGCCGAGGCGCTGGCCGAGGAAGACGAGCGGACGGCGAAGGCGATCCTCGACGACGTGCTCATCGAGCCGACCTTCACCGCCCACCCCACCGAGGCGCGGCGAAAGACCGTCAAGTCGAAGCTCCGTTCGGTCGCGGTCGATCTGGAGACTCTGGACGAGCGCGCGCTCACCGACAAGGAGCGTGACCACGTCGAGCGCGACATCGAGAGCGAGGTCGTGAGCCTCTGGCAGACCCCGCAGGTCAGGAACCGCCGGCCCGAGCCGACCGACGAGGCGATCAACGTCCAGTGGTACCTCGAGAACACGCTGTTCGACGTCGTCGGCGAGGTCTACAACGAGTTCGAGACGGCCCTCGAGGAGGCCGGCCACGACATCGACGTCCCCAAACTGTTCGAGTTCCGCTCGTGGGCCGGCTCCGATCGGGACGGCAACCCCTACGTCACCCCCGAGGTGACCGCCGAGACCCTGGACCGTCAGCGGACCGTCGTCCTCGAGCGCTACCGCGACGCCCTCAAACGGCTCTCGGGCGTGATGAGCCAGGACGGCAGCCGGATCGCCGTCGGCCCCGAGTTCGAGAAGTCGCTGTCGGCCGACCGCGAGCGCCTCCCCGAGGTCGCACGGGGCGCCGAGGACCGATACCCACGCGAGCCCTACCGCCAGAAGCTGAAGCTGATGCGCGAGCGGCTCAACCGGATCGACGACGTGCGGCCCGGCGGCTACGAGAGCGCGGCGGAGTTCCGCGCGGATCTGGACGTGCTGGCCGAGAGCGCCCGGCGAAACGGTGCCGACAGCGTCGTCGCCGCCCACGTCGACCCGCTCCGCCGGCAGGTCGACACCTTCGGCTTCTCGCTCGCGAGCCTCGACCTCCGGGACCACCAGCAGAACCACACCGAGGCCGTCGCCGAGGCGCTCGCGCTCGAGGGGATCGACTACCGCGACCTCTCCGAGGAGGAGCGCGTCGAGACGCTCACCGAGGCGGTCGTCCAGGACGAGCGGGTGATCGACCCCGAGGCGCTCTATCGCGACGAGGAGGCCGACCTCTCGGAGACCGCCCGCACGGTGCTCGAGCTGTTCGCCCGGCTGGCCGACTGGCAGACCGAGTACGGCGACGACGCGATCGACACCTACGCCATCTCGATGACCGAGGAGCCGAGCCACGTGCTCGAGGTGCTCTTCCTGGCCGAGCAGGCCGGGGTTATCGCGCTGCCGAACCATTCCGGGATCGACATCGTCCCGCTGCTCGAGACCGAGTACGCGCTGTCGGGCGCCCGGCGGATCATGGGGACGCTGTTCGAGAACGAGGCCTACAGCCAGGCGCTGGCCGCGCGGGGCGACACCCAGGAGATCATGCTCGGCTACTCGGACTCGAACAAGGAGAACGGCTTCCTGGCCGCGAACTGGTCGCTGTACAACAACCAGCGTCGGCTCGCGGAGATCACCGAGGACTTCGACGTGACGATGCGACTGTTCCACGGTCGCGGCGGGTCGATCTCCCGGGGCGGCGGCCCGATGAACCGGGCGCTGCTCGCGCTGCCCAACGAGTCGGTCTCGGGGCAGGTGAAGTTCACCGAGCAGGGCGAGTCGATCGCCGAGAAGTACGCCAACCCCCGGATCGCCGAGCGCAACATCGAGCAGATGGTCAACGCACAGGTGCTCGCGCGGCGAAACGCCCTCCACGAGCCCGAGGAGGACGTCGCCGAGGAGTGGACCGAGGCGATGGAGACGATGGCGAACGCCGCCCGCGAGGAGTACCGCGACCTGCTCGAATCGGAGGGGTTCGTCCGCTACTTCGAGCAGGCGACGCCGATCACGGTGATCGAGGAGCTCAACCTCGGCTCGCGGCCCGCCTCCCGCAGCGGCGAGCGAACCGTCGAGGACCTGCGGGCGATCCCGTGGGTGTTCTCCTGGACCCAGTCGCGCTGTATCATCCCCGGCTGGTACGCGCTCGCGTCGGGGATCGACGCCTATCTCGAATCGGGCGGCGACGCCGAGCTGCTCGGCGAGATGTACGAGGAGTGGCCCTTCTTCCGGACGACGCTCGACAACGCCTCGCTGGCGCTCGCTCGCACGGAAATGGAGATCGCCGCCGAGTACGCCGGGCTTGCCGACCCCTCGCTCCGGGATTCGTTCTTCCCGCGCATCCAGGGCGAGTACGAACGCGCAACGGAGCTGGTGCTCGAGATCACCGGTCGCGACAGGCTGGTGCGTCGCGACTGGCTCGAGGGGAGCCTCCGGCGGCGTAACCCCTACGTCGACCCGCTGAACCTGCTCCAGACCCATCTGCTCGGCCAGACGCACCTGACCGACGCCGAGGAGCGAACCCTGCGGCTCACGGTCAAGGGGATCGCCGCCGGCATGAAGAACACGGGCTAGTAGGTCCGGCGCAGCCCGTCAAGCCAGGGCTCCTGGGCGTTGGTCGTCCAGTCGACCAGCCCCACCGCCTGGCGGATCGTCACGAAGTTGTAGGCCCCATCCCAAGGGAAGTCGATGTCGTAGGCGGCGCTGCCGTTCTCGCGGTAGAGCGCGGCCAGCCCCTGGTGGATTCCCGGTACCTCGTCGAACAGCTGGCTCCGGACGTCACGGAGCCCGGAGTCACGCGCGCGCCACTTCTGCTCGTGAACGCGATCGAGGATCGCTTGCAGCGCCTCGTCCCGATTCGAGAGCCCCGCCGGGAGGAACACGCGGGGCTCGCCGAAGTCGCTCGCGGCGAAGAAGACCAGATGGCCGTCGAACTCGCCGTTCCTGTCGCCGAGCACCGACCGGATCGTGCCGTAGTTCAGGTTCGGCTGGTTGGCGTCGCGCATCTCGAGACCCTGTTCGAGCAGCTGGCGGTAGCGCTCGTCCGGGTCGCTCGCGTCCGGCTCGGTCGGGCCGTCATCCCCGCAGGCCGAATGGGACTCGCCCCCGGGCTCGCCGTCGAACGGCAGCCCGCCCTCGCGCGCGAGCGGACCGCCCCCGGCGCCGACGGTCTTCGACGCGCCGACGATCGAGAGCCCACCTGCGGCGGCGCCGCCGATGCGGAGGAGTCGGCGGCGTGATTCGTCGAGCCCGGCGGCCTCGTCGTCACCCTCCTTCATGACTCCCGGATGGGGGCGCGCTCATTAAGCATTTGTGTTATTAACGACAGTTAGGAACCCGATATTTGCCACGGGTTCCCACCCCTAAGGCCCCCCGGGAACCGACCGTGGGACGTCACGAGGGGCGGAGCGGCCGCCTAGCGGATCGATCGCTTCCACTCGCGGAGTCCGAGTGCCTCGCAGTCGAACTCGGCCGGGTCGAGGCCCGCCGCCCAGACGAACAGCGGAGCGACCGCCTCGCCGATACCCCGGCTCACGCCCGTCACCACTGCCGTCGTATCGTCCATGTCCCGCCTACGGGCCCCGGGGGAATACCCCTCCACCTCCGCGCCACCCGGATTTATGCCGCCGACGGCCCGAGGGGCGGTATGGAGCTGCCGGAGCAGTCAGTCGTCGTGATCGGGAGCGGGTTCGGTGGGCTTTCGGCCGCGTGCTATCTGGCCGATACGGGCGCCGACGTCCACGTCGTCGAGAAGAACGGGTCGCTCGGCGGTCGAGCGTCCCGGCTGGAGGCCGAGGGCTTTCGCTTCGACATGGGGCCGTCGTGGTATCTGATGCCTGACGTCTTCGAGCGCTTCTTCGGCGACTTCGGGCGCTCGCCCGAGGACTACTACGCGACCGAACGGCTCGACCCCCACTACCGGATCTTCTTCAAGGACAACGAGGGGCCGCGCCCCTCGGGCCCCGCACCCGGCATCGAGGCCCACGAGGACGGCGACCGGGTCGACATCTCGCCCGATCTCGAGAGGACCAAGGAGACCTTCGAGGCCTACGAGGAGGGCGCCGGCGAGGCCTTAGAGCGCTACCTCGAGAAGAGCGAGCTCAACTACGAGGTCGGCATGGAGCATTTCGTCTACGAGGACCGCCCGCGGTTTCGCGACTGGGCCGACCCCGAGGTGATGCGAAACGCCCGCGGGCTCTCGCTTCTGGGCTCGATGCAGGACCACGTCGAGGGGTACTTCGACCACCCGAAGCTCCAGCAGGTCATGCAGTACACCCTCGTGTTCCTCGGCGGGGCACCCAACAACACGCCCGCGCTCTACAACCTGATGAGCCACGTCGACTTCAACCTCGGCGTCCACTATCCCGAGGGTGGCGTGGGCGGCGTCGTCGACGGGATGGTCGAGCTCGGCGACGAGCTCGGGATCACCTACCACACCGACCAGCCGGTCGAGGCGATCGAGGGCCGCGCGGGCGGATTCAAGGTCGAGGCGCGCGACACCTTCCTCCCCGATCTGGTGGTCTCGGACGCCGACTACGCCCACACCGAGCTCGATCTCCTGCCCCCCGAGAAACGCGGCTACAGCGAGGAGTACTGGGAGTCGAGGACCTACGCGCCCTCCGCGTTCCTGATCTACCTGGGCGTCGAGGGCGACCTCGAGGAGCTGGCACACCACACCCTCGTCCTCCCGTCGGACTGGGAGGAGCACTTCGCGAAGGTCTTCGACGAGCCCGAGTGGCCCGACGACCCCGCCTACTACCTCTGTGTCCCCTCGAAGACCGACGACGACGTCGCCCCCGAGGGTCACTCGAACCTCTTCGCGCTCGTCCCGGTCGCGCCCGGACTCGACGACCGGCCCGTCATCCGTGAGAGCTACCGTGACCTCGTTCTTCGGGACATCGCCGAGAACACCGGCGTCGATCTCAGGGATAGGATCGTCTTCGAGGAGCTGTTCACGATCGACGACTTCGCCGAGCGCTACAACAGCATGAAGGGGACGGCGCTGGGGCTCGCCCACACCCTCGATCAGACCGCCGTCTTCCGTCCGCCGCACCGCTCGAAGGAGGTCGACGGGCTCTACTTCACCGGCTCCTACACCACGCCCGGGATCGGCGTCCCGATGTGTCTGATCAGCGGCCAGCTGACCGCCGAGGCCGTCGCCGAGGACTACCCGCGGCAGGGATGACGCTGCGCTATCTGCTGGCGCTCTCGCGGCCGCGGTTCTGGCTCTACCTCGCGGGCCCCGTCCTCGTCGGAGCGGTCTTCGGCGCGGGCGAGCCCGGCGAGCTGTTCTCGCTTCCGGTGCTCGCGCTGTTCGCCTTCTTCCTCGTGCCCGCGAACGTCCTGCTCTACGGCGTCAACGACGTCTTCGATTCGGACGTCGACGAGGCGAACCCGAAGAAGGACGACCGGGAGGTGCGCTACGGCGGCCAGCGGGTCGTCCCCGCCGCGGTGCTCGCCTGCGGTCTGCTCGGCCTCGGGCTGATCCCGCTGCTCCCCACGGGAAGCCTGCTGTGGGTCACGGTCTTCTACTTTTTAGGAGTTCAGTACAGCGCCCCGCCCGCGCGGTTCAAGACCACGCCCTTCCTCGACTCGGTCTCGAACGGGCTCTACTTCGCGCCCGGCGCAGCCGCGTACGTCGCGCTCGCGGGAAGCCAGCCGCCTCCCCTGGCGATCGTCGGGGGCTGGCTCTGGACGATGGGAATGCACACCTTCAGCGCGATCCCTGACATCGAACCCGACCGCGCGGCGGGGATCGAGACGACCGCCACGCTGTTGGGCGAGGATCGGACCTACACCTACTGCGTCGGCTGCTGGACGGTCGCGGCCGTGTGTTTCGGCGCTCTCGACGCTCGACTGGGGGCGCTCTTCCTCGTCTACCCGGTCTTCACCCTCGTAGTCGCGCTCACCGATCTCGACGTCTCGCGAGCCTACTGGTGGTTCCCCGCGATCAACACCGTCGTCGGCGCGCTGTTCACGATGGGCGGGCTCTGGATGCTCGTCTACGGGTAACCCTCATGGCGCGGCCAGATGTAGTGAACGTGTGCCACACGTCGAAACGAACGACATCGAGACCTACTACGAGAGCTACGGCGAGGGCCCACCCCTCGTTTTCGTCCACGGCGCCTGGGTCGACCGTCAGATGTGGGAGCCACAGGTCGCGGCCCTGGCGGGCGAGTACCGGGTGATCGTCTACGACCTGCGCGGCCACGGCCGGACCGGCTCCTCCGCCGAGCGCAACTACACGATCGAGCTTCTTGCGGCCGACCTCCGCGCGCTGATCGACGCGCTCGACCTCGAACGGCCCGCCGTCTGCGGGCTCTCGCTGGGCGGGATGGTCGCCCAGCTGTATGCCGTCCGCTACGACGAGCTGTCGGGCCTCGTCCTCGCGGACACGGCGGTTTCGACCCGGCTCACCTGGTCCGACCGCCTCCAGAGCCTCCTCTTCCCGAAGCGGTCGATGACGGGGACGGTTCGGCTGCTCGGGCCCGAACGCTACGTCGACTGGGCGTTCCGGCTCGCGCGGCTCACCCGGAGCGCCGACTGGTTCGGTCGGGACCCCGCGGTGCGGGAGTACGTCCGCGGGACGATGGCGGGCTTCGACACGCGATCGTTCAACGCCGTCCTCGACGCGATCTACGGCTTTCGGGAGACGGACCTCGCCGCCATCGACGCGCCGACGCTCGTGCTCAACGGCGAGTTCGAGAGCCGGTCGGTGTTCGAACACGCCGCACACGTCGAGCGGACCGTCCCCGACGCGCGCTCCGCGGTGATCCCCGATGCGGGCCACACCGCGAACATGGAGAACCCGCTGGCGTTCACCCGGGAACTCCGGCGGTTTCTGGACTCCGATCGGATGTCGGGGAACGGATGGGAATAAGTACGCCCCGTCCGAACCCCCGGCGATGACTGGCAGGTGTCGGCGGTGAGCGAGGCCGCCGTGGCGACGCCGACCCGACGTCGCGTCGAGTCGACGCTCGAACGCGTCGTCGAGAACAACCGCTTCACGATCGCCGTCACCTTCCCGCTGGTCGGCGTCGCCCTGCTGATCGCGGGCCGCCAGGGGCTGCTCCCGGCGGGGCTCGCGATGAACCCGTACCTGCTGATCGGGGCAAACCTCGTGATGATCTCGCCGCTGGTCGCCGGGCTCGTCCCGCTGATCGATCGCCGGGCGCTCGCGGGGCTCGCCGTCCTCGCGCTGTTCACCTGGGGGATCGAGCTCACCGGCGTGCTGACGGGACTGCCCTACGGCGAGTTCTCCTACGGGCTGGAGCTCGGGCCGATGCTGGCCGGGCTCGTCCCGCTCGGGCTCCCCGTCTTTTACTTCCCGATCCTGCTCAACAGCTACCTGCTCGCGCTGCTCTTCCTCGGCGAGAGCTCCCTGCCCCGCCGGTTCGTGCTCACGCTCTCGATCGTGATCACCCTCGACCTGATCCTCGATCCCGGCGCGGTCGCGCTCGGCTTCTGGGGCTGGGACACTCCCGGAGCCTACTACGGCGTGCCCGCGATGAACTACCTCGGCTGGTTGCTGAGCGGGACGGTGGCGGTCTCGATCGTCCAGCTCTCCTTCGACCACGGGGCGGTGCTCGATCGCCTCGAGGAGTGTGGCTTCTTCCTCGACGACCTGGTGAGCTTCCTGCTGCTGTGGGGGCTGATCAACGCCTACTTCGGCAACTGGGTCCCCGTCGCGCTAGCGCTGGGGCTCGCGGGAACGCTGATCACGAGCGACTGGTTCGACTTCGACGTCCTGTAGAGATGGCCGCGGGCCCACAGGTCGGCGCGTCAGTGCGTCAGCGCGTCGGCAGGCGCTCGCCGTGGCGCTCCGCGGTCCGTTTCGGTCGGTCGGAGACGGCGCTCACCCGGTGGAAAACCGCCTCGGGATCGGAGTTCCACTGCCAGCGCCAGCGCACCCGGGCGACCAGCCAGAGCTTCCGGATCGTGCTCAGTTCGGGCTCGTTGGTGAGCACGTCGTAGTCGACGTCCCGGATCAGCCGATGGTGCTCGGCGTAGAGCACCGCGGCCAGCAACACGGGCAGCTGACAGTCCCGCGGGAGGTACTTGATGCCGGCGACGCCCTTTCGGTAGAGCGATTCGGCCCGCGCCAGCTCCGTTCGGACCGCCCGGGCGACGGCTTCGTCCATCTCGAAGCGCTCGAGCTGCTCGTTCGTGATCCCCTCCTCCTCGAGCGTCGACTGAGGGAGGTAGATCCGGTCGCGATCCACGATGTCCTCCCGGACGTCCCGGACGAAGTTCGTCAGCTGGAACGCCTCGCCCAGCGCCGTCGCGTGTACCAGCGCGCTGTCGGGGTCCTCGGGGCCCATGACGGCGGTCATCATCCGCCCGACGGCCGCCGCCGAGCCGTTCATGTAGGCCTCGAGCTCCGCGTAGCTGTCGTAGCGGTGGGTCTCGATGTCGGTCAGCATCGCGTCGACGAACTCCTCGACGTCCTCGTCGGTGATGTCGTGGCGCTCCTTGACGCCCTGGAACGCCGCGAGGACCGGGCCCTCGGGTTCGGCCCGTCCGAGCGCCTGCTCGCGCAGCGACTCGAGCTGCCGGCGCTGTTCGTCGGGTGCCACCCCTTCTGCGTCGTCGACGACCTCGTCGGCGACGCGGAAGAACGCGTACAGGACGTAGGTGGCCTTCCGAACCCGGTCCGGGAGCAGCCGAGTGGCGTAGTAGAAGGTCCGACCGGTTCGGCGATGGATCGCCTTACTCTGCGCGATGTGATCTCTCTCTACCATTTCGGGCTTGATCCCTGATTTCGACTAGGGAGGCCCGATTATTAGTTGTTTGTGCGGAATATATCCGTACCGGGCGCGATCAGTCGTCGCTTTCGGCCTCGCCTTTGGTTCCGTCCTCGGCCGTCTGGAGGGTGTCACGGTCCTCGGCGAACCCCTCCGAGCCCTCGATTCGCGCGCGAGCCTCGGGGTCGAACGTCGTCTCGACGTCCTGGTACCGGCTCACCTGCGAGAGCTCGTGGTGGGACTCGGTGGGGTGGCCGATGTAGCGATCCTCCAGATCGAACTGGGCCTGCTCGTCGTTCTCCGCGATGTTCGCGAAGTCCTCGTAGGCCGCGTGGGCGCCCGAGTGCAGCCCGAACAGCGTGATGAAGATGTACTTATAGCCCAGCTCGCCCAGCTCCTCGAACGTCAGCGGGTCGTCCTGCTCGGACCACGCGAACGACGACGAGTAGTTGAAGGCGAGATCCAGATCGGGATGGGTCTCGTGGATCGTCTCGGCGTAGTTGACCGCGTCCTCCCGGCTCGGGTCGGGCATCTCGGGCCAGACCAGGTCGACCCCGCAGTCGGCGTAGAGCCGGCCGCGTTCGAGGTGTTCCTCCCAATCGCCGTTGGAGCTGCCGTAGGCGTCGGTGCGGGCGATGATCACGGTGTCCTCGCTCTGCTTGGCGTCGACGGCCGCCGAGAACCGCGCCTCGGCCTTCTCGCGGGGGACGATCTCCTTGCCCGCGATGTGGCCACAGCGCTTGGGCGTGGTCTGGTCCTCGATGTGGATCGCCGCCACGCCCGCCTGCTCGTATTCGCGAACCGCACGCCGGACGTTGTGGACGCCGCCGTAGCCGGTGTCACAGTCGGCGACGATCGGGATCGTACAGGCGTCGACCATCCGCTTTGCGTTCTCGACCATCTCGGTCATCGAGACCATCTCGAGGTCCGGGAAGCCGAACTGGCCCAACACGGTGGAGTAGCCGCTCATGTAGGCGGCGTCGTGGCCGGTCATCTCGGCCAGGCGGGCGTCGAGCGCGTGATAGACGCCGGGGGCGAACGTGAACGTCTGGTCCTCGAGCTTCCGGCGGAACTCCCGGGCGGCAGGGTTGTCGATGTCCCTGACGGTGGTGTCGGTATCGCCGATCTCGTCGATCATCGGTCGTCCTCCGTGGGCTCCTCGATCAGGTGGCTCCAGACCTCCTCCTCCATGGTCTCGCGGTCGGTTTCCTCGCGGGTCAGCTGCGGAACGATCGGCAGTCCGGTGTTGTCGGTGTCGGTGTACATCTGTGGGTTTCGTGTGGGTCGTCGGGTGTGTTCGGTTCGGGGACGGTGCGATCGGGCGTTGAACCGCTTACGTACATGATCGATCACGACAATAGCCCGGACTCCACCTTCGTATTTAACTATAACGATTAATCATTTTATATTGGGCAAGGAGGTGTCGTAGACATTAATGAATAATATTGATGGAAGTTAGCACGCCACTATCCACGGCGCCGCCCGTGCCGGGGATCAGTGGTGAAGATCGGAGAACGGGCGATAGTACGAGGAGAGCGCTCCGATGCGGGGGGCCCGCGCCCCGCCGTCACTCCTCGTCGAGCAGACTGTCGGCGAGCAGCGGGACGAACGTGCCGATGTCCGTGACCATGCCGATCGTCTGGGCGCTGCCGCGGTCCTGCAGCTGGGTGACGGTCGCGGGGTTGATGTCGACACAGACGACCCGCGTCGTCGAGGGCAGGCAGTTGCCCACCGCGACCGAGTGAAGCAGCGTCGCGAGCATCAGTACCATGTCGGCCTCGTGGGCCTGTTCGCGGATCGCGTTCTGGGCCTCGATCGAGTCGGTGATCGTATCGGGCAGCGGGCCGTCGTCGCGGATCGAGCCCGCGAGCACGTAGGGGACGTCGTTCTCGACGCACTCGTACATGATCCCCGAGTCGATCTTGCCCTCCTCGACGGCCTCGTCGATCCCGCCCGAGCGGATGATCTCGCTGATCGTGTAGATGTGGTGTTTGTGGCCCTTCCGGGGGTGTTCGAGGGTCTCGACGTCCATCCCCAGCGAGGTGCCGTAGAGGTCGCGTTCGAGGTCGTGGACCGCGAAGCCGTTGCCGGCGCTGATCGCGTCGACGTAGCCCTCGCCGATCAGCCGCGCGAGGTCGTTTCGCGCCCCCGAGTGGATCACCGCGGGGCCCGCGACGACCATGACGTTCCCGCCCCGTTCCTTGGTCTCGGCGATCGCCCCGGCGACGTTCTCGATCTGGGTCGTCGCGGGGCGCTCGCTGCTGACCCCACCCTGCATGAACCCGAAGGCGCCCTCCGAGCTCCGCGGGCGTTCCGGGGGGTTGACGCGGATACCCGTGTTACCCGTGACGACCAGATCGCCCTCCTCGATCGCGTTGAGCACCTTCGTGTAGGCGCGTGGCTCCTCCCCGCCGTCCTCGATCACGACCGCACAGTCCATCTCGATGCGATCGACCTCGATCCAGTTTCCCTCGTGGCGGATCTCGGTGGGGTGGTTCGTCGTCGAGTAGAAGCCCGCGGGGACGACCTTGTCGGCGGGCGCGGGCTCGATCCCGGCGTCGACGGGGTCCTCGAGGGTCGCGCCGTTCTGGTTGAGCTGGTGGAGGATCTCGTGGAGGGTGTCCTCGTCCTCCGCGGAGACGCGCATCCGGGCGTAGGTCTCCTCGTGTTTCCGGGTGCCGACGTCGAACTGCTCGATGTCGAACCAGCCGTCCATGTCCATGACGATGCCGAAACACCGCCCCATCATGCCCGAGTCGATGATATGCCCCTCCAGCTCGACCGTGCGCGAAACGCTCATACCCGCCCATTACGCGCGCGGGTGAAAGCCCCTGCGTTAGACGAGCAGGTCGATCAACGCGAGCGATTCGAGCGCGAGCCAGACGAGGAAGGCGACGTACAGTCCCAGAAGCACCCATGCCTCCCAGTGTTCGAGCTCGAAGTCGGTCCGCATGAGGGTGAACAGCGCGATCGTCGCGAGCACGAGGTAGGCCGCGAGCGGGACCGCGACCACGAAGTCGATCGTCACCGCGCTGGCCCCGGCGATGCCGGCGACGATCACCCCCGCCGGAATCGCGACGAGGAGGTCGAAGACGTTGCTGCCGAGGACGTTGGCGACGCTCGTGACTTCGCGGTCGTTTCTCGCGGCGGTGACGCTGACGAAGGCGTCGGGAATGCTCGTGGCGGCCGCCACCACGGTCAGCCCCCAGATGAAGCTCGGCGTCCCGAAGAACTCGCCGAAGCCGATCGCCGCCCGCACCAGCGCCTCGACGCCGACCGTGATCAGCGCGAGGCTCGCGAGCAGGAACCCCCACTGGCGCGGGGCGCTGATCCCCGAGACCGTGGGCGCTTCGTGGTCCGCGGTGTCCTGATACTGGATGAAGACGTAGAGGAGGTAGACCCCGAGCGGGATCAGCGCGAGCCCGGGCGTGATGGTCCCGACGAAGCCGTTGCCGACGGGGTAGTAGATCACCGCAAAGGAGCACATCAGCAGGAAGACGGCGACCGAGATGATGTAGAACTGCGCCTCCTTGTAGACCAGGTCCCGGCCGGCGTTCAGCGGGCCGGGTGTCGAGATCGTCGCGAGCGCGGGGATCACGAGCACGTTGAAGATCGCCGAGCCGATGATCGCGCCGACGCCGAGCTCGAACTCGCCGTGGAGCAGCGGCGCGAGAACGGCCGTCATCAGCTCCGGGAAGCTGGAGCCGATCGCGACGACGATCGACCCCTGGACGATCGCGGGCAGCCCGTAGTACGCCGAGAGCTGATCGGCCGAGGTCTCGAGCCAGCCGCTGGCCCGCCAGACGACGGCGGTCCCGAACAGCGCCAGGGCCACGAACCACGCGAGCGCCCACATACCCTTTCGGTATCCGCCGCGGAGTAAACCGGTGTCGTTCCGCGACGCCGACGCTTATGGTACCTCGACGCCTCCTTCGGACCATGTGCGGACGCTACGCCCTGTTCACGCCGCCCGACGAGCTCGCCGAGCGGTTCTCGGTGCCGGTCCCTGACGTCGACCCGACGTACAACGCCGCCCCGAGCCAGCAGCTTCCGATCGTCCCCGACGACCGCGAGGAGATCACCACTGCTCGCTGGGGGCTGACCCCCGCGTGGGCCGACGAGGAGCGTGACCTGATCAACGCCCGCGCGGAGACGATGGACGAGAAGCCCAGTTTCACGGACGCAAAGCGGTGTCTGGTTCCCGCCGACGGCTTCTACGAGTGGGTCGAGGAGGGCAGCGGAAAGCAGCCCTACTACGTCACCCGCCGCGACGGCGAGCCGTTCGCGATGGCCGGGCTCCGGACCCGCTGGGAGCCACCGACACGCCAGACCGGCCTCGATTCGTTCGCCGAGAGCGAGGGCGACGCCGACGACGAATCCGAGTCGATCGAGACGTTCGCGGTCGTCACGACCGAGCCCGAGGGCGTCGTGGCGGACCTCCACCACCGCATGGCGGTGATCCTCGACCGCGAGCGCGAACGCGAGTGGCTCTCGGGAGAGCCATTCTCGCTCGCCGCAGCCGACGACCTGCGGGCCTATCCCGTCCCGACGGCGGTCAACAGCCCCGCGAACGACTCGCCCGAACTCGTCAGGGAGGCCGCCGATGTCTGAGCGCGTCTACGACGCGGTCGTCTTCGACAACGACGGCGTGCTCGTCGAGCCCACCGAGCGCCGCGTGCTCCGGGAGGCGATCCGCGAGACCTACGGCGAGTTCGGCGTCTCTGCGTCCGAGGAGGCCGTCGAGGCGCTTCTCGGAGTTACGCGCGACTCGATCAACGAACTCGCCGCCGAACACGACGTCGACGCCGCCGAGTTCTGGCACCAGCGGGACATGAACGCCTCGCGGGCCCAGTGCGAGTCGATCGAGAACGGCGGCAAACCCCTCTACGGGGACGTCGACGCGCTCGACGAGCTCGCACCCGACCTGGGCGTCGTCAGCAACAACCAGCACCGGACCATCGAGTTCATCCTCGATCACTACGACCTCCACCCGTACTTCGAGACCCATTACGGCCGCGAGCCGACGCTGGAGGGGATCGACAGGAAGAAACCGAACAGCTACTACATCGAGCGCGCGCTGACCGATCTGGACACCCGGAACGCGCTGTACGTCGGCGACAGCGGCGTCGACGTGCTGGCCGCCCAGGAGGCCGGCCTCGACTGTGCGTTCATCCGCCGGCCCCACCGCGAGGGCTACGAGCTGCCCGCCGCGCCGACCTACGAGATCCGAAGTCTAGCGGACCTGCCCGTGATCTGCCGGGGCGACGGCGATGCGTTCGCGCCGGATATGGAATCAGCTACATAGGGCGAGTCTCCAGGGTAGCCCATGCGATTCGCACGCGCCCTGACCGACGACGGGGTTCGAGAGGGAGAGCTCTCGGACGGCACGCTCAGCACCGACGACGGCGAGTACGCGGTCGAACGCGACGACCTGCTCGCGCCGTGTCTCCCCTCGGCGCTCTACTGCGTCGGGCGCAACTACGCCGAGACGCTCGACCAGATGGACTACGAGCGCCCCGAGGAGCCCGACTTCTTCATCAAGCCGCCCGTCTCGGTGCTGCCCACCGAAACGCCGATTCCGTATCCGACCTTCTCCGAGGAGGTCACTTACGCCGGCGAGCTCGCCGCGGTGATCGGCGAGGAGTGCAAGAACGTCGCCCCCGAGGAGGTCCCCGACGTGGTGCGGGGCTATACGATCATGAACGACATGGACGCGCTGGATCAGCAGGATCGGACGGCGAGAAAGGCGTTCGACGGCTCGGGGCCCTTGGGTCCCTGGATCGAGACCGACCTCGACCCGCGGGGGATCGACATGCACACCGAGATCAACGGCGAGCGTAGACAGGAGGCGAACACCGAGCTGATGCTGTTCGACGCCCACGAGGTCGTCTCGTATCTCTCGGAACGGTTCACCTTCTCGCCGGGCGACGTGGTCGCATTCGGCAGCCCCGCGAACCCCGGGACCGTCGAACCGGGCGACGAGATCGAGATCACCTACGAGGGCGTCGGCACGCTACGGAACACGGTCGCGGACCCGGAGCGGTAGGTCTAGACGCCGCCCTCGACCTCCTCGAGCAGGCCCGACAGGACGCGGTTGAACCCGTTGGGGCTGTCCTGGTTGACGAGGTGGGCGGCGCCCGCGACCTTGTAGACGTCGCTTCCCAGCGCCCCGGCGAGCTCCTTGCTCTGGCGCTTGACCGGCGGGACCTCGTGTTCGCCGTAGACGACCCGTGCGGGAACCGAGAGCCCGTCAAGCGCGGGCGGCTCGAACCGGTAGAGCGCCGAGAATACCTTTTTGAACTCCGATTTCGACATCGTGTCGACGGTTTCGAGGGCCGCCTCACGAACTTCGGGATCGCGCGCGAGCCATGGCCCGCCCGTCAGCGGGCGGATCGTCGAGAGCAGCGAGCGAAAGGTCGCCCCGCTACCGGTGAACGCGAGCGAACTCCCGAGCATCGGCAGCGGCGAGAGCGCCCGTTTCATCGCCCGCGGCATCGCCACCGGCGGAAACGTCTGGACCGCTCCCGCCAGTAGGATCCCCTGTATCCGATCGGGGTGGCGGGCGGCGTAGCTCTGGGCGACCATCGAGCCCAGCGAGAGCCCACAGAGCACGCACTCCTCGATCCCGAGATCGGAGAGCAACGCGTCAAGGTCGTCGGCCATGAGGTCGACGGAGTATCGGCGCGCGTCCGAGGGGCCGGTCCGGCCGTGCCCACGGAGGTCGGGGACGACGATCCGGTGTTCGTCGCCGAAGCGCTCGCGCTGGCCCGCCCAGCTCTCGGCCGAGAGCCAGCCGCCGTGGAGGAAGACGATGGGGAGGCCCGAACCGTCGTCGTCGTACGCGAGCCCGATCGGCGCGGTGTCGGTAGTAGTCACGACCTGTATACGGGACGAACACCCCTGAAGGGTTCGCTTTCCGAAACCAGACCATAGTGGATCTAATTCTACCCATATTCCATTTTATTTATCCAAAGACTAGAAAAACATTTTATTTCACGACTCCTATCGATATTGTTGTAGATGGTAAGTATAAACACGACACGGAGGCGGCTGCTGCGGGGCATCGCCGCCTCAGGCCTGACGGTGGGTGCGGTCGGAACGGCGAGCGCCGATCCCGAGGAGACGTATATCGTGACCGGTGGCTCACGAAACGCCATCGAGAACGCCGAGTTCTCGGTGACGCGGGAGCTCGCAGGCGGTTCGGTACTGCTCGTGTCGGGGCCGGCGGACGCCGAAGAGGAACTCGGCTCGACCAGCGGCGTCAGCGGCGTGACGCCGAACTTCGAGGTCGACTTTCCCGAACCGGTTGAGACCGCACCGCGGACGACCGACGACGCCGAGCACACTGAAAACCAGTGGGACAAGGAGATCACCGATACGTTCGAGGCCCACGACCACGCGACGGGCGAGGGGTCGAGGATCGTGATCGCCGACACCGGCGTCGACGGCACGCACCCGGATCTCGCGGGGAACTTCAACGAGGAGCTGAGCGTCTCGGTCGTCAACGGTGGGGAGATCGCGCCGCATATCGGCGATAGCGGCGACCACGGTACCCACGTCGCGGGGACCGCGGCGGCGACGGGTGCGGAGGGCGTCACGGGCACCGCGCCGGACGCCGAGATCGTCTCCGTTCGAGTGCTCGGTCCCGATAGCAGCTCGTTCGCGGACATCCTCGCGGGGGCGGACTACGCCGCCGAGATCGGTGCCGACGTCGCGAACTACAGCCTGGGTGCCGGACCCTACGAGCCACAGGCCAACAGCGACGGCCTGCGCGTCGCGGTTCAACAGGTCATGCAGGACGCCGCCCGACGCGGGACCGTCCAGACGGTCTCCTCGGGCAACGCCGAGACGAACCTCCAGCAGGGCGGCCGGTTCTACATCCCCGGCACCGTTCAGGGCGTGATGACCGTCTCCGCGAGCGGACCGGACGACGAGCTCGCCTTCTACTCGAACTACGGGACCAACGAGATCGAGGTCGGCGCACCCGGTGGCGGCACTGCAGACGAAGACGACTTCGAACAGACGGACCTCGTCTTCTCGACGGAGCCCGACGGAACGTACGGCTGGAAGGCGGGCACCTCGATGGCGGCGCCACAGGTCGCGGGGTTGGTCGCCCTCGTCCGCGAGATCGACCCGGACGGCAATGCCAACCAGGTCGAAAACGCGATCGCGCAGGGTGCGGAGCTCGTTCCGGGCCGCAGCAGCCCGGAGTTCGGTGCCGGCCGGATCAACGCCCTGAACACGGTCGAACAGGCCGGCACCCCCGGCGGCGGCAACGGTGGCCCGCCGTAGACGGATCTGTCGTCGTCCCCCGATCGAGGGCCACCGTGGTATGGCGAGACGGGGCTCGGGGCGTCCGGTTCGCAACCCTTTCGCCCGCCGGTCGCCCACCCCGGACAATGAGCTATCGGATCGGTCTCGTCGGCAAGCCATCGGTGGGCAAGTCGACCTTCTTCAACGCCGCGACGATGAACGACGTCCCCGAGGGGGCGTATCCCTTCACGACCATCGACCCCAGCGTCGGCGAGGCGTACGTCCGCGTCGCATGTGCCGCCCCCGAGTTCGACCGCTCCTGTACCCCCGAGACGGGCTTCTGTCGCGAGGGGACCCGGTTCGTTCCCACCAAACTCGTCGACGTTGCGGGGCTGATCCCCGGCGCCCACGAGGGCCACGGTCTGGGAAACCAGTTCCTGACCGACCTCAACGAGACGGACGTGCTCGTCCACGTCGTCGACTTCTCGGGGACGACCGACGCCGAGGGCGAGCCCACCGAGGGCCACGACCCCCGCGAGGACATCGACTTCCTCGAGACCGAGCTCGACATGTGGTACCTCGAGATCCTCGAGAAGGGGATCGACAAGTTCGAGAACCGCTACGGCGGCGAGGAGGCAGACATCGAGGTCGAGCTCGCAGAACAGATGAGCGCCTTCGGCATCAACAAGGACGAGATCAAACGATTGGTTCTCCGGCTCGATCTGGGGTTCGACCCCGACGAGTGGGACGGAGAGGACCGAGAGGACCTCGCCCGCGAGATCCGTAAGGAGACCAAGCCGATGGTGATCGCCGCGAACAAGATGGACACCCCCGCGGCGCAGGCGAACTACGAGGAGATCACCTCCGATCCCGACTACGACCACCTGACGATCGTGCCCGCGAGCGCGCACGCCGAGAAGGCGCTGAAACGCGCCGACGAGCAGGGCGCGATCGAGTATCGTGCGGGCGACGGCGACTTCGAGATCGTGGGTGACCTCTCTTCCGAACAGGAAGCCGGGCTCGAACAGATCGGGGGGTTCGTCCGCGAGTTCGAGGGTACGGGCGTCCAGCGCGCGCTCGAAGCGGCGTTGTTCGAGGAGCTCGACGCGATCGCCGTCTTCCCCGGCTCCGCCAACGGCGAGCCCGAGGACGGCAAGTTCATGCGCGACTGCTTCGTCCTGCCCGAGGGCTCGACGACCGAGGACTTCGCCTATTTCCTGCACTCGGACATCGGCGAGGGGCTGCTCCACGGGATCGACTGCCGGAGCGAGCGCCAGGTCGGCGCGGGCCACGAGCTCTCGCATCGGGACGTCATCGAGATCGTCTCGACGAACTGACGCTACACAACGACTATGCAGTGTGGTGTCGTATCACAGAGCATGGCGAGCGCACGAACCGATTCGCGGTGTCTGAGCTGCGGCTTTACGGCCGCTTCGGGGAGTGAGGAGTGGGCTAGAGTGGAGGTACCGAAACTCGGGACGCTCACGCAGTGTCCGGAGTGCAACAGCACGAACGTCACCAGCGGGCGCTGATTTACACCCGTTCGACGACCGTTCCGTCCGCGCCAACTACGACTGGGGTTTTGCCGACGGCGACCCCGTGGAGGTCCGCCTTCGTCGGCGAGTCGACTGTCTCCCAGCCGCCCTCCCGATTCTCGTGGATCGTCCCGCCCGCGCCGACCGCGAGCCACTCCTCGCCGTCGGCCGCGAGCCCCGAGAGCGACCCCTCGGCGACACGAACCGGCGTCCAGACGCTCCCGTCGAAGCGCTGGAGCGTGCCGTCGCCGCTCGCGACGGCGACGGTGTCCCCCGTCGCGGCGAGCGCGTCGAACCCGCTCGCGTCCTCGATCCCGATCCGTTCGAACTCGCTCCCCTCGACCCGGTAGACCCCGGCATTGGTGTCACAGCAGTAGCCCGTCGACTCGTCGACGAACGCGATCGCGCTCATCGAGGAGCCGCTGCCCGGTTTCACGGGCTCGTCCCACTCGACCTCGCTTCCGTCGTATCCGCCGAACAGGACCTGCCCCGAGCCGTTGACCAGCGCGACCCGCTCCTCGCCGGCCGCCCCGGCGACCGCCAGCCCCGACCAGTTGTCGGTGATCCCGTCGGGCGCCGAGTGATCGGTGTGGCGAGCGGTAGCGGGGTCGTAGCGCCCGAGGACGCCGCCGTCGCCGGCGACCCAGATCGCATCGCCGTCGTCCGTGGCGTCGACCCCCCGGAGCGTCGTCGACTCCGCGGCCGGGCCGCTCTCGAGGGCGAGCTCCCAGTCCCCGTCCTCGGAACGCGCGAGCAAGGCGCCGTTCTTTCCGGCCGCGTAGGCGCCCTCGCCCGCCGAGACGGCGTCGAGCAGCGTCTCCTCGGTCGGCGAGTCGGCTTCGACCCACTCGGCCGACCCGCCCCCGTCCTCCTCACCTTCGTCATCCGCGACTGCCCCTTCGTCCGCGACCGCGCCGTCCTCACTCGCGTCCGGCTTCGGCGAACGCCGGGCCTCGGGTCCGGCCACGTCCGAGGTCGCGGGTTCGGCCCGCTCGCCCGTCCGCGGGTCCTCCGCGGGCTCCGGCCCGCTGTCGGGGTCCTCGACGGCGTTCTCGTTTGTCGATTCGGACGGGATCTCGGACTCCGCTTCGTGCTCGTCGTCCGGCGATCCGGTTTCGCCCCCTGTAGTCGCCGAACCCGTAGTGGTCGTGGCTTCCGGCGCGTCTCCAGCGTCCTCTCGATCCTCGCCCGGTTCGGGCTCGGCGACTTCTTCCCTCGCCGGCCCCTCGGGATCGGTCGACTCCCGATCGCTTGATTCCGGGTCGAGGCCCGTGTCCGGGGTCGGTTCGTCGATCCGGTCCGGTCGGTCCTCGCCGGCGTCGCTCGCTGCGGCCGCGCCGTCTCCGTTCCCGGCCCCGGTGGCGGCTGGGGTGTCGCCTGTGGTCGGCCGCTCTCGATCGTCCGCCCCGCTCGCCCCGTCCCCGTCGATCGGTTCCGGCGCTTCCCCGTTGCGGGTCAGGTAGAGATAGATCGGCGGGAGGACGTACACCGCGATCGCCAGCGCGACGAACCCCCGGTGGACGAACGTCAGCAGCCCGAACGCGGTCAGGGCTGTCGCGGTCACCGTGTGGATACCGGTGTGGGCGTACTGCCGGTAGAAGGTGAGAAACCCCCCATCGCCATCGCTGGCCGTGCTCATTGGCGGGGATAATCGCGGAACGCGGATCAGGCTTTCCGTTGCACCTCACCCGCCGCGGAGCGCTCCCCGAATCCGGCGGGCACGTGCCTCGCCGATCCCCTCGAGCGCGCACAGCTCCTCGATCGAGGCTCCCGACAGCGCGGCCACGGACGGATGGGCCTCGTACAGCCGCTCGGCGAGTTCGGGGCCGATCCCCTCGATGCAGCCGTACATCCGCTTTGCGGTCGGCTCGTTGCGGGCGTAGGGGCGCTCGACGGGGTAGCCCTTGCGTTCCGTCCCCGTCGAGGACGTGGCGCGGTGGTGCCGACCACAAGACATAGCCCCCCGCCGGACCCACTTTCGGACATGGACTCCGACCTCCACGCCCGCGACGTGATGACGACCGACGTCGAGACCGCCCGCCCGGACGACGAGGTCGGCGACGTGCTCGAACGCCTCGCGAAGGCCGAGTTCAACGGCTTCCCGATCGTCGACGGCGAGGCGGTCGTCGGGATCGTCACGCAGGGCGACCTCGTGCGGCTCTTCCGCAAGAAGGACCGGTTGGTGTGGATCCCGATCGGCGTCCCGCCGTTCAGCGAGACGCTGCCCTACGCGGTCGACTTCTCGCTCGACGAGTTCGACCTCGGGATCGACTTCGTGAAGAACGCCCGCAAGGACGTCAGCGAGATCATGACCCGCGACGTCGTGACCGTCGAAATCGACACCCCCATCGAGGAAGTGCTCGCGATCCTCGCGGGCGAGGACCGGGACATCAACCGCGTCCCGGTGCTCGACGACGGTCGGCTGGTCGGGATCATCACCCGCGAGGACCTGCTGCGCGCGCTTCGGACCGAGCTCCTCCCCTGAGAGCGTAACCTTCTCTATCCTGGGTGACCAATCAGCCGACTGACCGGAGGGAACGATGTTCGAACTCGGGGGGATGACGGTCACGTGGGGGACGCTGGTATTGGTAGCGCTGCTCACGGCGGGGATCGCGTGGTTCGCGTGGCGCGGGCCCTATGCCGTCGTCGCGCTGGGCGCGCTGATCGGGGGAATCCACGCCGTCGCCTACTGGACGGAGTACCTCGACGCCGCCGCGGTCGCGGACGTCCGCGGGACGGTCGCGGGGCTTGCAGTCGAGGCCTTCCTCGTCGCCGCGGCCGGCCTCGATACGCTCTTCGCGGCGACCGGGACGGCGATCGGATGGCTCCTCGACTGGCTCGCGGGCATTTCGATGCCCGCGGCGTCGGTCTCCGTCCTCGAGTTCGGGAGCTTCCTGCTGGCCGTGACGCTCGCGGGCGCGCTCGTCTGTGCGTCGCTCGTCCGGATCGTCCGCTGGGCCGAGGGCACGCCGATCGGCGCGTGGCTCGCCGGGCTCGGGGTCGTCTTCGGCGCGAGCGGCGTCCTCTGGACGTGGCTCCCCATCGGGATCGGCGAGATGGCCGCGCTGCACGCGCTGCTGATCGCCGTCGCGCTGGTCGCCGGTATCGGGGTCGGCGCGCTCGCGGTCCGGACGCCCACTCCCGCCCTCCAGCGCCAGCTTCGAACCCACCGATGAGCCTCCTGCCGGGGCTCGTCCGTCGGTAGCCTGCCGCGAGCCCCACGCGTTATGCCCGTCGGAGCCTTCTGTCCGGTATGAGCCAGCCGCCGGATCTCGAGGGTGATATCGAGGAGATAGCCGCCCGACGCGACGAGCTAGTCGGGACGGTGCGCGACCACGCCGGGCGGATCGCCTACGGGCTCGCGCGGCTCCAGGGCGGCGACTACGGCCAACGGGACTTCCCGACCGCGCGCGGCGAGTGGACGGTGAAGTACGAGGCCGGCGACCTCCAGTACCTCCGCTACGATCCGACCAGCGGCTCCGAGACCTACGTCGTCTCGACGAAACAGCCCCCCGAACCGGAGGCGCTCGCGGAGGCCCTCGCGGACTACGAGGCGTTCGTCGAGGCGTACAACGAGCACGTCCGCTCGCTCGATGGCGTGCTCGACGACGTCGAGACGGAGTTCCCCGCGGTCGAGACGACCGACGACGTCGTCGCCCAGCGCGACCGCGTCCTCGATCGGGTTCGCGAGATCTGTGACCGGATCGCGGGCGAGCTGTATCGCTACGAAGGCGACGATTACGGCACCTTCACCGCGCGAGTCTCGGGGACGCGCTGGGAGCTGAAGTGGGAGGCCGAACGGGCCTCCTACCTCCGGGTCGGCGGCTCGGGCGGCGTCTACCTGCTCTCGCAGTACGAGCCGCCCTCCGCGGCCGACATCCGCGAGCACGCGCCGGCGTTCCGCGGGTTCGTCGAGGCCTACAACGAGCACGTCGAGGAGCTGGAAAGCGACCTCCGGACGGTCCCGCTCTAACGGTCGCGTCGGGTCGTATGGGCCGGCGAGATCGAACTGTTCTCGACGTCGAACAGGCAGCCGAGCCGGCGGCGGCAGCCCGTGTCGAAGGTGGCCGGCGCGCCGCGTTCGGACTCGTCGGTCCCCTCGTTCTCCGCGGGGGTGGTGATCGGTTGCGATTCGGTCGTGGCTGGCCGGGGCTGTGGGGTGGTACTCATTTGCTGTCGGGTTCCGTGATCGAGGCGGTCGAAAACGATGCGCGGGCGGCGGGATCAGTGGACACGTACTACCGACATCTGTGTCTCCCCCGATGGACGGAACTATAATGAACGTTTTGGTAGAATACCGTCAGTGGACGGTCACTTCGCCGTCCTCGACGGAGATGTCGAGGAGGCTCTTTGCCTCGAACTCGGTGTCGTCGAGCGCGGAGGGGCCGACCTTGCACAGGACGACCACGACGTCGACGATCTCCGCGCCGATGTCCGAGAGCGCGCCACAGATCGCCGCGAGCGTCCCGCCCGTCGAGAGCATGTCGTCGACGACGACCACCCGGTCGCCTTCCTCGACGTCGTTGATGTACATCTCGGACTCGGAGTAGCCCGTCTGTTGGTGGAGCGAGACCTCGCCCGCGAGCCCGTAGGCGCGCTTTCGGATCACGACCAGCGGGATGTCGGTCTGCAGGGAGAGGGCGGTCGCGAGGTGGATCCCCATCGCCTCGGGCGCGACGATCTTGTCGACCGCGAGGTCGGCGACCTGCATGACTTCGACGACGACCTCGCGCAACAGCGCGGGTTCGAGCATCGGCACGCCGTTGCTGATCGGGTGGACGAGGTACTCGTAGCCGTCCTTGTCGATGATGGGCGCGTCGTCGAGCGAGGCGATGAGCTTCTCCATGGGGCGGGTTCGGGCAATCGGAGTAAAAACGGATCGTTCCCGGAATCGAAAGCGCGGCCTCGGCACTCATAGGGCTCCTCATCGCGCGCTGCCTAGACGCGCTCGGTCGGGGTGCTCGTCATCGGCCACCCGACCTTTCGGCCCGACCCACAAAGCCCCCACGCTCGCCAAGGCCTATGTCGAGCCGTCCCCTTCCCGAATCCATGAGCCGCGACCTGCCGCCCGAGGCTGAGGAGCTGATCGAGGGCGAGCCGTTGATGGCCCACTTCGCCACCAGTCACGACGACCGCCCGCACGTCGCGCCGATCTGGTACCGCTACGACTCGGGGACGCTCTCAGTGTTGATCTCCGGGCAGAAGCTCGAGAACGTCCGGCGCAACCCGCGGGTCGCGGTCTCGATCGAGAAGTCGACCGACGGCGACGCCGAGTGGATGGTCACGATGCGCGGGACCGCCGAGGTGATCGAGAACGAGGAAGCGACCCGCGAGGCCGAGCGTTCGATCAACCCCAAGTACGGCGCGGATCCGGACGCCTGGACGGGCAACACGCTCGTCCGCGTCGACGTCGGCTCGGGAACCTACCAGACGTACGACTGAGGCCGGCCCGCTCTCGCCGCCCGAGCGCTCTCCGGTTGCAGACGCATGCACAATCGACAGTACGGTGGCTATCGGAGGCCCGATATGTCAGGATCGGGGGCCAGCGAGCCCGCTATGAGTTTCGTCGTGCCGGCGAGAAACGAGGCGGAGTACCTGCCCGCGACCCTCGAGAGCATCCGGGATCTCGAGACCGAGCACACGTATGAAACGATCGTCGCCGACGGCGACAGCGACGACGGGACCCCGGCGATCGCGACCGAGTACGGCGCGCGGGTCGTCGACGGTGGCGGCGAGGGGATCGGCCACGGCCGCGACGCTGGCGCGCGGGCCGCGGACGGCGACTGGCTCGCCTTCGTCGACGCCGACACGACCCTCTCGCCGGAGTACCTCGATACGATGCTCGAGTACGCCCGCGGGAACGACCTCGCGGCCGCGAGCTCGCGCTGTCGGATGCGCGGCCCGCGCGCCCGGCTGATGCAGGCGACGATCAACCACGTCTTCCCCCGGATGGATCGCCCGATCCTCCCCGGGTTCAACTTCCTCGTCCGGCGCCCGGTCTACGAGGCGTCGGGCGGCTTCCCGAACGTCCCCAACGAGGACACCGCGTTCAGCCGACGGCTGGCCCGCACCGAGCCGGTGGGCTACTGCCCCGAGACGCTCGTCGAGACCTCCCCCCGACGGATCGCGGAGTCGGGCCTGACGGGCACGCTCTATCACTACCTCCGGCTCGACTGGGGGCGCTATCGCGGCGAGTACTGACCTGTCGGGTTCGGGAGGGGCGATAGGGGTATCTCGGCCGGCGACCTCATCACACTGATGAGTACCGTCATCGAGTTCACCGTTCCCGCGAGCGCCTGTGCGCTCGGCCGGTCGCTCGGGGGCGACCCGGACGCGCTCCTCGAGCTCGACCGCGTGGTCCCGACCGACGACACCGTCATGCCGTTCTTCTGGGTCTGGAGTCTCGACCCCGAGACGTTCGCGGCGGCCGCCGGGGACGAGCCGGCGATCGAGGAGCTGTCGATCGTCGACCGGGTCGAGGACGGGGCGCTCTTCGCCGCGCGATGGAACCGGGAGGCCGCCGGCACGCTGTTCGCCATCGTCCGCAGCGAGGGCTCGCTGCTCGACGCGCGGGCGAGCGCCGTGGAGTGGCGCTTCGAGGTCCGGTTCGCCGACCGGAGGGCCACCGCCGCGTTCCGCGAGTTCTGCGAGGACCGGGACGTCCCCCTGTCGCTCACCCGCGTCACCACCTCCGCGACCCCCGAGAACGACCGATACGGCCTCACCGACGATCAGCGCGACGCGCTCGCGACGGCCTACCGACGGGGCTACTTCGAGGAGCCCCGCCGGGCGACCCTCGAGGACGTCGCCGCGGAGCTCGGCATCTCCGCGCGGGCGGTCGCCGGGCGGCTCAGGCGCGGGCAGGCGACGCTGCTCGAACGGACCGGGCTGGCGGCGGATCCGCGGTAAGCGTATAAACCCCTTCAGCGCTGAAGGCGCGGGCGGATGACCTCCCGACCCCTACTCCCGGCCGCAGGCCACACGCGGGCCGACACCGCTGGACCGTCGCCCCGGTGGCTCGCGCGCGTCTATGGCCTCGCGCCCTCCATCAGAGGCACCCACCGGCTCATCCACCATCCACCTTTCCGCTCGTTTCCAATCGACCGATCAGTCCTCGATCCCCTCGCGGGCGGCCGCCACGACCAGCGGGAGCGTGATCGTCGCGTCCGCGTACACGGAGGCGTTCTCGCCGGCCTTCTCGATCTTGCCCCACGAACGCGCCTCGTCGAGCGTTGCCCCCGAGAGCCCGCCCGTCTGTGGCGAGTCCATCGTCAGCTGGACCGCGTAGTCGTAGGCCGTCGGCGTCACGAGCATCGTCTGCAGCACGTAGTTCTTCGGCACCCCGCCGCCGACGACGAACGCGCCGGCCCGCTCGGCGTGGTACGCGAGGTCGTTCAAGTGAGTCATGTCCGAGAGGGCGTCGAGCGAGAAATCGGCGGTCTGGGAGAACATCCACGCCTGCAGCCCGAGCACCGAGTCCTGGATCGCCGGACAGTAGATCGGAACGTCCTCCTCGTGGGCCGCCGCGGCGATGCCGGCGTCCTCCTCGATCCCCTCCTCCCGATTGACCTCGGCGTTCGCCCGCCCGAGCTCGGCGGTGAGTTCGCGGATCGAGACGGTCCCGTCGAGCGCGGGGAAGACCTCCTCGCGGAGGTGGGTCTCGAGCAGCGTGAAGTGCTCCTGGGGGAGGTAGACGTTGTAGATCCGGTCGACCCACTCGTCGCGGAGCGCTTCGTCGTGCTCCCGGCGCGTCTTCGTCTCGTGGTCGTCGCTCCCGTGATGGTGTTTGCCGCCGATCCCCTCGATCGCGTCGTGGGTGAGGTTCGCGCCCGTCGTCACCAGCGCGTCGATGTAGCCGTCGCGGATCAGGTCGACGACGAGCCCGCGCATCCCCGTCGGGACCATCGCGCCCGCGAGCCCGAAGAAGACGCTCACCTCCTCGTCGCCGAACATCCGCTCGGCGATCCCGACCGCCTCGTGGAGGTCCGCGGCGCCGATCCCCGCGTTGCCGTACTCGGCGGCGAGCTCGCCGACCGTCATCCCGGCGTGAACGCTGCTGTGGCCGATCGGATCGTGTTTGAACTCCTCGCGTGGCGGGGTGTCGTCGGTCATAGCGGACCTGCGGCCGGGGGCGGTTTCAACCGTTCGATAAAACGCGGATGGGGAAGGGGAGTAGCCATGGATGCGGTCGCGGATGGTGGATCCGCCCGGTCCGCACGACGGCCGGCCTCTGCCAGGAGGGCCGGCCGCGAGCGCCCGCGGGGATCCGGTTACGGTTCGACCGATCCGTACTCCGCCGCTCGGGGCAGGATCCCCGACGGGGAATACGACAGACGGTATTCACCGATACCTCATTACTATCCACTCCTTAATTCCGACCGAAATTAGGTGACACGAGAGTGCGTGAATTAGTGGCTCGTTTATCCGGGAGGACGAATGACACTTGTCAGTTCAGAGCGGAACTAAAGGCCCGTCGGGGCGTCGATCCAGGTCGTCTCGAGCCCCCAGTCCTCGGCGAGCCCCTGGAGGGCCCGGACGCCGAACGTCTCGGTCGCGTAGTGGCCCGCGAGCGCGACCGACACGCCGGCCTCCCGGGCCTCGTGGTAGAGCTGCTGTTTGCCCTCGCCGGTCACGAACGCGTCCGCGTCCGATTCTGCGGCCTCGCCCAGCCAGTCGGCCCCGCTCCCGGTGACGATCGCCACCTCCTCGATCTCGTCGGGGCCGAACTCGAGGAGCTGAACGTCCCGGCCGCCGGTGTCGAGGTCCGAGAGCCGATCCGCGAGTCCGTCGGCACTCATGGGGCCCGTCGCGCGTCCGGCGATCCCGATCGTCTCCGGGCCGAGCAACCCGAACCCCTCGCACGCTTCGAGCCCGAGATGGTCCGCGACGCCGGCGGCGTTGCCGAGCTCGGGATGCGAATCCAGCGGGAGATGGGAGACGTACAGTGCCAGGTCGTTCTCGATCAGTGCGGCGATCCGGTCGTAGCTGCGGCCCGTGACCCGCTCGATCCCGCCCCACGAGAGCCCGTGGTGGACACAGAGCGCGTCCGCGCCGGCCTCCGCGGCCGCCTCGATCGTCTCGACCGCGGCGTCGACCGCGAAGGCGGCGCGTTCGATCTCACCCTCGTCGCCGACCTGCAGCCCGTTCGCGCTCGCGTCGAGGTCGGCGAACTCGTCCGTTCGGAGCCGCTCGTCGTACCGCTCGCACAGTTCAGTCAGTCGCATGGGCGTGTGTATAGACGAACTCCCTGAGTAGTTTTCCACCGAGCGCCGCCGCCTGCCCGTCGTCGCGGTCGTTGACCTCGACGGCGTCGAAGCCGATACAGTGGGGCGCGGCCGCCCGGACGACGCCACGCATCTCCCGGGAGGTCAGGCCGAACGGCTCCATGGTACCCGTCCCCGGGGCGAACGCGGGGTCCGCCCCGTCGACGTCGACGCTCAGGTAGACGCGCTTGTTCGAGAAGGGGTCGCGTGCCCCGCCGACGACCGCCTGCAGCCACGGCCCGACGTCCTCCGGCGGGACGACCGTCACGTCGGCCTCGGCGGCGCGCTCCCACTCGGCCTCGCTGCCGGTCCGCGCGCCGACGACGATCGCCTCCTCGGCGGTCTCGAGGGCGTGGCGGGTCACGCAGGCGTGGGACCACTCGTCGCCGTCGTACTCCTCGCGCAGGTCGAGGTGTGCGTCGATCGAGACGAACAGTTCGGGCTCGGTCGCCCGGACGCCCGCGGCGCTGACGGTGTGCTCGCCGCCCAGAAGGAGGGGGATCGCGTCGTCCCAGACCACGTCACGAACCACCCCCGAGAGGTGATCGACGTAATCGGGGACGTCGTTCCACGCGCGGACGTCGCCATGGTCGTGAACGGAGAGGTCCGAGAACTGCCGGTCGGTTCGTACGTCGTAGTCGTCGAACGTCTCGGCGAACGTCCGTACTCGGCCGGGGCCGAACCGGGCTCCCGGCTGAAAGCTCGTCGTGGCGTCGAGCGGCGCGCCGACGATCACGTAGTCGGCGTCCTCGCGCGGGGTCGACGCGCCGGGAAACATCAGCTGATGATCTTGCGCTGGCCTTCCAGTTCGAGGAACTCGATATCGTCCTCGGCCGAGAGGTCGGCGTCGTCGGGCGTGCTGATCGTGATCGTCTCGTACGTATCGAGGTCCATCACCTGGGCGACCGAGGCGCTCTCGACGTTGATGACCTGGCCCTGCTTTCGCTCGATGATCGGAACACGGATCTTCGCGTCGACGGGCTGGGAGAAGCTGCGCTTCTTGCCGTCGAAGACGCCCTTGCCCTCGACGCGGGCCTTCGCGCTGCCGTGTTTCCCGGGTTTCGCAGTGCTGTAGTGGGTGATCTTACACGCGGCCTCGTCCATCATGACGTAACCGCCCTCCTGCAGATCACGGACCTGCTTCTGCCGTGTTACCATGCGGATCGCTATCCACGGTAGCTGTATAAGTGATTTGGAACGCGCTACCTGCGGTGTTCGATCACACGCCCGACGCGTTCGAGGCCCTCCTCCAGCGCCTCCGTGGGTAGCCCGAACCCGATCCGAAAGTAGCCCTCGAACCCGAAGAACTCCCCCGGTGCGAGCACGACCCCCTCCTCGACGACCGCCCGACAGAACTCCCTCCCGGAGTCGAACCCCTCCGGAACGGTCACGAACCCGTTGACCCCCACCGGGTCGTGCCACGAGAGACCGTACTCGTCGATCCACCCCGCGACCCGGTCGTGGTGCTCGCGCGCCAGCTCGCGGTTCTCCGCGAGGACCTCGTCTTCCTGCTCGCCCATCGCTTGCCGGGCGACGTGCTGGCCGAAGACGGAGGGGGAGATCGTGGTGTAGTCCTTCCAGCCCACCGCGCCCTCGACCACCTCCTCGGGCCCGGCGATCCAGCCGAAACGCAGCCCCGCCAGTCCGTAGGCCTTCGTCAGGCTGGTCGTGCTGATCCCGTGTTCGCCCATCGACGCGACGGGGGGCAAGGGGTCCTCGGCGAGCAGCCGGTAGACCTCGTCACAGAGCAGGTAGGCGTCGTTCTCGGCCGCGAGGTCGCAGAGCGCCCTCACGGTCTCCTCGGAGTGGTACTTCCCGGTCGGGTTGTTCGGGTTGTTGAGCACGAGCAGCTCGGTTTCGGGGCGGATCGCCTCCGCGACGCTATCGACGTCGAGCTCCCAGTCGGGTGGGGAGAGCTCGACCCGCGAGACCTCGCAGATCGACTCGGGAACCGCCGAAAGCGCCTGATACGTGGGGGTGACGACGACGGCATGGTCCCCGGCATCGAGCAGCGACCGGAACACGAGGTAGTTCGCCTCCTGGGTCCCGCAGGTGAAACAGACCTCCTCGGCCCCCCGGCCGTAGCGCTCCCCGACCTCGGCGCGAAAGTCGGGGTCGCCGTCGGTCGGGATCACGTAGCCGAGTTCACCGGGATCGGTGTCGAAGCGTTCGGCGGGGAGGCTCCGGATCCCGCTCTCGGCGAGCATGACCTCGGCGTCATGTTCGTACTCGTCGAACCAGCGTTCGAGCTCGAAGGGGGCGATCTCCATGCCGGGGCTACGGCGGGTCGCCTATCAACCCCGTCGATCAGTCCTCGCGCCGCTTTCGCATGCTCTGGCGGGTGAACTGCGGGCGCGCGCGGATCCCCTTGCGGCGCCTCGTGAAGGAGCGATAGAGCACGTAGACGATGAACACCGAGAGCAGCGCGGGGACGACCGCGGGCTCCCAGGCGCGGAAGGCGTAGATGATCGACGTCGAGATCAGCGTCACCGAGAGCAGCAGGCCGTAGATCAGCCGCTTCGCGAGCCGGTCGAAGACGTCGTCGGGGTCCTGGACGTCGACGTTGATCGTGACGTCCCCGCGACCGAGCTGTGAGAGGGTGTCGTCGGCGGTCTGGGGCAGGCGGATCGAGGCCCGCGTCGAGTCCCAGAGCTCCCGACCGGTCTCCTCGGCGACCTGTTTCGCCGTCTCCTCGCGATAGCCCTCCTCCGAGAGGTACTCCGTCGCGGTCTCGATGAAGTCGAAGTTGGGATCGAGGGTGACACAGACCCCCTCGACGACCGTCGCGACCCGCAACACGAGCGCGAGGTTCGAGGGCAGCCGGAGGGGGAACTCGTAGATGGTGTCCTCGATCTGGCTGATGATCTGGTTGACGCGGTACTGCTCGATCTGCTCGCCCCGGACGTCCGCGATCGCCAGCTCCATCACGTCGCCCATCACCTGCCGGTCGGCCTCGGGGCTGAGCGTCCCCATCTCGATCAGGGTGTCGAGGATGCCCTGGATGTCCTGGTTGGCGACCGCGATGTAGAACTCGACGATCTTCCCCTGGACGAACGGGTCGACCCGCCCGCTCATCCCGAAGTCGTAGAAGACGACCGAGCCGTCCTCGCGCACGGCGAGGTTACCGGGATGGGGGTCGGCGTGGAAGACGCCGTCCTCGATGATCATCTGGAGGTAGGTTCGTTGAAGGGTCTCCGCGAGCTCGTGGCGGTCGATCCCCTTCTCGTCGAGCCGCTCGACGTCGTTGATCTTCGTCCCGCCGATGTACTCCATCGTCAACACGCGCCCCGTCGAGTGGCTATCGACGATCCCGGGGATCGCGACCCGGTCGTTGCCCGCGAAGTTCCCCCGGATCTCCCGGAGCATCTCGGCCTCCCGCTCGTAATCCATCTCCTCGCGGATCGTCTTCGCGAACTCGTCCGCGAGGTTCTCGAGCGAGAACGCCTGGGCGTCCTTGACGAACCAGAGCAGGAGAGGCAGCGAGAACTTGATCACCCGCAGGTCGGCCTCGATCAGCGACTCGATCTCGGGCCGGCGAACCTTCACCGCGACCAGCTGATCGTCGACGTACGCCCGGTAGACCTGGCCCAGGCTGGCGCCGCTGATCGCGTCGCGGTTGAACTCCTCGAAGCGCTCGTCGACGGGCCCGAGCTCCTCCTCGAGGACCACCCGCGCCTCCTCCCACTCGGCGGGGGGCACCTCGTCCTGCAGTTTCGAGAGCTCGTCGATGTACGCCGGCGGGAGCACGTCGGGGCGCGTCGAGAGCAGCTGGCCGAGCTTGATGAACGTCGGGCCCAGCGTCAGCAGCGAGTCGAGCAGCCGCCGGGCGCGCTCGCGTTGGGTCTCGACGTCGACCTGGCGGCTACGCCCGAACAGCACGAACCGGCGCCGGTCGCGCGCGTACGCCCACAACAACGGCAGGAACTGCCAGGCGACGATGAAGAACCGGCGGTACGCACGGAGCCGTACCATCCCCGCCTATGCGTCCTCGATCGGGATGCTGGTCTCCTCGACCGGCTCGCGGCGGGGGACGTACAGCTCGAGGACGCCCCGTTCGATCGTCGCGCGTGCCTCGTCGCCGAAGGCGTCCGGCGGCAGCGGGAGCTCGATATCGAGAAAGAGCGAGCGGTCCTCGCGGAGGTAGTCGAACTCGGCGGGGACCTCCTTCGCGCGGCGCGCCTCGATCCGGATCCGGGTGTCCTCGGCCGTGATCTCCGTCGTCTCCCCCGTCGCACCCGGGAGGTCGATCACGACCAGGTACTCGTCGTCGCGTTCGAGGAGGTCGGCGAAAACGGCATCGGGAAGCTCTCTCAGAGCCTCGCGCAGCGCTGGCATACCCGTCGGTAGGGACGCGGGGGCGAAAAAGCCCGCGGTCACGCGACCAGGACGAACAGTGCGACGACCGCCACGAACAGCCCCGGAAGGAGGTACAGCCCGCCCGTCCGGAGCGCGCGAAACCCGACCCGGCGGGGCGAACCGTCGCCGATCAGGAACGGCGCCCCCTCGCCGTGGCCCACGACGGCGTTGACGCTCCCGGCCCGCCCCGACGCCGGCCGTGCCCGCCCGAGGACGTAGACCTCCCCGCCAGGGCGAAGTCGCCGCTCGACGTACCGGCGATCCGAGCCCGTCGCGACCGAGAACAGCCGTAGATCGAGCCGGGAGTTCTCACAGGAGACCGCGTCGTTGGCCTCGATGTATCGCTGGACGCGCTCCGGGGGAGCGCTCCCGCCGTCGACCTCGACCCGCTCCGTGTCCGCGCCGATCCGCACGTCTGCCAGCCGAGGGTCGACGAGAACGCTGCCCGAGTCGTCCGCGAGCACGAACGGCACCGACTGGGTCACCGAGTCGACCTCGGTCCACGAGCCGCCGTGCTGGCCGGACTCGTACTCCTCGACGACCGTCTCGACGAACAGGCAGTCCTCGCCGGTGAAGGGTCCTTCGAGGAGCTCCTCGGCCACGCGAGCGGTTCCGTGGAGCTCGATCGTCCCCTCCGAGTCCGTCAACAGGTCGCTGACCCGGCCGGTCGGCGTCGAGAACACCCGATAGGCGGTGTAAAATTCCCGCCCGGCGACGAGCAGGGAGCCGGCGGCGACCGCTCCACAGACGAGGAGAACGACGAGGACGACCGGGGACGGGAGGACCATGAATATCGCTCTCACGACCGTGAAATAAACGTACTGGCGACGTGGGCTTTTATCCCCGGGCCCGCAACCCCTTCGCATGAGCCAGGACGACCTCCAGCGCTCGGGGTTCAAGGAGCGCACGCGGATCGACGAGGCCCGAGAGCGCCTGCTCGAACGAGTCGCGTCCCACGACCGGACCGAGCGCGTCCCGCTCGCGAGCGCGGACGGCCGGACGCTCGCGACCCGCGTGACGGCGCCGAAGCCCGTCCCGGGCTACGACCGGGCGGCGATGGACGGCTACGCGGTGCGCGCCGAGGACACCTTCGGCGCGAGCGACCGCTCGCCGAACCTCCTGCGCGAGGGCGAGGACGTCGGCCCCGAGACCGCGGTCCGCGTGCATACGGGCAGCGAGCTCCCCGAGGGCGCCGATGCGGTCGTGATGATCGAGCAGGTCGAGCGGGTGGGCGAGGAGCTCGAGGTGGGCGACGGCGTCGCGGAGGGCGAGAACGTCGGGCCGGTAGGAGAGGACGTCGCCGAGGGCCAGACGCTCTACGAGCCGGGTCATCGAGTTCGTCCCTCGGATCTGGGCCTCCTGAAGTCGGTGGGGCTGACCGAGGTCGAGGTGAGCGAGCGCCCGACGGTCGCGGTGATCCCGACCGGCGAGGAGCTCGTCCAGTCCGATCCCGAACCGGGCGAGGTGATCGAGACCAACGGCCTGACGGCCTCGCGGCTCGCCGACCGCTGGGGCGGGCGACCCACCTATCGGGACGTCGTCACAGACGACCGCGAGGCGCTGCGGGCGGCGATCCAGCGCGACCTCACGAAGGACCTGATCGTCACGACGGGCGGCTCCTCGGTGGGCGAGCGCGACCTCATCCCGGAGGTCGTCGACGAGATCGGCGAGGTGCTCGTCCACGGCGTCGCGCTGAAGCCGGGCCACCCGGTTGCCTTAGGCGTCGTCGAGGAGACTCCCGTTCTCATGCTCCCGGGCTACCCCGTCGCCTGCATCGTCAACGCCGTCCAGTTCCTCCGGCCCGCGCTCAAACGCGCCGGCGGGATGCCCTGCGAGGACCACCCGACGACCGAGGCGACCCTCGAACGGAAGATCCGAAGCGAGCCCGGCGTGCGGACGTTCGCGCGGGTGAAGGTCGATCGCGGCGGGAACGAAACGACCGCGCTTCCCACGCGGGTCAGCGGCTCGGGCGTCCTTTCCAGTGTGGCGCTCGCGGACGGCTGGGTGGTCGTGAGCGAGGACCGCGAGGGGATCGCGGAGGGCGAGACGGTCGCCGTCGAGGACTGGGAGTGGTCGGCATGACTGATCGAAAGGAGTTCCGCGAGCTCGTGCCGCCCCAACAAGCCCACGAGGCCATCGCGTCGCTCGATCTGGGCGGCGGGAGCGAGGCGGTCTCCCTGCGCGAGGCCCGCGGGCGGGTCCTCGCAGAGCGGGTCGACGCCGACCTCGACGTCCCGGGGTTCGACCGCGCGAGCATGGACGGCTACGCGGTCCGGGCCCGCGACACCTTCGGGGCCGACGAGGCCGATCCAGTAGTGTTGGATCTCGCTGGCTCGGTCCACGCCGGCGAGGAGCCCGACGTCACGGTCGAGGCGGGGAGCTGCGTCGAGATATCGACGGGCGCGGTGATGCCGCCGGGCGCGGACGCCGTGGTGATGGTCGAGCGAACCGATGAACGCGAGAACGGAAGCGCGGTCGAGATCCGCACCTCGCTCGCCCCGGGCGATCACGTGATGCTCGCGGGCGCGGACGTCGCCGGCGGCGAGCGTGCCTTGGGACCTGGAACCCGGCTCACGCCCCGCGAGATCGGCCTGCTGTCGGCGCTCGGCGTCGACGCCGTGCCGGTGCGATCGAAACCCCACGTGGGGATCGTCTCGACGGGCGACGAACTGGTCAGGCCCGGCGAGGCGCTCCACAGCGAGCGCGGGCAGATCTACGACGTCAACAGCTACACGATCGCCACGGCCGTCGAGGAGGCCGGCGGCGAGGCCGAGCTGTACCCCCACGCCGGCGACGACTACGAGGAGATGGAACGGGTCCTCACGGAAGCCGCAGAGGAGTGTGATCTGGTGCTCTCCTCGGGCTCGACCTCCGCGAGCGCCGTCGACGTGATCTACCGCGTGATCGAGGACCGCGGAGAGTTACTGTTGCACGGCGTGGCGATCAAGCCCGGCAAGCCGATGCTGGTCGGAGAGTTCCCCGACTCGGCCTACGTCGGCCTGCCGGGCTACCCCGTCTCGGCGCTCATGATCTTCCGCCACTTCGTCGCTGGCGCGATCCGGCGGGCCGCCGGGGTTCCCGAACCCCGGACGGCGACCGTCGAGGCCGAGATGGCCCTCGAGGAGCGCTACGGCGAGGGCCGGACCCGGCTCATGCCCGTCGGACTCATAGAGAACGGCGAGGGCACCACCCTCGCATACCCGGTCGACAAGGGCTCGGGGGCGACGACCAGCCTCGTCGAGGCCGACGGCGTCGTCGAGGTCGACCCCGACACGGCCTACCTCGACGCCGGCGAGCGGGTCTCGGTCGATCTCTTCTCGCCGGACGTCCGCCCGCCGGGGGTCTTCGGCGTCGGCGAGGACGACCCCTTCCTCTCGGGCGTGCTCGACGAGCTCGACCACCCCCGGTATCTGTCGATCGGGGGCCGCCAGGGGCTCCGGCGGCTCGACCGCGGCGCGCCCGACTTCGCCGTGACGTCGGGCCCCGTCGAGCGCGAACTCGACGCAACCGAGTTCGGCGGCTGGAGCCGCGAGTGGGGGCTCGTCGTTCCCTCGGATAACCCCGAGGGGATCGAGGAGCTCGCGGACCTCGCGGACCGCGAGCTGCGCTTCGTCAACCGACCCACGGACTCGGGGCTTAGGGGTACCCTCGACGACGCGGTCGAGACGCTCGCCGGCGAGCGCGGCGAGTCGCGAGCCGACCTCACGGAACGGATCGACGGCTACGAGCTGACCGTCCGGGCTCAGGAGAGCCCCGCCCGAAAGGTCGCCGCGGACGGGGCGGACGCGGGGCTCGGGCTCCGTGCGACCGCGGAGAAACTGGGGCTGGGCTTCGTCTCGCTGGGCGAGGAACGGGTGACGGTGCTCGCGAACCCCGATCGGATGGAGAAACCGGGCGTCGAACGGCTTCGGGAGGTCCTCGAGACCGCCGAAATAGAGGGGCTACCGGGCTTCGGCGGATAGCCCGACTCCGAGGCCGGGACCGATATCGAGCTCCTCGAAGCTGCGTACGCGGTGGTTGCCGAGCACGCAGACGCCCCGGCTGTCCGGTCCGTGGCGCTCGACGTGGATCGCGTCGAGACCGGCGTTCCAGGCCGCGCCCACGTCGTTCGCGCCGTCGCCCGCGAGCACACCCCGGCCCTCGACGCCGAGGTCGGCCATCGCCCGCTCGACGGGCGTCGGGTCGGGCTTCCAGCCCACCTCGTCCGAGCAGCAGACCACGGCGTCGAACCAGTCGGCGATGTCGAGGCGCTCGAGGACGGGCTCGGCCAGGAACGGCTGACAGTGGGTGACCAGCCCGACGGGCTCCTCGATGTCGGCGACGAACGCCGCGTCCTCGTAGAGGGTCGTCGCATCGACGCGCTCTTCGGGCTGTTCGACTTCATCGAAGGCCGCCCAGAACGGCTCACGGTCGATCCCCAGGGCGGCGATCTGTGCCTCCCGGTCGGCGCCGAGGCCGTACCACAGGCCCCGGGCCTCGCGGTCGGAGAACTCGCGGCCGATCCGCTCGCCCACGCGGTCGAACGTCTCGCGGACGTAGGACCACTCGACGTCGACCAGCGTCCCGTCGAGGTCGAGCAGCCAGAAGTCGTAGTCGGTCGCGCTACCGGTCATAGAGGGTCTCGGATACGGGTCCGGTACGTATCAACGTTCTGCCCCCCGCCCCACCTCGATCGAGCTCGCGAAGTACTTGTTGAGCACCTCGCTCACGGAGTCGGCGTTGAACTGCGAGAGGTCGTCGGCGATCGCTCCCTTGAGCGCCTCGTACTCCGCCTCGCTCGTCTCGAAGCGGCGGTACTCGACGTTCTCGACCGGGACGCCGAGCGCCTCCTCGGCGAGCCCGCGCAGGTGGTCCGGCGCGTTCGCCTCGCCGCGCCAGAGGTTGTCCCGGAAGAACAGCCAGCCGTCCTCGCCGGGCGGGTCGGCCTCGCTCTCCAGCGTCGTCTCGAAGGTCGCGGGCTCGACCCGGACGCCGCTCGCGGGGTCGAGGCGAAATCGCACGGCGAAGACGTAGCGTGCCATCAGGCCTCGTCGTTCACCGCCCCGGCCATCTCGATGTCCTGGTCGGTGATCCCGCCCTCCTCGTGGCTGGTGAAGCGGACTTCCACTTCCTGGAAGTCGACGATCATCTGGGGGTGGTGGAACTCCTCGTCGGCGATCTCGCCGACCTCGCGGGCGAAGTCGAGCCCCGCGAGGTAGTCGTCGAACTCGAAGGTCCGGGTGATCTCCTCGCCGTCGCGTTCCCAGCCCTCGGGGAGCTGTGTCTGGATCTCGTCGTCGTCGAGTAGTTCTGCCATGTCGTGCGCGAGGGTACGCGGGCCGATAAAAGCCGGCCCTGCGTTCTCCGAGCCGGAGTCGGGATCAGTCGTCCTCGATCCGGGCGGCGACCTCGGGCGGTATTTCCGAACCCTCGGGACCGATCCCCTTTCGGGGTGCCATCGGCCCCTCGCCGTCCTCGTCGTCGGCGGGGTCGAACAGCTGGATCGCGGTGTTGATCGTCTCCCAGTCGTCCTCGGCGGCGGCCTCCCGCAGGCTTCGGGTCGGTGCCGACAGCAGCTGGCCGACCAGCGCGTCGGCCATCGCCTCGACGGTCTCGCGCTGTTCGTCGGTGAGGTCGCCCTGGGACTCGAGCTTCGAGATCGCCGTCGTCACCTCCGCGCGCTTGGTCCGCTCGGCACCCTCGTACATCCCGCTGATCACGTCGTCGGCCTGTCGGCGCTTGAACTGCTCGAGCAGGTGGTCGAGCTCCTCGTCGATCATCGTCTCGACCTCGCGGGCGGCCGCGGCCCGGGTCCGTTCCGTGCGATCGGTCACCGTCTCGAGGTCGTCGAGGTCGTAGACGGCGACCCCCTCGAGTTCGCCGGCCCGCGGGTCGACGTCCCGGGGCTTCGCGAGGTCGACGACGGTACACTCGCCGACGAACAGCGACGCGTCGAGTACCGGCTCGTCGCTCCCCGTCGCGGCGATCACGACATCGGCATCGGCGGCGCTTCGTTCGAGCGCCGAAAGCGATCGTGCCTCGGCGTCGATCGGCAGCTCGCTCGCGACGTGCTCGGCCCGCGATCGGGTCCGGTTCGCGACGACCAGCTCCGCGAGGTCGTGTCGCGAGAGCGCCTGTGCGGCGAGCGTTCCCATCTCGCCGGCACCGACGACCAGCGCCGTCGCGTCCTCGATGTCGCGGTCGGCGGCGACGAGCGAGACCGCCGCGCTGCCCAGCGAGACGACGCCCTCGTTGATCGCCGTTTCGGTGCGTGCGCGCTCGCCGACGTGGATCGCCTTCAACAGGGCGTCCTCGAGCAGCCCGCCGAGCGCCCCCACGCCGCGGGCCTGGGTGTAGGCCTCCCTGACCTGGCCGATGATCTGGTCCTCGCCGAGCACCAAGGATTCGAGGCCCGCCGCGACCCGCAGCAGATGCCGGAGGCTCTCCTCGTGACCCGTCCAGACCGCCGCCTCGCCGAGGTCGCCGGCCCACGTCCCGAGGGCGGCCCGGCCGACCGCCGGGTCGGGCGTGACGACGTACGCCTCCGCACGGTTACACGTCTGGAGGGCGAACGCCTCGCTGACTCCCTCCCGGTCCAGCAGGTCCTCGACCAACGCCCGCTGATCGAGCCGGCAAGCGTCGTCGATCCGATCGACGGAGGCGGTCTCGTGAGTGATACGGACGCCGATGATGACGCCGCCGCTCACGCTGAATCCCCTTCCGATTCGACTCTCTCGATCACGTCTGCAACCACTTGCGAGCGCTTCGTGTCGCCGCTACGTAAATCCTTCCAAACCGACGACGACGAGACGACACCCCGGAGGGCCTCGCGACGCCGCTCGGCCGCCAGCCCCGACAGGGCCTCCCGGAGCTCGCCGGCGACCGCCGCCACCTCGCCGGCGCCCTCGATCTCGGGCTCGATCCGTTTCCTGAGCTCCCGGCTCAGCGCCGGGCTCGTCCCGCCGGTCGAGACAGACACCACCACCGGGTCCTCGCGGACCGTCGCGGGAACGACGACGCTGCCGGGCTCCCGTGAGCCGTGGGTGTCCGCGCGGTTGACCAGCACGCCGCGCTCCCTCGCCTCCCGCTCGATCGCGGCGTTCAGCTCCCCGTCGTCGGTCGCCGCGACGGCCAACGCCGGCCGTGTCCGCTCGAACCAGTCCGGGACGTCCTCGGGAGTCGGCGCCGCCCGGACCAGCTCGCTGTCGCCGAACTCGCGCTCCCCATCGAAGGCGGGGCTCACGACCAGCGTCCGGGCCTCGCGGGCGAACCGCCGCGCCTTCCGGGCGCCGACGCTCCCGCCACCGAACACCATCACGGTCTGCCCCTCGAAATCGTGGAGCAAGGGGATCATTCGGTGTTCGCGTCCGCGCGTTCGTCCAGCCGGATGCCGGTCTTCTTCAGGATGCGCGTCGAGAACAGGCTGTCCCAGTCGTCCTCGCTCACCTCCCAGAACCCCGCCATCCGCTCGCGGACCTGCTCGATGCGCTGCTCGCTCTCGGCCTCGCTGCGTCCGTGGGTCATCGCGAAGAAGTTGTACGGCCAGACGCCCTCGTGGCGCGGGCGCTGGTAGCAGTGGGTGACGAAGGGGAGCGAGGCGATCGCGGGGCCGACCTCGCTCACCAGGTCGTCGGGGACGTCCCAGACGGTCATCCCGTTCTCGGTGTAACCAAGCGCGTAGTGGTTCGGGATGACGCCGACCCGGCGGACCTTGCCCTCCTCGTCGAACCGCTTGATCGTCGCACGGACCCACTCGGGATCGGCGTCGAGCTCCTCGGCGATCGCCGCGTAGGGGTCGGCGACGATCGGAAAGCCGTCCTGGATCGCGAGCACGAGGTCTCGTTCCTCGGGCGTCAGGGTCGTGCTGTCGGTCGGCTCGACTGCGGGACCGAGCCTCGAGAGGTCGACGTCGCCCTCCGGGATCGGCCCGTCGAGCATGAACTTCGCCTCGACGCGGAACTCGCGTTGCTTGGGGAGGTCGTACGTCTCCTGGCCGGTCTCCTCCTCGATCGCCGCGAGGACCTCCTCGACGCGCGATTCGTCCGCCACCGAGACGACGAACCACATGTTGAGGTGGGGGTGTTCGCGCTCGTAGTTGTGTGCGACCTCCCGGTGGGCGTTGACCGTCTCGGCGACTTCCTCGAAGCGCTCTTCCGGAGCGTGCATCGCGACCAGCGTCGCCGTGCCGCCGATCTCCTGGGCGTTGACCAGCGCGCCGAAGCGCGTGAGGACGCCCTCCTCGTCGAGCCGTCGTACCCGTTCGAGAAGCTCCTCGCCGCTCACCTCGACGCCCCGTTCCGAGAGGGCCCGCGCCGCGTGTTCGAAGGGCCGTTCGCTGACGGGAAAGCCACCCTGAAACGCGTTGATCAGCGCGCGGTCGATCCGGTCGAGCTCCTCGACCTCGGCCCGTGTCATGTCCGGATCTCGGGGTTCGGGCGGGATAAGCGTCGCGTTGCCGTCCGGGTGCCCATCGGGACTACTCCTCGACGCCGGTCACTTGAAACCCCTTCTCGCGGATCGCCTTGAGGATCCCCTCGTGGTCCGCGCTCGCCTCGTAGTAGAAGACGACGTCGAACGACCCCTCCCGGAGGAGCTGCTGGCACTCCCAGACGAACCCGTCATCCTCGAGGGTCAGCCCCTGGTGTTGGTTCGACGCGAAGTCCGAGTCGTTCGACCCCGAGTAGACGTAGGTGTCGGTCGGGTCGTAGCCGGCCCCTTCGGCGATGATCTCGCCGATGTCGACGGTCGCCTGGTGCATCTCGATGTCGTCGCTGCCGTCCAGATCGGTGTGGACGATCGCGCCGGCGAGCTCGATCTCGCCCGGTTCGAGCAGGCGTTTCGTCCGCTGGTAGAGGTCCTCGTCGAGGGGTTCGCTCATACGAGCGGTGGGCCCGCCGGCCCTATACCGTTCACGGTACGCGTCGCTCGCGGGCTCGATAATAGGAAACGTGGTTCACGGGCGGATGCCCCGAACGATCGTCGAAGCGCCGATTACAGCCGTTCCAGGTTCGTCGCTCGAGGACCCTTGTCGGCCTGTTCGATGTCGAACTCGACCTCCTGTCCTTCCTCGAGGTCGGGGCCGCCCACGTCCTCCATGTGGAAGAACACGTCCTCCTCGGAATCTTCGCTGTCGATAAAGCCGTAACCGCCGGTGTCGTTGAAGAAGTCGACCGTACCTTTCGCCATTGCAACTCCCTCTTCGCCGTCCACCCTTAAAAAACTGCGCAAAAGTCGGCGGGCACAAGGCTCATTGCACCGGCTGCCGTCGCCGAACGTAGATGGCACCGTCCGCACGTTCGCTCGGCTCGCGCGTCTACGAGAACCTCCTCCTCCGCGAGATCGACGACGGACCGGCCCACGTCGCCGTCATCCAGGACGGCAACCGCCGCTACGCCGAGAAACGCGGGGCCGAAACGACCGACGGCCACCGCGCCGGCGCACAGACGACCGAACGGGTCCTCGATTGGTGTGAGGAGCTGGGCATCGAGGAGCTCACTCTCTATGCTTTCTCGACGGAGAACCTCGATCGGCCCCGCGAGGAGCGCGAGGCGCTCTACGACCTGCTCTGTGAGAAGCTCCGGGAGTTCGCCGACGCCGACCGGGTTCACGACGGCGGCGTGTCGATCCGCGCGCTCGGCGACCTCTCGCTGCTGCCAGAGCGGGTCCAGGAGGCGGCCCGCTACGCCGAGCGCCGGACCCGTGACTACGACACGTTCGTGCTCAACATCGCGCTGGCCTACGGCGGCCGGGCCGAGCTACTAGGGGTAGCCCGCGACGTCGCCGGCGCGGTCGAGTCCGGCGAGCTCGCCTCCGAGGAGATCGACGCCGGGACGATCGACTGCCGGCTCTACGACGACGAGGTCCGGGACGTCGACCTGATCATCCGCACCGGCGGCGACGAGCGCACCTCGAACTTCCTGCCGTGGCACGCCAACGGCAACGAGGCGGCGGTGTTCTTCTGTGCGCCCTACTGGCCGGAGTTCTCGAAGATCGACTTCCTCCGGGCGGTCCGTACCTACCAGCACCGCGAGGCCTCCTGGCAGAACACGAAGACCCAGCGCGCGCTGGCGCTGGTCGGCGCGCTCTCGGACGTCGACCTCCCGCAGGCCCGCGACGTCCTCGACGGGAACGCTGACGGCGAGAGCGACCCCGCCCGGGAGACCGCCGCCCCGATCGAGCAGTAGACCGATCGGAACCGGCGTCGCTTCGCTCGCGACGACGTTCGGACGGTGAGCGAAGCGAACCGACCGTCCGGGAGGCTCGTACGAGCCTCCCGTGACTTGGACCATCGTCCGAACTTCGTCGGTCCTCTCACTGGCGCTCGCTACCCGACGACGGTTGGACTAGCGTCCGAACCACCGGGAAGCCCGCAGAAGCTTCCCGTACTTCGGACGGTTCGCGTCGCTCACCGTCCGAACCGCCGAAAGGCTCCCTCCGTTCGCCTTTCGTGATTCGGCCTAGCGGCCGAACCGCCGGCTTCGTTTCTTGTAATCGAGCACGGCCCTGAGGTAGTCCCGCTTTCTGAAATCGCGCCAGTTGACGTCGGTGAAGTAGAGTTCGGCGTAGACCGACTGCCAGATCATGAAATCCGAGAGCCGTTCTGCGCCCGTCTTGATCAGCAGGTCGGGCTCGTCGGGGAACACCAGCTGGGCCTCGATGTCGGCGTCGGTGATCCCGTCGGGATCCCGCTCGCCGCGCTCGACCTCGCGGGCCAGCGCCCGCACCGACCGCGCGAACTCGCGCTTGCCGCCGTGGCCGATCGCGATCCGGATCGGGGCGTCGGCCTGCTGGGTGTCGTCGGGCCCCCGGACGTCGACCCGCCGGGGCGCCTCGAGCTCCGCCAGCTCGCTCACGAGGGTGGGCGCGGCCGCCGGATCCAGCACGCTCACGTAGACGGTCACGCGGTCGGCGTCGTACTCGTAGGCCCACTCGAGGACCGATTCGAGGGTGGTGTAGGCCCCGCGTTCGAGGAGGTCGCGCTCGGTGATCACGATGGCGACGTGTTCGGGGAGCGCGCCGTCATGGCGCCGAACCCGGCTGGCGAGATAACGGTCGTACAGTCCCACACTCCCCCTCTCGCGGGCGAGCCCGTAAGCCTCACGGCCCCGTTTCGGAACGGGTAAGTGGCCGACCACGAAACCGGGGCCGTAGTGACCGGACGAGTCCGGCGTGCGGGGGCGTTCGCGCTCGTGGGCAGCCTCTCGCTTGCCGCGCCGCTGCTCGGCCCCGCGGCGTTCGTCCCCTTCGCCGCCGTCGGCCTGCTGGCCGCACTCGTCATCGACGAGGGGCGGGCCTTCGACCTCTTCGCCCGCCCCGGCGACTACGAGGAACGGACCCTCTACGGGCTCGCGGGCTTCTCGCTCGCCGCGACCGCCCTCGCGTTGCTCGTGATCGTCGGCTTTCCTCCCGAGCTGTTCGCCGGGACGGTCTGCCTGCTCGCCGGCGGCAACCTCGCCCAGCAGGCCGTCACGGCCCGCACCACCGACGATCTCCCGACGACCGCCGGCTTCGCGACAGGGGGCTTTCTCGCCGGGCTGGGCGCACAGCTCGTCGTCACCCCGTTCTCGCTGGGGGTCGCCCCCGCCGCGGCGGCCTTCCTCGCGGCCTGCGGCGCGCTCATCGCCGCCCTGCTGCGCGCGGTGCTCTACCAGCGCGACGACCCGCTCGTGCTGCTGAGCGTGGGGCTCGTGCTGTGGGTCGTCTCGGACCTGGGGATCGTGACCACCGGCCTCGAGGTCGTCGGCGCGATCGCGGTGACGGCGCTGCTCGGCTACGTCTCCTACGCGCTCGGCACCGCCTCCATCCCGGGGATGGTCACCGGAATGTTGCTCGCGCTCGTCACCATCGTCCTCGGGGGCTACGGCTGGTTCGTCCTGCTGATCGCCTTCTTCGCCATCGGCGGGCTCTCCTCGAAGTTCCGCTACGACCGGAAGCTCGCCCGCGGGGTCGCCGAGGACAACGAGGGCGCCCGCGGCAGCGGCAACGTCCTCGGCAACTCAGCGGTCGCGCTCGTGGCGGTGCTGGGCTACGCCGCGACGCCCGACCCCCTCGACGTCCCCCCAGAGCTGTTCTTCTTCGCGTTCGCGGGCGCGATCGCCACCGCGATGGCCGACACCCTCTCGAGCGAGATCGGCGGCGTCTACGACGACCCCCGCCTGATCACGACCGGCGAGCCCGTCCCGCCCGGCACCGACGGCGCGGTCACCTGGCAGGGCGAGCTGGCCGGGTTCGCGGGCGCGGTGGCCGTCGCGATCCCCGCGCTGTTCCTGTTCGAGGCCATCGGCTCGCTGGGGGCCGTGCTGATCGCCGTCGGCGGAGTCGCGGGCATGACCGCCGACAGCCTGTTCGGGGCCACTGTCGAGAACCGCTGGCTCGACAACCAGGGCGTGAACTTCCTCGCGACGCTGGTCGGCGCGCTGGTCGCGGTGGGGCTCGCGGCGCTGGCGGGGCTGTTCTAGGCGGGCCCGACGAGTTCGTCGAAGGTGCGGATCCGGACGCTCGTCGGTCGTTTCACGTACTGCCCGCGCTCGCGCGCGATCACCTGTGAGACCCCGCGCTGGGCCGCGACGTCGAGCACGCGCTGGCTCAGCTCGCCGTCGAGGACGATCGCCCGGGGCGGCTCCTCGGCCCTACGGACGGCCTCGAACGCCTCCTCGGCCGGTGCGCTCGCGAGCTCGGCGAACTCGCCGTCGAGCAGGCGGACCGTTTCCGTCCCCCCGCCGATGGCGTCCTCGGCGTGTTCGCGCAGGCTCGCGGGGGCCTCCGGTTCGGGTTCGGCTTCAGGCTCGGCCTCGACCCCCGCCGTCGCACCGCCCTCGTCCGGAGCCGGTTCCGCGTCGGGACCCGACGGCTCCGCGGGCGATTCGGCGGTCTCGGCGGCTCCGGCGACCTCGCTCGTCTCGTCGGGGGCGGGCCGGGTGCTGCCGTCGGTCGCCGCGATGACCTCCCGTGGCGTGGCGGCGTCGGCGACCGCCCGGAGCGACACCTTCTCCCGCAGCGCCGCCAGCGCCTCCTCGCGCGCGAGGTCCTCGACGGACCGCCCCTGTGGGGCGAAGGCGATCGAGTCGATCTCGCCGACCTGCTCCAGTTCCTTCATGATGAGCTCGCCGCCCCGGTCGCCGTCGAGGAAGGCCGTCGTGGTTCGGTCCTTCGTCAGCTCCGCGATCGGCTCGGGCACGTTCGTCCCCTCGACCGCGACGGCGTTCTTGATCCCGTACTTCAGCAGCTGGAGGACGTCGGCCCGGCCCTCGACGACGATGACCGCGTCGCCGTCGGCCACGCGGGGGCCGGCGGGGTAGCCCTCGTACTCGGTGATGTCCTCGACGCGGACGCTCTCGCGGACCCGTTCGAGCAGCTCGTCGCTCGAGAGCGCCGTCTCGTCGAACGCCGTCGAGAGCAGCTCGCGCGCCCGGCCGACGACCTCGCGGCGGGCGGCCGCGCGGGTGTCCTCGATCCGGCTGACTTCGAGGGTCGCCCGGCAGGGGCCGACGCGCTCGATGGTCTCCAGGGCCGCCGCGAGGACGGCGGTCTCGACCTTGTCCATGCTGGTCGAGACGGTCACCGTCCCCGTCGACTGGCCGGCCTGGCTCGCGATCTCGACGTCTATCCGCCCGACGCGCGAGGACTGCTGGAGGTCGTGGATGTCGAGATCGTCGCCCAGTAGCCCCTCGGTCTGGCCGAAGATCGCGCCGACGACGTCACTCCGCTCGACCACCCCGTCTGCGGTGACGTCCGCGTGAATGAGGTATTTCGTGGTATCGTTGAATGTCATTGGTAACTGTCATGAACGTCCCCATGACGGCTCTAGTTCGTGCCGAGAGCTGAAAATAATTGCCGTCTGCGGGCACGATAGGGGTCGATATCGGACGGATGACCGTGCTGGCGGCCGGAACTCAGTCGATCCCGTTTCGGTACTCCTCGAAGGTCGATCGGACGGTCTCCCGGGCGTCCTCCCGGCTCGTCTCGCCGAAGGCGTACTCCCCGATCCGGACGCTCTCGACGACGGCGATCGCCGACGGGTCCTCGACCAGGAAGAAGGTGACCGTGTGTGCCCCGTACCAGACGGCCATCACGCGACGATCGTCGCTGAACGACACGTACTGTGCCCCCTCGAGCGCCTCGGCGAGTGCGATCGTCACGACTCCCCATCACGACGGGCGGTGTTAGTTCTGGCCCTCTGAGAGCGCATTCGACAGTTCTTAACGATCCGCGGGCGGACCCGCGGGTATGCAGACCCACATCGTGCCGGTCGGCTTCGACTACGACCGGCTGATCGCGCCACTGGTACGCGATCAACACGACGTCGACCGCGTGATCCTCATCGAGGGGGCGATCGGCAGCGAAGCCAACATAGAGTACTCGCGGAACCTCGCGGGGAAACTGGAGAAGGACTTCCAGAACCTGCTCGGGGCCGAGACCCGACGTCTCGGGCTGGAGGACGTCTACGACTACGACGCCGCCTTCGAACAGGCCTACCGGCTGATCAACGCCGAGCTCGACGCCGGCAACGAGGTCTGGGTCAACGTCAGCACGATGCCCCGGACGGTGAGCTTCGCGGTCGCGACCGCCGCCAACTCACTGATGGTCGAGCGCGACGAGGACGGCCGACGGGTCCACACCTACTACACCGCCCCCGAGAAGTACCTCGAGACCGAACTCGCCGAGGAGCTGCGCCGCGGGGTCGAGTTCCTCGAGGACGCCCGGGAGGAGGGGATCGACCCCGAGCGGGTCGACGAGCGCCTCGAGACGATCCGTGAGCTGCTCGACGAGTTCGACGAGCGGGGCACCACCATCGGCGCCAAGGAGATCGGCGGGCGCCACATCGTCGAGCTGCCGATCGCCTCCTTCTCGAACGTCAAGCCGTTCGAGGAGCTGATCCTCTTCAAGCTCGGCGAGGACGGCACCTTCGAGAGCGTCAGCGAACTCGCCGAGGCGCTGGCCGACGAGCTCGACGAGCCCTACACCGACAGCTTCCGCTCGAAGGTGATCTACAACGTCGACCGCCTGGGCCCGAGCGGCAAGGGCTACATCGAGCGCGAGGAACGGGGCAAGTCCTACCGGACGCGGCTCTCGCGGATCGGCGAGCTGTGGGTCCGGGCCCACTCCAGCGCGGAGTGAACGTCGTGGTCTACGCTCCCTCGACCTGCGCCTTCTTCGCGCGCGTCGCGAGCGCGAGGAAGGTGATCCAGATCGTGAGCATCGTCGCGCCCCATCCGGCGACCTGGAACGCCGTCGTGTTCAAAGCGAGCTCGACGGCCATCGGGTCGGCGAAGGGAAGGTTCGTGTGGTGGGGGCCGCCGACGATCGGGACGAAGTAGTCGACCGTGAGGTCGAAACTGTACCAGAGAAGCGCCGCGGCGATCGCCGGGATCGAGAAGTCGCTGTAGCGGTGGATCAGGAAGGCCTGGGCGACCATCCCGAGATGGCTGGCCAAGAGGAAGGCGTACATCGGGGTCGCCGTCTGGGCGAGGAAGGCGTCGTTGAAGACGACGAGGGTAAAGGGCGTCCAGAGCCCGAGCTTGATGTTGCCGAAGAACGCGAGCATGTCGATCAGTTCGTTCTGCTTATCGAGCTTCCAGAGCGCGAGGCTCAGCGCGATGAACAGCGTCGCGAGCGGGCTATCGGGCACCCACGGCCACATTACTACCGGTGTCCCCGCGAACTGAAACCGATAGTACCAGAAGCCGAAGGCCGTCCCCGCGACGTTGATCGCGACGATCACCCAGGCGTACCGCAGCGCGAGGTCCTCCAGCTGGCGGGGAAGCGGGGCGAGCCACGCGGGGAGGGGCGATCCGGTCATCGTCCCGATGGGCGACCGAGCGGACCAAAGACCTGCCGGTTCCCCGCGACCCGTGTGGGTTTTGGGCGACGCGTCCGATGTCGGGACATGGACGACCGAGAGACGCTCGTGATGACGCCCGGCCCGACCGCGCTCCCCGAATCGGTCCGCGAAGCGATGGCCCGCCCGATCCACAACCCCGACGTCGAGCCGGAGTTCACCGAGCTCTATCGTGATCTCCTCGAGAAGCTCGGGGAGGTCTACGGCACCGACGACGACCTCGTGGTGCTGGCGGGTGAGGGGATGGTCGGGCTGGAGACGGGCGTCGACTCGCTGATCGAGGAGGGCGATACCGTCCTCTGTCTCGCCAACGGGATCTACGGGGCGGGCTTCGCCGACCTCGTCGAGAGCCACGGCGGCGAGCCCGTGGTCCACGGGGCCGAGCCGACCGAGGGGTTCGACCCCGAAGCGGTGCGGGAGGCCGTCGAGGAGCACGACCCCGCGGTGGCGACGATGGTCCACTGCGAGACGCCCACGGGGGTGCTGAACGAGCTCGACGGCGTTCTCGAGGTGCTCGATCAGCGCGACGTGCTCTCAGTCGTCGACGCCGTCTCCTCGCTTGGCGGGACCGAGGTCCCGACCGAGCACATCGATATCGGTCTCGGGGCTACCCAGAAATGCCTCAGCTCGCCGCCCGGGCTCGCGACGCTGTCGGTGAGCGACGCCGCCTGGGAGCGCGTCGCGGCGGTCGAACAGGACTCCTTCTACCTGAACCTCGAACCCTGGCGCGATCTCGGGCTCGACGACCCGCCAGCCGCCTTCCCCTACACCCACTCGGTGTCGAACTGCTACGCCCTCGACGCCTCGCTCGACCTCCTGCTGGAGGAGGGACGCGAGGACGTCTTCGAGCGCCACGCCGAGGCCGCCGAACACTGTCGCGAGCGCGGGCGCGAGCTCGGGCTCGAACCGTTCTCGGCGGAGCTCGCCTCGCCGACCGTCACCGCCTTCGCGGTCGAGGGGCGCGCCGAGGAGCTTCGGGAACGGGTCGCCGAGGAGGGTGTCGTCCTCGCGACGGGCCTCGGCGAGTACGCCGAGGACCTGCTGCGGGTGGGCCACATGGGCTACAACGCCGACATCGAACGGGTCGATCGGACGATGGACGCGCTCGACGCCGCCCTGGAATGAGAGAGGTCACATAACTGACCTGACTGAATCATGTTATGCACCCCGGGCGCCTGGGGGTGGGTATGACGACGAGGACCGATCGGGAGCCCACAGAGGACGGTTCGGGGGACGACATCGGCGCCGGCATCGCGATCGGAGTCGCCCTCGGGGTCGGGGTCGGGCTGGCCACCGACAACCTCGCGCTGTGGCTCCCGCTGGGCGTGGCGATCGGGGTCGCGGTCGGCGCGGGGATGGGGAAGCGATAGGGACGACGGCGACCGTCGGGACGACCGACACGTATTACCCGCGCCCGTCCTTCGGGCCGACCATGCCCGAGGAGACCGACATCGAGGAACTGAAGCGTGGCACCGATCTGGTCAAGCGGGGGTTCGCACGGATGCAGAAGGGCGGGGTCATCATGGACGTCGTCGACGCCGAGCAGGCCCGCGTCGCCGAGGAGGCCGGCGCGGTCGCCGTGATGGCCCTGGAGGCGGTTCCCGCGGACATCCGCAAGCGCGGCGGCGTCGCGCGGATGGCCGACCCTGCGGACGTCAGCGAGATCGTCGACTCGGTCTCGATCCCGGTGATGGGCAAGTCCCGCATCGGCCACACGAAGGAGGCCCAGATCCTCGAGGCCGTCGGCGTCGACATGATCGACGAGTCGGAGGTCCTCACTCCCGCCGACGACGCCTACCACATCGACAAACGCGAGTTCACCGCGCCGTTCGTCTGCGGGGCGCGGAACCTCGGGGAAGCGCTCAGGAGGATCGAGGAGGGCGCGGCGATGATCCGCACCAAGGGCGAGGCCGGCACCGGCGACGTCAACCAGGCCGTCCACCACCAGCGCCAGATCAAGGGTGCGATCCGCAAGCTCGAGGGGATGAACCACGAGGAGCGCGAGGCGTTCGCCCGTGAGATCGAGGCACCGGCCCATCTCGTCCACGAGACCGCAGAGGCCGGACGGCTCCCGGTCGTGAACTTCGCGGCGGGCGGGATCGCCACGCCCGCCGACGCGGCGCTGATGATGCACCACGGCTGTGACGGCATTTTCGTCGGTTCGGGGATCTTCGGCGCCCAGAACCCCGAAGCGATGGCCGACGCGATCGTCGCGGCGACCACCAACTGGGACGACCCCGAGACGCTCGCGGGGATCGCCTCGAACGTCGGAAAGAGCATGAAGGGCGACGCGAACGTCGACCTGCCCGAGGAGGAGCGCCTGCAGGACCGCGGCGTCTGAGTTCGAAGATCCCGACACCGACGACGGCACCGTAACGCAGTGACTGTGGCTTTTTGTCGTCGCGCTCCGATACCCCCGTCATGGAGTTCGGCGTCCTCAGCACGGCGGGTATCGCACGGAAGGCCTTTCTCCCGGCAGCCGCGGCCAGCGACCACGCCGTCGGCGCGATCGCCTCGCGCGACGCCGAGCGCGCGCGGTCGGTCGCCGGGGAGTACTCGATTCCACGCCACTACGGGAGCTACGGGGAACTGCTCGAGGACGACGACCTCGACGCGGTCTACGTCCCGCTGCCCAATGCGCTGCACGCCGAGTGGACCCGGAAGGCCGCCGACGCCGGCCACGACGTGCTCTGCGAGAAACCCCTCGCCGCGGACGCCGAGGAGGCTCGCGCGACCGTCGAGCACTGTCGCGAACGGGGCGTGACGCTGATGGAGGGGTTCATGTACCGGTACCACCCCCGCACCGAGCGTGCGGTCGCGCTCGCACGCGAGGAGCTCGAGGGCGTCCACTCGGTGTCGGCGACGTTCAAGTTCCCGCTCGGGGACGACCCCGCGGACGTCCGCCTCTCGCCGGAGCTCGCCGGCGGCAGCCTGATGGACGTGGGCTGCTACGCGGTGTCGGCCGCTCGGCTGTTCCTCGGCGAGCCCGAACGGGCCTTCGCCACGACCCACGACTCGCGGGGCGCCGGCGTCGATACCGACCTCGCCGGGGTGCTGGAGCTCGGCGACGGCGCCTCGGCCCGGGTCGCCTCGGGCTTCGACTCGCGGCTGATCCAGCGCTACCGCGTCGAGGGGGAGAACGGCTGGATCGAGGTCGAGGACGCCTTCGACGCGCCGACCGATGAGCCCACCGAGCTCGCCTACCGGATCGACGGCCGGAAGGGCACGGAGACGTTCGACCCGGTCGACCAGTTCCGACTCGAGGTCGAGCACTTCGCATCGGCGGTCGAATCGGGCGAGTCGCCGCAGACGGACGGCGAGGGGGCGGTCGCAAACATGGAGGCCATCGACGCGCTCGCCGAGAGCGCCCGCCGTGACGAGGTCGTCGACGTCGAGTGACCGGCTTCAGAACAGCTCCGCGCCCCGCCCGACCTCCGTCTGGTAGGCGCGGGTCTCGATCCCCCGTTCGGCGAACCGATCGAGCATCGCGCTCGCGATTCCCTTCCTGCGCTCGTCCTCGCAGGCGGCGATGATCGCCGGACCCGCGCCGCTGACCGTGACGCCGGTCGCGCCGGCCTCGAGGGCGGCCTCGCGGACGCCGTCGTAGCCGTCGATGAGTTCGGCGCGCGCGGGCGTGACGATTCCGTCCTCCATCCCCTGACCGACGAGCGCGGGGTCGTCGCGGAACATCCCCGCGACCAGCGTCGCCGCCCGGCCGACGCAGTCGACGACCTGTGAGACCTCCGCCGAGCGGGGCACCACCCGTCGGGCGTCGCGCGTCGAGATCACGAGCTCGGGCAGACAGACCACCAGCGGGATCGAGGCGTCGACCTGCGTGACCCCCTCTGGGGTGGCGATCGTAAAGCCGCCCATGATCGAGGGCGCGACGTTGTCGGCGTGGGCCTCCCCCGAGACCAGCGCCTCGCCCTCGGCGGCGTAGGGCACGAGCTCCTCGCGTGAGTGACCCAGCCCGTAGGCCTCGTCGATCGCGACGGCGACCGCCGCGGCGCTGGCCGCGGAAGAGCCGAGTCCCGAGGAGGGCCGAACCCCCTTGTCGATGCGGATCTCCGCGGGAGCGTCGAGGGCCTTCGCGACCGCCCCGGCGACGTTCTTCTCGGGGTCCTCGGGGATGTACTCGCTGCCCGCCCCGTACATCTCGATGGTCGTCTCCTCGGCGGGCTCGATCCGGACGACGTCGGCGGGCTTCGAGAGCGCCGCGCCGAAGACGTCGAAGCCGCTTCCGAGGTTCGCGCTCGTCGCGGGGGCCCGCACGGTAACCATGCCCGTCCTTCCCGGAGGGTGGGCAAAAAGGTAGCGTCTCCCGGAGCCGTCAGGCGTCTCCCTCCTCGCGGACGCCGGGCGCGCTGCCCACGTCGACGTCCGCCGGCTCCTCGCGGCCACCGACGCCGACCTCGCCGTGCTCGTCCTCGACGTAGAGGTCGTCGGCGAAGCCGCCCTCCGCGTGGGGGTGGTCGGGGTCGTCGAGCTTCTCCAGCGTGGCCGGCGCCTCGGGGATCCCGTCCGCAGGCCGGAAGGCCCCAAGGGGATCGTCGATAGTGATGTCGTAGCGCTCGAAGAAGTTCGCGTAGCGCTCGTAGTGGTCCTCCAGTTCGTCGACCGGGATCTCCATCATCTCGGTCCAGCCGTGGTTGTAGAAGTCGAAATTGGCCTGGATGTGGGTGATCTCCCTGGCCTCGGCCTCGTCGAACTCCTCCTCCAGGGCGCGGAGATACGTGTCCATCGTCGCGTCGAAGAAGGCATCGAGGTGTGCCCGGCGCTCCTCCTGACGGTCCTCGTCGGCCTTGTCGAGGAAGATCTTCGTATGCATCTTCACCAGCCCGTAGTTCGCGACGTCGCGGACGCCGGGAGTCGAGAGTGCCTTCTTCGCGGCCCAGTGGCGCGGGTTCTGTCGGATCTTCATGGGCGGGGGTTGGGACGCCAGGACCATCAACGTCCCGCCGGCGGCTCGTAGAATAGCAACCGACTTTACCCCTCGTATCGAACCCCCCGCCATGACCCAGTCGTACGTGATCATCGGCGATGGGATCTCGGGGAGTTCCGCCGCCGAGACCCTCCGGGAGAAGGACCCCGACGCGGACATCACGGTCGTAACCGACGAGGGTGAACCGCTGTACAACCGCATTCTCATCAAGGAGTTCGCGAAGGGCAAGCTGCCCGAGGCGCCCATCTCCATCCACGACGAGGGCTGGTACGAGGAGCGCGACATCACCCTCAGCCTCAACACCCACGTCACCGGCGTCGATCCCGAGGGCCACGTCGTTCACACCCACGAGGGCGACGACCTCGAGTACGACAAGCTGCTGATCGCGACCGGCGGCACCCCTACCCAGCTGCCCGTCGAGAACAGCGACGCCGAGGGGATCCACCACTTCTGGACGTTCCAGGACGCCCGCAAGATCGAGGAGGACGCCAGCGAGGCGGAGAAGGGCGTCGTCGTCGGCGCGGGACTGCTCGGGATCGACCTGGCGGCGATCTGTGGCGCCCAGGAGGTCGACGGGAAGTACCTCATGCGCGGGAACCGCTGGTGGCGCTACGCGCTGTCGCTCGACGGCGCGGAGATCATCCACGAGGGGCTGCGCGAGAAGGGCGTCACCCCCGTCTTCGACAGCGGCGTCGACCGCTTCGAGGTCGACGACTCGGGGCGCGTGACCGCGGCGATCGACCCCAACGGCGAGCGCTTCGAGGCCGACTTCGTCGGGATCGCCATCGGGCTCGACTTCAACACCGAGTACCTCCGCGGGGCGGGCCTCGAGGAGGACGGCGGGATCGTCGTCGACGAGTACATGCAGACCAGCGTCGACGATATCTACGCCTCGGGCGACCTCACCCGGTTCTACGACACCATCCTCGGCGAGTACGCCCAGAACGGCTCGTGGGGCTCGGCCAAGGAGCAGGGCACGATCGCCGCGACGAACATGGTCAACGACGACGAGAGCGAGGCGTTCCGCTGGGTCTCCTCCTACTCGATCACGCACTTCGACTTCCCCTTTCTCTCCTTCGGCCATCCCACCCTCGGCGACGAGTACGTCGAGCGCAAGTACTCCGACACCGAGTGGCGCCGCATCGCCATCAAGGACGGCAAGATCGTCGGCGGCGTGCTGATCGGCGATCTGGCCCCCCAGACCCGCCTGAAGAAGCTCATGCGCGAGGAGACCGACGTCTCGGGCCAGACCGACGTCCTGATCGAGGAGGAGATCGATCTGGACGATCTCGCGGTCTCGCAGTAAGGCGTACTAGTCGTCGCCGATACGGTTTTTTATTCAACTGGGTTCGTGAACCAGCCGGTAGGTACAGGGAGTTTACGAATCAATCGCTGCAGATGAGATATCTAAGCCAACGGAAGTCTTATACAATGTAGTGATAATGTCTCAGACATGATAATGCCGGAAATATCTCCTCTAAACCTGAATGAGGGTGCATTGAGATATGCCATCATTGGCGGGCTTGTTTCAATCCCGCTTAGTCTTGGGCATCACTGGTGGTCAGGGATGGGAAATACCTTTTCGACCCTCCCGATCTTCTTTGGAGGCCTTCTTGCAGGTTATCTCGCACAGAAGAACACTCAAAAGCCTGCGACGGCGGGTGTTGGTGCGGGATTAATCGGTGGCTTGCCGGGATACATCTTTATGCTCCCGTCGATGGTTCAGACAGTGACAGCATCGTCGCCCGGAACCGTCTTAGTGCTAGCATTTTTTATTCCAGTAATCCTCGCTGTCGCTGCTCTTCCCGGATGGATTGGTGGATTAGTCGGCGGCTGGTTGGCCAAGAAGGTCGAGAGAAAGCAGGTCACTGCTGCCAATAGTTGAAATTTAGTGCTTTTGTTGGGGAGCCACTCGCTATTCCTAGTAAACACCTCCGGAGCAACAGAAGTGGACTACCTCATCAAGCGAACTGAGTGGTGGTGTTTGTCGCTTAATAGGGTGGTACCGGCGATAGATTCGCAGCTGTACATACCGTTTCGTCGAATCGGTCCCTGTCGAAAACGAACGGAGAAACTACACCGGAGACTACTGGTAAGGCCCGCTCCGAGGCACACACCGAAGTTCCCGGGGCCCGTTTTCCGAATCGATGGTAGACAACGAGAGCGACACCTTCGACATCGGCGGCGAGTTGACCGTTCATCGACTCGGCTTCGGCGCGATGCGGATCACCGGCGAGGAGATCATCGGCCCGCCGGAGGACGAGGACGAGGCTCGGGAGGTCCTCGAGCGAGCCCGCGAGATCGGCGTCGACTTCGTCGACACGGCCGACTCCTATGGCCCCTGCGTGAGCGAGCGGCTGATCGGCGAGGCCTACGGGCCCGACTACGAGGACGTCGTCGTCGCCACGAAGGGCGGGCTCTGGCGCACCCTCGACGGGAGCTGGCCGCCGTGTGGCGACCCCGAGTACCTCCAGGACGCCCTGATGGGCAGCCTCGATCGCCTCGGCGTGGACTCGATCGACCTCTATCAGTTCCACCGACCCGACCCCGACACCCCCTTCGAGGAGTCGGTCCAGCAGCTGGCGGAGTTCAAGGACCAGGGCTACATCGACCACGTCGGCGTGAGCAACGTCTCGGTCGAGCAGCTCGAGGAGGCGCGCGACATCGTCGATATCGCGACCGTCCAGAACGAGTTCAACGTCGGCGACCGATCCGACGAGGACGTGCTCGAGGCCTGTGAGGACGCCGGCATCGGCTTCATCCCGTGGTCGCCGATCGGCTCGGGCGACGACGACCTCGGGGGGAAGGCCGACGCCGTCTCGGAGATCGCCGAGGCCCACGACGCGAGCGACTCGCAGATCGCGCTGGCGTGGCTGCTCCAGCGCTCGCCCGTGACGCTCCCGATCCCGGGCACCTCGAGCGTCGAGCACTTAGAGGAGAACGTCGCGGCCAGCGGGATCGAGCTGAGCGACGACGAGATGAACAGGCTAGAGTAGGAAGCGGTATCGTTTTCGGGCGTCCCGGCCGAGGATGAGCCATGAGCATGGAAGGCAGCGGCGACATGAGCCTCGCGTTCGATCTGGCGGCACTTCAGGAGCTGGCCGAGCCCGACCGGGTGTTCACCGACGCGCGCCAGTGGACCGAGTACGTCGGCGTCGTCAGCGAGAAGCCGACCTACGTGGTGACGAACTTCACCCGCAAACACCGGATCCGGCAGGACTTCTTCTCGGGCCCGCGCGGGCGCGAGGAGAGCCTCGAGAGCGTCAAGGACCAGTTCGACACCGCCCGTCACGTCCTCGTCGGGACGGCCGAGGAGGACCGCGAGCTCGCGGAGCGGGTCGGCTGGGAGTACCTCCCCGTCGAGGACGCCGCCGAGGCCGCGGGCTGGGAGCTGGCCGCGGACGCCCCCGAACCCGAACCCGCCGAGGACGAGCGCGACGACTGGCCCTGAGCGAAACGACGGGGCTTATTAGGCGACCGGGACACCGACCGATATGGCACTCGACGTCGGACGCGCGCTGAAGGAAGGGGCCGAACGGCTCGCGAGCCGCAACGGCGCCCTGTTCGTCGGCGCCTTCCTGCTCGTCTCACTGGTCGGAAACGTCGCCCTCGACAGCGCGGCGGTCGCCCTCGAGGCCCTGACGGCGGAGCTGGCCGCCGAAGCGGGCCAGCCAGCGCCCGAGTCGCTGCCCGAAGGGGCGACGCCGCTGGCGTTCGACCTGCCCGGCTCGGTCATCAGCATGCTTCTGGTGGCCTGGCTGCTCGCCTGGGCCGCCACGAGCGTCCTCGCGGTCCGCGTCATGGCGAGCGAGCACACGAGCGCGATCCCCGACGAGCTGCTCTCACGGCGGCTGACAAGCGCGACGATCCACGAGCTCGTCGCCCGCGTCGTGGTCCTGACGCTGGTCGGGGTCGGTTTCCTGCTGTTCGTCCTCCCCGGGGTCTTCCTCGCGATCTGCTTCTACTTCGTCCGGCCGCTGATCGCGATCGAGGACCGCAACGCGATCGACGCGATGACCGAGAGCTGGCGGCTCTCGCGGGGCGACCGCCTCGCGGTCCTCGGGGTGATGCTCGGCGCGGTCGCCGTCTACGTCGCGATCTCGCTCGCGGGGTCGCTCGGCGCGCTCGTCCTTTCGCCGGTGCCCGGCGCCGGGATGGCGGTCTCGATCGCCTTTGCTGCGGTCGCGAACGTCTTCTGGCTCGCCGTCTCGGCCCGGGCGTTCGTCCAGCTGCGCGAGCCCGAGGAGCCAGAACCCGAACCCACGGAGGGCTCCGGGCCCGACGACGAGTGGGACGACCCGCCGGGCGTCGAGTGGTAAGGGAAAACGCGTCCTTTAACCGATTGACGGCGCAAGTGAGGACGATGGCAACGCCCCGCGTCCCCGGCGACGAGGAGATCGAGCTCCCCTGTGGCGAGTCCGTCTCGCTCGCGGAGCTGGACATGGGGATGCGCGAGTACGCCTGTTCCTGTGGCGAGCGCCACGCCGTCGTGATGGACGTCCACCCGCCCTCGCGGTTCGTCCCCGAGGCGATCGTCGAGGTACTCAGAGAGACCGTCGAGACCGAGGACGACTTCGGCGAGTTCGGCACGCCCCACGTCATGGGGGTCGTCCTCGAGGAGTTCCCCGAGGAGGTCGTCGCCGAGGACGTCTCCGACGACGGCACGGTCGGGTACTCGATGCTCTGGCTGACCGACTTCGATTCTCGAAGACTGCACGTGATCGTCGTCGAGCTGTTGGTCGAGCTGATGGATCACGCCATCAGCCACGCGGAGGACGACACCGCCGCCACCGAGTTCGAGGAGCAGATGCTCGAGTTCGACGTCGAGGCGTTCGTCGACGACTATCGAACGGCTCGCGAGTTCGAGAGCGAGCACGACCGGCCGGCCTGACGGGGCAAACTGTTTGTGGGCGAGCGACGATCGATGGGTATGACGACCACCGACCGCTCGCGGGAGCGCCGCGAGGAGATCGAGGCGATCCTCGAGCGAAAGCCCGGCGTCCGTGAGGTCCGCGACGAGGCGGATCGGTATACGGTCGTCGGAGCCGCGGGACGGGGCACCTACGCGAACTGGCTGACGCCGGTCGAGGAGCACTTCGTCTGTCACCGCAACGCGATCCCCGAGATCGAGGACGACTCCTGGAGCGTCGCCTTCTCCGGTGGGCTCGCGGGCGAGGCCTCGGTGGCAGAACTCGCCGAACGGTTCCCGACGGTCGCGGTCGCGCACACGATGGAGTGTGCGGGCAACGGACGGGGCCAGCACGAGCCCGAGACCGGCAGCGTCCAGTGGGGCTTCGAGGCCGCCGCCACCGCCGTCTGGACGGGCGTCCCCCTGAGCTCCGTGCTGCGGGCGTTCTCGGAAGAGCTCCCCGAGGAGGGCTGGCTGACCGCCGTGGGTGGTGACCCGGACGAGGAGGGCGTCTTCGCGCGGTCGATCCCCCTCGAAAAGGCGGTGGACGACTGCATTCTGGCCGTCGGCGTCAACGGTCGGCAGATCCCCGCCGAGCACGGCTATCCCGTCCGGCTGCTCGTCCCGGGCTGGTACGGCGTCAACAGCGTGAAGTGGCTCGACGAGCTGCGCCTCGCGGACTCGATGGTCACGGAGGGCTCGCTCGACCGGCCCGGGCGCCACGCGCGGTGGCAACAGGAGGACTACCGGATCCATCCCGCCGGCGAGGCTCCCGAATGGATGGAAACGATCGGAACCGCAGACACCTGGGGGCAGTTGGAATCGGACGAGGTCGCACATCCCTACACGTTCGATCAGAACGTCATGTCGGTGATCGGGACGCCCGACGGCGAGGGGTCGATCCGCGCCGGGGAAATCGACGTCTGTGGGGTCGCGTGGGCGGGCGACGACTCGGTCGAGCGCGTCGAGGTTTCCTTCACTGGAGGCGACGAGTGGACCGAGGCAGAGCGCTTCGGTCCCGAGTATTCGGGTGCCTGGCGGCTCTTCCGGTGCTCCTGGAACGCGGAGCCGGGCACTCACCGCCTCGTCTCGCGGGCGACCGACGAGCACGGGCGGACCCAGCCCGCGACGATCGGCTCGCCCGAGGAGGGGCTCGACGCCCTCGGCTCCGGTCGGTACCCCTGGAACGAGGGCGGATACGCGGCCAACGCGTACCTGCCGAACGCGCTCGAGGTCCGAGTCGAGCCCGACGAGTAGGCTTCGAATCTCGAAACTCGGCTTCGCTTTCCTCAGCGTATCGTGTCGCTTATTACGATGTACGAACTGAACCCGACAATGACCGACGAGGACACGGTCGACGGGGAGCAACGGACGATCCTGCTGATCGGGAGCGGCCCGATCCAGATCGGGCAGGCCGCCGAGTTCGACTATTCGGGCGCGCAGGCCTGCCGAGCCCTGCAGGAGGAAGGGGCCCGAGTCGTCCTCGTCAACTCGAACCCCGCGACGATCATGACCGACCCGGAGATGGCCGACAAGGTCTACATCGAACCCATCACGACCGAGGCCATCGCGGAGATCATCCGCAAGGAGCAGCCCGACGGCGTGATCGCGGGGCTGGGCGGCCAGACGGGGCTGAACGTCACCGCCGAGCTCGCCGAGGAGGGCGTGCTCGACGAGCACGACGTCGAGATCATGGGCACGCCGCTGGAGACGATCTACGCGACCGAGGACCGCGAGCAGTTCCGCCACCGGATGGAGGAGATCGGCCAGCCGGTGCCCCGCTCGCGCACCATCGAGTCGATGGCCGAGATCGAGGGCGCCGTCGAGGACGTCGGCGGCCTGCCCGTGATCATGCGCACCACCTACACGCTCGGCGGATCGGGCTCGGGCGTCGTCGGCGAGATGGACGAGCTCAAGGAGTCGGTGCGCAAGGGGCTTCGCCTCTCGCGGAACGGCGAGGTGCTGATCACGGAGTCGATCGCCGGCTGGGTCGAACTCGAGTACGAGGTGATGCGCGACGCCGACGACTCGTGTATCATCATCTGCAACATGGAGAACCTCGACCCGATGGGCATTCATACGGGCGAGTCCACCGTCGTCACCCCCTCGCAGGTGATCCCCGACGACGGCCACCAGGAGATGCGGACCGCGGCGCTCGACGTGATCCGCGATCTCGGTATCCAGGGCGGCTGTAACATCCAGTTCGCCTGGCGCGACGACGGCACCCCCGGCGGCGAATACCGCGTGGTGGAGGTCAACCCGCGCGTGTCTCGCTCCTCGGCGCTGGCCTCGAAGGCGACCGGGTATCCCATCGCGCGCGTCACCGCGAAGGTCGCGCTCGGGAAACGGCTCCACGAGATCGACAACGAGATCACCGGCGAGACCACCGCGGCCTTCGAGCCCGCGATCGACTACGTGGTGACGAAGGTCCCGAGGTGGCCCAAGGACAAGTTCTCCGAGGTCGACTTCGAGCTCGGCACCGCGATGAAGAGCACGGGCGAGGCGATGTCGATCGGACGAACCTTCGAGGAGTCGCTGCTGAAGGCGCTTCGCTCCACCGAGTACGACCCCGACGTCGACTGGGACGAGCTGTCGGACGCGGAGCTCGAGACGGAGTACCTCGAGAGCCCGACGCCGGACCGCCCCTACGCGATGTTCGAGGCGTTCGAGCGGGGCTACTCGGTCGAGGAGGTCTGCGAGCTGACGGGCATCTACGAATGGTACGTCGAGCGCTACCGGAACATCGCCGGGGCGGCGACCGCGGCACGGAACGGCGAGTTCGCGGGCGCGACCGGGATCGGCTTCACGAACGCGCAGGTCGCGGCGGGGATCGACGCGAACGAGGCCTCGACGATCCCGCAGGCCGATGGCGGGACGATCGACGCGGTCGAGGCGAGCGCGCCCGAGCGCGACTTCAAGCAGGTCGACACCTGCGCCGGCGAGTTCGCGGCCTCGACGCCGTACTACTACTCCTCGCGCGCCCGCGGCGACCGTCTGGGTCGCGACGAGCTGCAGATCGATACGGACGCCGAGAGCGTCGTGATCGTCGGTGGCGGCCCCATCAGGATCGGTCAGGGCGTCGAGTTCGACTACTGTACGGTCCACGCGGTCCAGGCGCTCCGGGAGAACGGCATCGAGGCCCACGTCGTCAACAACAACCCCGAGACCGTTTCGACGGACTACGACACCTCGGACGGGCTGTTCTTCGAGCCCATCACCGCCGAGGAGGTCGCCGACGTGATCGAGGCGACGGGCGCCGACGGCGCGATGATCCAGTTCGGCGGCCAGACTTCCGTCGACATCGGCGAGCCCCTGGAGGCGGAGATCGAACGCCGGGGGCTCGACTGCGAGGTCATGGGAACGACCGTCGACGCGATGGACCTCGCGGAGGACCGCGACCGCTTCAACGGACTGATGGACGAGCTGGGGATCGCCCAGCCCGAGGGCGGCACCGCGACCAGCGAGCCCGAGGCGCTCGATCTGGCCCACGAGATCGGCTATCCCGTCCTCGTGCGGCCCTCCTACGTGCTCGGGGGCCGCGCGATGGAGGTCGTCCACTCGGACGAGGAGCTCACGGAGTACATCGAGGAGGCGGTGCGGGTCGCACCCGACAAGCCGATCCTCGTCGACGAGTTCCTCGAAGGGGCCGTCGAGCTCGACGTCGACGCCGTCTCCGACGGTGAGCGCGTGCTGATCGGCGGGATCATGGAACACGTCGAGACCGCCGGGGTCCACTCGGGCGACTCGGCGTGTATGATCCCGCCGCGCTGGCTCGAGGCCGACGCGATGGGACGCATCCGCGAGGTGACCGAGGACATCGCCCGCGCGCTCGACACCGTCGGGCTGCTCAACGTCCAACTGGCGGTCCACGAGGGCGAGGTCTACGTGCTCGAGGCAAACCCCCGCTCCTCGCGGACGGTGCCGTTCGTCTCGAAGGCCACGGGCGTACCGATCGCGAAGCTCGCCGCGCGCGTCATGGCCGGCGCGAGCCTCGACGAGCTCGACGCCGCCGAGCGGATCCCCGAGCAGACCAGCGTCAAGGAGGTCGTCCTGCCGTTCGACCGCCTCCCCGGCAGCGATCCCCGTTTGGGCCCGGAGATGAAATCGACGGGCGAGGTCATGGGCACGGCCGACTCCTTCGGCAAGGCCTACTGGAAGGCCCAGCAGGCCGCCGGCGCCGTCCTCCCGAAGGGCGGCACCGCGGTGATCGACCTCGACGTCGACGGCTTCGACGAGTTCTACGAGGTCCGGGAGTTCGAGGACGTCCCCGAGGCGATCCGCGAGGGGAAGGTCGACCTCGTGGTCACGCGTGACCGCGACTCGCTCGAGACCGCCGTCGAGGAGGACGTCACCTACTACTCGACGGCCCCGAGCGTGCAGGCGGCGCTCGAAGCCCTGCGTGCGCGCGACGAGCCGCTGGACGTGCGCGCGGTCTCCGAGCGCCCGGTGAAGGAAGCCGAGTGGGGCCGCTGAAGCGGCCGGGTAAACGTTCAACCGGCTCGCGCCGATAGGTGAGCCATGGCCATCGAAACCGTGCTGGTGGCGGGTGCGAGCGGGAAGACGGGCCGCGAGCTCCTGAACCTCCTTCGAACCACGGGGCTCTCGGTCCGCGCGATGACGCGCGATCCCGGGAAGGTCGATCAGTTGGAACGGCTGGGCGCCGACGAGGTGATCGTCGGGAACCTCCTCGAGCAGGCCGACGCCGACCGCGCCGTTTCGGGCGTCGACGCCGTGCTCTGTGCGGTCGGGACGAAACCCGGCCTCGGGGCGCTCACGGGCCCGTTCGTCGACGGGCAGGGCGTGATGACCCTCGCTGACGCCGCGAGCGAGGCGGGCGTCGAACACTTCGTCTTCGAGTCCTCCCTGGGGGTCGGCGACGCGAAGGCCGGCCTGCCCCTTCCTGCGCGCCTGCTCATCCGGCCGATCCTGCGCGCGAAGGACCGATCCGAGAGCCATCTCCGCGAGTCGGGCCTGACCTACACGATCCTCCGACCCGGGATGCTGACCGACGACGCGCCCTCGGGCGATGCCGTCGTCGGCGAGGGCGGCGACTCGGTCTCGGGTCGCATATCGAGGGCAGACGTCGCGCGGCTGATGGTCGCCGCGCCCTTCACCCCCGAGGCCGCCGGTCGGACCCTCGAGATCGCGGGCCGGGACGGCCTTCGCGGCACGCCGACGAACGTCGTGGCCATGAGGTGGGTCGAGCCGAGCGCGGTATAGAGACCTATAGAGACTCGGGAGGGGACTATATCCCTATTAGGAAAGTTGATACGTTCTCCCGAGCAATGGCCGGCAATGGCTACCGGCCGGAGCATCGATCCACTGTGGGCCGCCGAGTCGGTCCGCGTGTCGGTCCCGGAGACCGCACCGTCGCTGATCGCCCACCGCGGCTTCGCGGGCGAGTACCCGGAGAACACGGCCGCTGCGATCCGGGCGGCCGCCGCCGCGGCCGACTGGGTCGAGATCGACTGCCGACCGACCGCCGACGGCGCGATCGCCGTCTTCCACGACCACCGCCTCGACCGCTGCACCCCCCTCTCGGGGCCCGTCAGCGAGGTCGGGAGCGAGGCGCTGTTCTCGACGCCCGTCGACGGCGGCGGGACCGTCCTCTCGCTGCCCACGGCCCTCTCGCTCGTCCCGGCCGAGGTCGGCGTCGTGCTCGACCTCAAGGGCCGATCCGGTGAGTCGCCGACCGGCGAGCCCGAGGACTGGGGCTGGATCGACCGCGTCGTCGAGGTCGCCCGGGACGCCCCGAACCCGACCCTCGCCTCGACGTTCTGGGAGGGGGCGCTCTCGACGGTCGACGGACGCCTGCCGACGGCCTATCTCTTCGCCGACGACGTCGAGGAGGCGTTCACCGTCGCCGAACGACACGGCTGTCGGGCGATCCATCCTCCATCGGAACTGATCGCCGGGACGCCCTTTGCCGCCCGCGACGCGCCCGACGACCTCCTCTCGCGGGCCGAGGAGCGCGGACTCGCGGTCAACGTCTGGACGGTCACGGGTCGCCACGAGGCGGCGGCGCTCGCGGAGCGGGGCGTCGACGGGCTCATCGCGGACTACGGCGACGTCCTCGCGCCGCGCGCGCTCCCGCCGTAGGACGGCCTCAGTCGGCGCTCGGGCTCGCGGCCTGCGTGCGGGCCATCCCGAGGACGTCGTCGAAGAAGTCGAGCGAGTCGTGGGGCCCCGGGTTCGCCTCGGGGTGGTACTGGCGGGTGATCACGCCCAGCTCGTCGCTCTCGAGGCCCTCGGGCGTGTCGTCGTTGACGTTGATCTGGGTCACCTCCAGATCGCCCGGCTCCGCGACCGTGTAGCCGTGGTTCTGGGTCGTCATCACGACCTTCCCCGAGCGCAGGTCCCGGACGGGCTGGTTGACGCCGCGGTGGCCGAAGGTCATCTTCTCGGTCTCGCCGCCCAGCGCCCGGGCGACGATCTGCTGGCCCAGACAGATCCCCGCGACGGGGATCTCGCCGACGAACTCCTCGACGAGCACTCGGGCAGCCTCGAAGTTCGCGGGGTCGCCCGGCCCGTTCGAGACGAACAGCACGTCGGGGTCGAGCTCCTCGATCTCCGCGGGCGTCGTGTCGTAGGGCAGGACGTGGACGTCCGCGCCGCGCTCGACCAGCGAGGAGGTGATCGATCCCTTCGCGCCACAGTCGATCAGCGCGACGTCGAACTCGCCCCCGCCCTCGACCGTATAGGACTCCTCGACGCTGACCTGCGCGCCGATGTCGACGTGCTCGCTCATCCCCTTGCACTCGGCGAGTTCCTCGCGGGCGTCCTCGGGGGTGGCGTCGGGGCCGGCGGCGATCCCGCATTTCATCGCACCCTCGTCGCGGATCTCGGTGACCAGATCGCGCGTGTCGACGTGGTCGATCGCTGGCACGCCCTGTTCGGCGAGCCAGTCGGCCAGATCGTCGGTGAGTTCGAGGGCGATCGCGGCGCGGGGGTGGACCCGCTCGGACTCGAATCGCTCCTCTCGAACGCCGTAGTTCCCCACCAGCGGGTACGAGAAGGTCAACACCTGCTCCTCGTAGGAGGGGTCGGTCAGGCTCTCCTCGTAGCCAGTGTAGGCGGTCGTGAAGACCAGTTCCCCGCGTGCGGTTCCGGGGGCGCGGGTACGCGCTTCGAGCACGCGCCCGCCCTCGATTGCCAGGTAGGCGTCCGACATTACGAGATGCGTATGGACACGCCGCGTATAAACCTTGCTTTCGAAGCGAGGTTACGAATTTCGTAACGATAAAGCCGGCCGGCGGAGAACCCGAACCCGAATGGACGAGCTGGATCGGGAGATCCTCGACGTGCTGCGCCACGACGCCCGAACCCCCTACACGGAGATCGCCGAACGGGTCGGAACCAGCGAGGGGACGGTCAGAAACCGGATCGAGCGGCTGACCGAGACCGGGATCATCGAGCGCTTCACCGTCACCACCCGGACGGGCAACATCAAGGCGATGATCGAGCTCGGCGTCGACGTCGCGGTCGACACCACCGAGGTCGCCGGGCGGATGGCCGAGTGGACCGCCGTCGACTACGTCTGGCAGGTCTCGGGCGAGGAGGACGTCGTGTTGATCGTCGACGCCGCCGACACCGGCGAGGTCAACGACCTCATCACGCGTGCCCGCGACATGGACGAGGTCGTGAGCACCACCACCCGGCTGATCCTCGACGAGCAGCGCTAGTCGTCGCCGCTCGCGCCCTCGTCCCCGGGCGGCGGCCCGATTCCAGGGCTATCGCCGAGGTGACCCTTGTACTCGTGGACGCGTCGGTAGCCCCGCCGGACGAGCCGGGCGAAGGGGTCATCCGAGAGCCGAGCCTCGACCCGGCCCTCGCGGATCGCCCCGACGATCGACTCGGGGCTGGGGTCGGCCTCGATCCGCGTGTAAGCACGCCCGACCTCGATGGGATAGTGGGCGTCGCTGCCCCCGACCAGCGGAATCCCCCGCACTTCGGCGATCTCCCGGACGAGCGGCCACGTTCGGGGATGTTTGCCGTTGAGCTCGATCGCGTCGAACTCGACGTCGGTCTCGCGGATCGTGCTGTTGCGAAACGGGTGAGCGATGATCGCGACACAGCCCCGGTCGTGGGCGAGCTCGACCGCCTCTGCGGGCGTGAGCCGCCCCTTCTCGGTCCGGGTCGGGGGATCGGGGCCGAGGACGAGGACGTGGCCCTTCGTCGTCGAGATCTCGATCCCCGGGATCGAGAGGAAGCCCTCTTCGGGATCGCCGAGCGGCCGGTAGTAGTCGTGGTTCGTCAGGGCGACGCCGTCGAGCCCGCGGCGCTTCGCGACGCCGGCGAGCGCGGCGTGGCCGTACCGGTCAAACCGGGCCGCCAGACGGTCGTGGCCGTGGAAGAACCGTGTGTGTGCGTGGAGATCGAGCGAGAGCACACCCCGTCTACACCCCGCCAACGCTTTGCGCTTTGGTCTCCTCGTCCGGGACATGGCCGGCAACGAGGACGACTGTGTCGTCGTCGTGAACCCCGAGAGCGGTCGGGGGGACGACGGTATCTCGAGGATACGCGAACTGGCTGCCGAGTACGGGTTCGAACTCGCGGTCTCCGAGGAGCCCGGTGACCCCGTCGATCTGACCCGCAAGGCGATCGAGGCGGGCGCGACCCGGATCGGTGCCTGTGGCGGCGACGGGACGGTGAACGAGGTCGTCCGCGGGATCGACGCCGCGGGGGCGCTCGAGGCGACGCTGCTGGGTGTGATCCCCGGCGGGACCGGCAACAACTTCGCGGGCAACGTCGGCGTCGAGGGGATCGAACACGGCTTCGAGCTGCTGGCCGAGGGGGAGACCCGTCGGATCGATCTCGGGGTCGCCGGCGACCAGCTGTTCGTCAACTCCTCGGTTTGCGGGCTGACCGCCGACGCCAGCGAGTCGACCTCCTCGGACCTGAAGGGGCGCTTCGGCGAGCTCGCGTACGTCTTCAACACGATCGACCGGATGCGCGACTTCGAGTCGATCCCGCTGCACGTCCACGCCGAGGACGCGGGCGGGAGCTGGGACGGCAACGCGATGTTCGTCCTGATCGGCAACGCGCGGCGCTTTCCCGCCGGCGGGAACGAGCAGGCCAACGTCGAGGACGGCCTGTTCGAGGTGACGATCATCGAGGACGTCTCGACGGGCCAGCTGGTCCGCGAGACCGCGACCCGCCGCCTCCTCGGCGGCGAGGTCAGCAGCCTCCATCGGCTGACCGCCTCGTCGCTAACCGTCGACGTCAGGGGCGACGAGCCGGTCTCGTTTAGCTTCGACGGCGAGATCGCCCGGTTCGACGAGCTCCCCTGTCGCGTCCGGCCAGGTGCCCTCGCGGTGCGGGTCGGCGACGCCTACGACCCGATCCCGCCGGAACCGGAGGATGTTTGACCGGGCCGGCTGATATCGGGATATGAGCGTTCAGGACACCGCGGGCGAGGAGCCACACGAGAACGCCCGCCAGGAGGTCATCGCGGTCGACGCCGACGACGCAGAACAGGGGCTCGTCAACCGCCTCGAGGCCCACACCGGCGACGGGATCCGCCACCGGGCGTTTACCGCCCTGGTCTTCGACAACGACGACAACATCCTGCTGGCCCAGCGCAGCCCCGAGAAACGTCTCTGGGACACCCATTGGGACGGCACCGTCGCCTCCCACCCCGTCCAGGGCCAGAGCCAGGAGGACGCCACCCGGGCTCGACTCGACGACGAACTCGGGATCGCCCCCTCCCAGTACACCGACCTGCGGGTGACCGACAAGTTCGAGTACAAACGCTACTACCCCCACGAGGGCGTCGAACACGAGGTCTGTGCCGTGCTCAAATGCACGCTCGACGATACTACCTTGGACCCCGACGAGGCCGAGGTCGCGGGGCTGATGTGGGTGCCCTACGAACGGCTCTACGAGAACCCCAAGTGGTACCGCCAGCTTCGCCTCTGTCCCTGGTTCGAGATCGCGATGCGCCGCGATTTCGACTGAGGGGACTTTTTGTCTCCGGCGCGAGAAGGGACCGTATGGCACCCGACAGCCGCGTCTATCGCCTCGTGGACGGCATCTCGAACGTCTATCTCGTCGACGACGGCGAACTGACGCTCGTCGACGCCGGGACGCCGGGCGACGCGAAGGAGATCCGCGAGGGGATCCGCGCGCTCGGCCACGCCGTCGCCGACGTCGACCGCGTCCTGCTCACCCACTACGACTACGACCACGTCGGCGCGCTCTCCTCGCTCGGACTGAACGTCCCGATCCACGCCGGCGAGCCCGACGCGACCTACGTGACCGGCGCGGCGAAGCCCCCGCTTACGAACCTGAAGGGGCTCACCCAGCGCGTCCTCGGGCGGAGCCTCGACCACCCGGACCTCACCTCGCTGCCGGTGACCGACGGCGAGGAGATCGGCGGCTTCCGGGCCTACCGCACGCCGGGCCACACCGCCGGCCACACGGTCTACCTCCACGAAGGGCTCGACGTCGCCTTCCTCGGCGACTGCGTCCGAGAGGAGGAGAGCACCCTCCAGCCGATGCCGGGTTGGTTGTGTGCGGACGCGGAGCGAAACCACGAGAGCATCAAGGAGCTCTCCGAACGGATCCCGACCTTCGATTACGGCGCGCCGGGCCACGGCGAGCCGATCACCGCGGGCGCGAGCGCCGTCTTGCGCCGCGTCGCGGCCGGGCTGTAAGCCGAATCCTTATTTTCGGTGCGGACCTACCCTTAGTATGGCTCTCCAGTACTACGATCTCGTCCTCGGCGGTATCATCGCGAGCGTAGCGACCGGGGCGCTCGTCGGCGCGCTGACGTCGGTGTCGAGCCTCGTTGCGATCGTCGCCGCGTGTGGCGTCGCGGCCGGGCTGATCGGCCACGCGATCTTCGTCGGCCCCGTCGAGGGGGTCGAGGACCTCTCGAAGGAGGTCGAGCGGGTCGGTCCCGTCGAGCTCTCCGACTAGCTCGCCGCCGACCAGACCGCGACGATCCCGAGCAGCACCGCCGGCACGAGCGGGAGAACGAGGTAGGCGACGAAGAAGGGCAGCATGTCCGGCGGGTGAAAGAGGATGATCGCGGGCGCGACGAGGAACGTGAAGACGATCACGCCGACGAGCGTCCAGCCCCGCCGGTCGAACTCCCGCTCGTCGGCGTTCGCTCCCGGCTCGACCCCGGGCTCGTAGACGTAGCCGCGATCATCGCTCATTGCTAGAGTTCGCTGTCCGGAACCACAACTACCTTTCCAAAGCCCTCGCGCTCCTCGATGATCTCGTGGGCGCGTGCGGCCTCGCTCATCGGCAGCGTCTCCCTGATCTCCGGCTCGAAGGTGCCGTCCCAGACCAGTTCGAGGGCCGTTTCTGCCTGCTCGGGGGTCGCCATCGTCGAGCCGATCACCGACAGCTGGTTCCAGAACATCCGGTTCAGTCCCGCGCCGGGGTTCGGGCCCGTCGTCGCCCCGCAGGTGACGATCCGCCCGCCCTTCGCGAGGCTCTTCAGGGATTCGTCCCAGGTCTCCGCGCCGATGTGGTCGACCACCATGTCGACCCCGCGGCCGTCGGTCAGCGACTTGACCTCGCTTCCGAACTCCGTCTCGGCGTAGTTGATCGTCTCGTCGGCGCCGATCTCCCGGGCGTACCCCAGTTTCTCCTCGGAGCTCGCGGTGGCGTAGACGGTCGCGCCGGCATGGGCGGCGACCTGGACCGCGGCGTGGCCGACCCCCCCGGAGGCCCCCAGTACGAGGACGTCCTCGCCGGCCTGGAGCCCGCCGCGTTCGATCAGCATCCGCCAGGCGGTCTGGAAGACCAGCGGCGCGGCCGCCGCGGTCTCCCAGTCGACGCCCTCGGGCACGGGAACGAGGTTGTCCTCGGGGATCGCCGCGTACTCGCTGTGGACTCCCCGAACGTGCTCGCCGATGATGTGAAAGCGCGGGTCGAGCGTCGAGTCGTCCATGCGCTCGTCGCCGACGCCCGCGATGAGCGCGACCCGGTCGCCCTCCGAGAAGCGGCTGGCGTCCTCGCCGACCTCGCTGACGACGCCCGCACAGTCGCTGCCCGGGACGTGTGGCATTTCGAGGTCCAGTCCGGGTAGCCCCTTTCGCGTCCAGACGTCGAGGTGGTTCAGCGCGCCGGCCTTCACGTCGACGAGCACTTCGTCGTCGCCCACTTCGGGGTCGGGGAACTCGCCGTACTCGATGACGTCGCGCCCGCCGTGCTCCGCGAACTGGACTGCGTCCATACGCGTGGGCATGGTTACCGCGGCCAAAACTGTACTGGTGGCGGTCTTTTAGACACTGGAACGGGAAGGGGGGACATGGCCAAGGAGACCCGACAGGACGAGCGCAAGGACGAACACGACCACCACGACCACCACGGAGGCCACGGCCACCACGCCCACGATATCGAGGAGCTCTCGGCCGGCGTCGTGACGGTCTCCTCCTCGCGTACGACCGGCGAGGACCCCTCGGGGGACGCGATCATCGGGATCCTCGAGGAGGCGGGGATCGAACTGGCCCACCGCGAGCTCATCCCCGACGACTTCGACCGGGTCCAACAGACCGTCAACAACCTCACCCACCGGGACGACGTCGACCTGATCGTCACGACCGGCGGCACCGGCGTCACCCCCGACGACGTCACCGTCGAGGCCGTCGAGGCGCTCATCGGCAAGACGCTGCCGGGCTTCGGCGAGCTGTTTCGCACCCTCTCCCACGAGGAGGTCGGCACCCGGATCGTCGCCACGCGCGCGGTCGCGGGGATCGTCGACGGCGTCCCCGTCTTCTGCCTGCCCGGCAGCGAGAACGCCGTCCGCCTGGGGACCGAGGAGATCATCGTCGAGGAAGCCTCCCACCTCGTGGGTCTGGCCGCACGCGACATCGACATGAAGGACGACTGAGGACCGATCAGGCGACCTCGATCCCCGCCGCTCGGCGGCGCTTCTCGTACTCCCCGTCGCTCCCGGAGACGATCGCCCCGAGCCGGTCCTCGTACTCCGAAACGGTCCAGGGCCCTGCGTCCTCGGGTGGTGACGGAACCGCCATCGTCGCCTGATAGTTATCGATCGAGAGCAACACGTGCGAGCTCACCGGCGACCGCCCGTAGATCACCCAGTATCGGTAGCCCGCATCGATCGGGGCGTCCTCGTGGCCCGACCACTCCGACTCGCGCTCCCAGTCGACGTTTCGGCCGCGCTCGATACGCAGCTCGACCTCCTCGTGGTTGACCCATGTGATGTGTTTATAATCGGCCGTCTCCAGCATCCCGAAGCCGGATTTGTGGAAGTCCCAGTCCTTCGATGCCGATTCGAGTACCGTTTGGCGTATTTCATCGACACTCGTCATGTACGTGTCGAGTCCGGACCGAACTATAAGTGTAGTGTTCGTTCGGTTATCATTGTCGGGCGAGGCATGGGCTCTAACGATACGGACCGACAGCACCCATGTCGATTCTTCCGCGCTTTTAATTTTTTATTTATAACTCCGTATGAAATAATTAGATAACGATAACACCCAGTGGTTCATGTGTTCAAGGGTCATGCACGACAGTTCACGGCGCGAGTTCCTGAAGTACGGCGGGATCGCCGCGGCGGCCGGCGCAATGGGGGCCGGAACGGCGACAGCGGGTGGTGGGGCCGGCGACGGTGAGGGCGTCCCGGGCACCATCGATCGCCTCGGGCACGACTTCCTGGAGAACCCACCGGGAATTTACACCTACGGTGCGGTACGCGACGACGGGGAGTACGCGGTCATGGGGGGCTACTACGGCGAGGGTGGCAGCTTCCTCGTCGATCTCTCAGACCTCAAGAACCCCGAGCAAGTTCATCGGGTTCCCTCGGCGAACACCAACCGGCAGAACGACGTGAAGTTCGACCCACGCGACGGCCTCTACTATCGCACCCAGGAGGCCAACGTCGAGGGCGGGGAGATGGGCTTTCAGGTCATCGACTACGGCTACGACAGGGGGAGCGTCGAGAACCCCGAGATCGTCGCGACCGTCGAGACACCTCGAACCGGCGTGCACAAGCTCGAAGAACATCCCGAGGGGCCGCTCGTCTACCCGATCGACAAGGACGGCTCGGAGCCGGGAATCCTGATCTACGACGTGAGCGATCCCTCAGAGCCGGAGTACCTCTCCGAGTTCGGCCCTGACGGCTACTGTCACGACCTCGAGATCGATATCGATAGGGAGCTGATCCACGCGGCGTACATCGGAGGGGAGTTCGTCGGCTACGTGATCTTCGACGTCAGCGACCCCTACGACCCGGTGGAGGTCTCTCGGATCGACTACGCCGAGCGGCCGGACTACGAGGAGATCGGTGAGCCGGGCTTCGAGAGCTGCCACCAAGCGAGCTTCGACCCCGAGCGCGAGTTGGCCATCGTCGGCGACGAGATCGGCGAAGGGGTCCCGGGCGGCAAACACGTCTACGACATCGGCTGGGACGAGGGCTCGCCCGAAGAACCGGTCCACATCGGTTTCACCCACTCGCCCAACGCCACCGAGCAGGACGAGGATGAGCCGTTCTTCTGGACGACACACTTCCACAACGTGGTTCCCTGCGGCGACGTTACCCTACTGGTCGATGGCGGCTACCACGAGGGGGTTTGGGTCGCCGACATCACCGACCCGACGGATCCGACGCCCGCCGAGAGCTACCCGACCCACGAGGACGAGGAGCTGATCGGTCAGCTGGGCAGCGGTCCGGTCGTCGAGCTCCTCGACGGCCTCCACCCGCCGTTCGTTTGGTCGATCGAGTACAACGCCGAGCGTGAGTTCGTCTTCGCAAGCGACTCGCTGACCGGGGCGTACACGTTCGAGCTCTCGCCCGAGGAGTTCGAGCCCCGGACGATCGAGGAGGAGATCAGACGGACGTATGAACCCCACGACGAGATCGGGGCCGATGGGCTGGAGCTCGCCTACCACTACTACGCCGAACACGCCTCCGTACCGAACACCGGAAACGAGACCATGTCCGACGAGGCGCTCGCCCAGATCGAGACGATCGCCGAGGAGGAGGGCGTCGAGCTCGAGGAGTTCGAGATGGCCCACCACTGACCCCGGCCCGACTACGACGGCAGCGGACAGAGGCTTGCGGTGAAGACGACCGTCTCGTCGGTGTCGTTTCGCGCGCCGTGTTCGACGCCGCGTTCGTGGAGCACGACGCCCGGTGCGTCGATCTCCTCTTCGTCGTCGCTCTGGACTACCGTCACCGTCCCCTCCAGGACGTGAAAGACGTTCGTCGAGTCGCCGTGTTCGTGCGGATCCAGTTCGGCGCCCGGACCGAGCGCGAACGCCTTGACCAGCACGTCGTCCTCCGCGACCAGTTCCTCGCTTACGACTTCGTCCTCCTCGGGTTCGAGGTCGGGATAGCGATCGAATGCCATGGCCGCCCTTCGGCGGATCGGCACAAAAACGCGGCGGTCGTCGGGACTACAGCTCCTCGGCGACCGCGTCGGGACCGAGCAGGTTCGGATCGACCGACAGGTCCGCGAGCGGCCGGGCGAACTCCGGCAGCGAGTCGTGGGCGTAGACGACGATCCGCACCGAGCCGTTGAGCTCGCGCGCGACGGGGATGCCGGTCGCGTGGACCGTGTCGGTGATCGCGAAGACGTCGGCCGACTCGATCCCGGCGGCCTCCAGCGCCTCGCGGTCGGCGAACCCCTCGATCCGGCTCACGTCGAATCCCTCGGCCTCGAGCGCCTCGCCCAGTCCCTCGGCGTCCTCGCCGGCGATGACTGCCTCGCTCATTCGTACTCGATGGTCGCCGGTGGCTTGTGCGTCACGTCGTAGACGACGCGCGCGACGTTCTCGTTCTCGCCGGTGATCCGACTTTGGATGCGCTGAAGCGTCTCCCAGTCGATCTCCTGGGCGCGCGCGGTCATGCCGTCCCGGCTCTCGACCGACCTGACCGAGACGACCCAGCCGTGGACGCGGTTGTCGCCCTTCACGCCGGTGGCCTTGCCGATCACGGCCGCGAGCGCCTGCCAGGGCTCGTACTCCGCCAGCTCGTCCTCGACGACGTGACAGGATTCGCGGGCCACCTCCAGTTTCTCCTTGGTGACCTCGCCGATGACCCTGACCGCCAGCCCGGGCCCCGGGAACGGCATGCGTTCCGCGACGATCTCCTCGAGGCCGAGCTCGCGGGCGACCTCGCGGACCTCGTCCTTGTAGAGGTCGCGGACGGGCTCGACGATCCCCTCGAAGTCGATCACCTCGGGCAGGCCGCCGACGTTGTGGTGGGACTTGATCCCACCCTCCGACTCGATGCGGTCGGGGTAGATCGTCCCCTGCACCAGGAAGTCGGCGTCGGCCTCCTTCGCCTCGCGCTCGAACTCCCGGATGAATCCTTCACCTATCACCTCGCGTTTCTCCTCGGGGTCGGTGACCCCCGAGAGGGCGTCCAGAAAGCGCTCCTCGGCGTCGACCACCCGCAGGCTCTCCATGTAGGAGAACGTGTCCGCTACCTGTTCGGTCTCGCCCTTGCGCATCAGGCCGGTGTCGACGTAGACGGGGGTGAGCTGCTCGCCGACGGCCTCGTAGGCAAGGGCGGCCGCCACTGAGGAGTCGACCCCGCCCGAGAGCGCGATGACGGCGTTGGCGTCGCCGATCTCCTCGCCGATCTCCGCGACCGCCTCGTCGATGAACTCCTCGGAGTTCACCATCAGGCCTCGACCTCCCTGCTGGCGCGTTCGAGCACGGCGTCGACCAGCCCGACGAACGGCGGGCTCGCGCGGCCCGGCCGCGAACGGAACTCGGGGTGGAACTGCGTGCCGAGGAAGTACGGGTGGCCCTCGATCTCGAGTATCTCCATACGGTTGTTCGCCCGCCCCGAGAAGGTGAGTCCTTCGGCTTCGAGGCGCTCGATGTACTCGGGGTTGACCTCGTAGCGGTGGCGGTGGCGCTCCGTGCAGGCCTCGGCGCCGCCGTAGACCTCGCTCGCGAGGGTTCCGGTCCGGATGTCGGTGTCGTGGGCGCCCAGCCGCATCGTCCCGCCCATGTCCTCGACCTCGTACTGCTCGGGCAGGATGTCGATCACCGGGTGCTCTGCGTCGGGCTCGATCTCCGCCGAGTGAGCCCCGTCGAGCCCGCAGACGTGGCGTGCGTACTCGACGACCGCCATCTGGAAGCCCAGACAGAGCCCCAGGTACGGGACGCGCTCCTCGCGGGCGTGGCGGATCGCCTCGATCTTCCCCCGGGTGCCCCGCGAACCGAAGCCGCCGGGGACGACGATCGCGTCGGCCCCCTCGAGGCGCTCGCGGTGGGCCGCGGCCATCTCGTCGGAGTCGACCCACCGGACGTTCACCTCGACGTTCCGTTCGAGCCCGGCGTGTTTCAGCGCCTCGTGGATCGAGAGGTACGCGTCCTCCAGGGCGTACTTGCCCACGAGCGCGACGTCGATCTCGCCCTCGGCCTCCCGGGTGACGAGCTCGCGCCACTCGTTCTCGCGCTCGCCCTCGGGCAGGGCCTCGCTCGCGAGTCCCAATCGCTCCATCACGTACTCGTCGAGACCCTCCTCCTCGACCATCAGCGGCACCTCGTAGATGTCCTCGACGTCGGGGTTCGAGAACACCGCCTCGGTGGGGACGTCGCCGAACAGCGCGATCTTCTCCTTGGTCTTGGGCTCCAGGTGGTCGTCACAGCGCCCGACGACGATGTCGGGCTGCAGGCCGATCGAGCGCAGCTCCTTGACGCTGTGCTGGGTCGGCTTGGTCTTCTGCTCGCCGTTCTTCGAGTACGGGACGAGCGTCACGTGGGTGAAGAGGATGTCCTCCTCCTCCTCCTCGTGGGCGAACTGGCGCAGCGCCTCGAGATACGGCATCCCCTCGATGTCGCCGACGGTCCCCCCGACCTCGATCAGACAGACGTCGGTCCCCTCGGCGGCCTCGCGGATTCGCCGTTTGATGTCGTCGGTGATGTGGGGGATGATCTGGACGGTCTCGCCGAGGTAGTCGCCGGCGCGCTCCTTCTCGATGACGTGCTGGTAGGTCTTTCCGGTGGTGACGTTGTGGTCGAACGTCATGTCGATGTCGAGGAAGCGCTCGTAGTTCCCGAGATCGAGGTCGACCTCGCCGCCGTCCTTCAGCACGTAGACCTCGCCGTGCTGGTAGGGGTTCATCGTCCCGGCGTCGACGTTGAGGTAGGGGTCGATCTTCACCGCGGTGACGTCGAACCCGGCGTTCTTCAGGAGACGGCCGGTGCTCGCGGCGGTGATCCCCTTTCCGAGGCCGGACATGACCCCGCCGGTGACGAAGACGAACTTGCACCCGAGAGAAGGATCGTAGTCGCTGTTCGGTTCGGTCGGCATACCGACCCTGCGCGAAGGGAATAAAAAACGGTTTCGGAGCGGCCTACGGCGTCGCCTCGTCGAAGAAGCCCTCGGCCTCGTCGATCCCGAGGACGAACTCCGGGCCGAACTCCCCCGCCGGCGTTCGATAGCCGGACCCGACCTCGCCGTCGAGGACTCGTTGGGCGACCGCGAGCGCACACGCCCCCGTCACGACGTAGGGATCGCTCATCCGCAGCCGCGAGACGACGCGTTCACCCTCGTCGTCCGTCGCCTCGCCCCAGAAGTAGGTCGTCCCGCGCTCGCGCGCCCGCTTCGAGGGGCCCTCCCGAAGGACCTGCGCGAGGCGTTTCAATCCCTCCCGAACGGGCCCGGTCGCCAGCAGCGGGGCGACGTAGCGATGGGCCTTGAGCGCGAGCCGCGACGGCGGCGGCGCGAAGACGTAGACCTCGACGTTCGAGACGCCGGTCGTGTAGTGGGCCGTCGAGACGTCACCGAGCGGCATCGTCACCGCGGGCCGGATCCCGCGCCCGAAGTCGATCCGCCGGGACTTCCAGCCCGCGGGGACGTGCTCGAGCCGGCCTTCGTTCCTGATCGCCCCGCCGTCCTCCAACCCCTCGAACAGCGTCGTGATCGAGCCCACGGAGGGCGGGCGGAACGTCTCGGCGCCGAGCGCCAGATCGGTCGCATCGGGCATGCGCTCGACGAGGTGGGCCGCCAGACAGTCCATCGGCACCGACGAGAGCGCCGCGGCCGGGAACAGCGTCACCTCCGCCTCCTCGGCGTCGTCGCTCCGGCGTTTGACCCGCTCGATGACGGGGATCTCGCCGGTGATGTCGACGTAGTCCGTCCCGCTCTCGATACAGGCCTCCACGAGCTCGTCGGCGGTGTTCGAGAACGGGCCGGCGCAGTTCAGGACCACGTCGACGTCCGCGAGCTCCTCGGCTGCGGCCCCCGGATCCGAGAGGCCGAACGCCCGGTGTTCGAGACCGAGGTCGGCCGCCTGCTCGACGAGCGCCTCGCGGTCGCGGCCGGCGAGGATCGGTTCGAGCCCTCTTTGGGTAGCTTCCTCGGCGATCAGTCGCCCGTTGTAGCCGTACGAGCCGTAGATGAGGAGCGTCGCCATGTCCGTCGGTTCGGCCCGTCGGCTGTTAAACGGCCGGCCGGCAGGAGCACCCGCCGGGAGCGAAGCGACGAGCCGGTAACACCGACGCCACCCCGTTACACGGGCGTCGCCGAGCGGTTATGTGGTTCGGCGACGAATCAGGTAACGTCGTGATACCGACTCGAACCCCGACCCGACGGCCGGCCGTACGGCGCGTGAACCGACTGCCGACCGAGGGGGAGCGATGACGGACCCGAGGGCGGTCCTCGTAACCGGCGCGACGGGCAACCAGGGCGGCGCGGTGGTCGACCACCTGCTCGCTTCCGGAACCGAGTTCGACGTCCGCGGGCTCACCCGTGACGCCACGAGCGACGCGGCGGGCGAACTCGAGGAGCGGGGCGTGACGATGGTCGAGGGTGACTTGAACGACCCCGAGACGCTCCGCGAACCCATCGCCGACGCCGAGGCCGTCTTCGCGGTGACGAACTTCTGGACGGAGGGCTACGAGGGCCAGGTCCAGCAGGGGAAGAACCTCGCCGACGTCGCCGCGGAGGAGGGCGTCGAGCAGTTCGTCTTCAGCGGCGTCGGCAGCCACGACCAGGAAACCGGCGTTCCCCACTTCGACTCTGCCTGGGAGATCGACCGGCACGCCCAGGACCTCGACCTCCCGCTGACGGTCCTCCAGCCCGTCTTCTTCCTCCAGAACCTCGAGGCGTTCGCAGAGGACGTCATGGAGGGAACCCTTGCACTACCCCTCGAGGAGGGCGTTTCCCTCCAGATGGTCGACGTCGACGACGTGGGCCGCGCGGCGGCGGTCGCCCTCGAGCGCCCCGAGGAGTTCGTCGGCGAGCGCTACGACCTCGCGGGCGACGAGGCGACCCTCGAGGAGATGGCGTCGGCCCTCTCGGAGGTCACTGGTCGGGAGATCGAGGCCCACCACCTCCCCATCGAGGAGGCCTACGACTCCTTCGGCGAGGAGTTCACCGTCATGTGCGAGTGGTTCAACGAGGTCGGCTACGACGCGCCGATCGACGAGCTGCCGGAGACGTTCGGCTTCGAGTTCACCGACCTCGAGGCGTACCTCCGCGGGCACGGCTGGGAGGAGAAGGAGGGAATGGCATCGGTTCCCGGCTGGGTCAAGGCCCTCTGATCCCGGCGAAAAAGTCCGCCACCGACCCCGCGATCCGCTCGTGGTTGCCCAGGAAGAAGTGGTCGGCCGAGAACTCCTCGACGGTCGCGCCGGCCTCGCGTGCCGCCTCGATTACCGGTTCCCAGTCGGCGGTCGTATCGCGGGTCCCGTAGATCACTTGGAGCGGGCAGTCGAGAGCAGAAACCGCCCCGCCGACGTCGAGGCCCTCCCCGACCCCCGCCGCGGGCGCGAGCGCCGAAACGCCTACCACCGGCTCCTCGATCGAGGACGCCGCGAGGATCGCCATCGCGCCGCCGAAGCTGTAGCCGAACACTCCCACTGATTCGAACTCCTCCCTGGCCCATCGGATCGCGTTTCTCGCGTCCTCGCGCTCGCCGTAACCCTCGTCCCACTCGCCGTAGTCGAAGCGCAGACAGGCCGTCCCCCGCTCCGTGAGCGCCCCGCTCACCGCCTTCAGCCGGGGATCGCCCCGGTGCCCGCGGTGCTGGGGATGGGGCGGGCAGGCGACGATCGCGGCTCCGGAGTCGGGATCGCCGTCGAGGGTGCCCCGGACGTCCCGCGCGCCGGGGAGAACCACGTCGGTCATGGCTCCCGTTCGGCGGGGATATTTTTAAGCACTGGGCCGCAATGACGGTCCATGGGAATACTCTCGCGAATGTCGTACGTCATCCGGTCGAAGGTCAACGCGGCCCTCAACCGGTCGGAGGACCCCCGGGAGACGCTCGACTATTCGTACGAACAGATGCGCGACCGCCTGCAGGACGTCAAACAGGGGATCGCCGACCTCACCACCCAGAAGAAGCGCCTCGAGATGCAGAAACGCCGCCTCGAGGAGAACGTCGAGAAACACAACGAGCAGGCCCGCGAGGCGGTGGCCCAGGACCGCGACGACCTCGCGCGCCAGGCCCTGGAGAAGAAGAAGGCGAAGATGAGCCAGATCGAGCAGCTCGAGACCCAGATCGCGGACCTTCAGGACAAACAGGAGAACCTCGTCGAGCAGAAGAACGAGCTACAGAACCGCATCGAGCAGTTCCGCACCAAGAAGGAGACGATGAAGGCCCAGTACGAGGCAAGTGAGGCCAGCGTCCGCGTCTCGGAGGCGATGACGGGCGCGGGCGACGAGATGGCCGACGTCTCGCGGGCGATCGAGCGCGCCGAGGAGGACACCGAGGAGATGGAGGCGCGCTCGGCGGCGATGGACGAGCTGCAGGACACCGGCGCGTTCGACGACGCGCTCTCGGACAAGGACAGCATCGACCGCGAACTCGACGCCGGCCGGACCGACAGCGAGGTCGAGGCCGAGCTCGACACGCTGAAGGGCGAGATGGGCAAGGAAACGGTCTCGGAGGACGAGAGCGAACCCGCCGAAAGCGAGAGCGAGGCCGAAGCCGGGATGGACGTCGACCTCGACGAGGAGGTCGACGTCGAGGAGGAGCTCGAGGCGAGCGAGATCGACGAGGAGCTCGAGGAGCTCCGCGACGAGGGACGATAACGGCCAGTTCTCGAGTCAGTCCTCGAAGGTCGGATGCGTGTCGCCGACCAGCCGCTCGAACAGCCACAGGGCCGCGGCGTGGACCTCGACGAGGACGACGACGCTCGCGACGATGATCGCGACCTGGACCGGCGTCGAGAGCAGCCCGAGCGAGACGATCAGCGTGGTCGCACACGCCGGCGCGTGGTTCGTGTCCGTCGCGATCATCCCCCAGCTGGTCGCGACGATCGAGAGGACGCCGCTCGCGGCGAGCCGGAGCCCCTCGGGCGAGAACGCGGCCGGCGTGCTCGTGATCGAGACGCCGGCCGCGAGCAGGCTGTAGGCGAGCAGGCCGGCGACGCCGCCGATGAGGTGGCTCCCGACGACCTTGTACGTTCGCGTGCGCTCGCCCCGGCGGTCGAACGCGAGGATGAACGCCGAGGGGCCGAGGCTCGGAAAGACGAACGGCTGGCCGCTCGCCCAGGCGACGAGCCCCAGCACGGTGAACAGGAAGCCCGCATAGAGGCTGGTCCCGAGCCGCCGTCGTACCATACGTCTCCTCGATCCGCCCGTCCATAAGCCCCGTTCGATCCGGCCGCGTCGCGACCGTCGTACTCGGCCCCAGACTCTTGGCGCTCGAGCGACAGGGTTCGGGCATGGATCAACGGATCCTCGTCCCGTTCGACGGATCGGACGCGTCCGAGACCGCGCTCGAACGAGCACTCGAGGAGAACCCCGACGCCGAGATCACGGCGCTCAACGTCCTCGACTCGGCGGAACTGGCCTACGGCGGCGTCCAGGGCAGCGCGGCCGAGAGCCTGACCGATGCCCAACGGGAGGAGGCAGAAGAGCTGCTCGAGCGGGCCGAGGCCCGCGCCGCCGACCATGAGGGGGGCTTCCGGACCGCCCTCGAGGTCGGCTCGCCGGGCGAGGCCATCGTCGAGTACGCGAACGAGAACGACATCGACCATATCATCATGGGGAGCCACGGCCGGTCGGGGCTCTCGCGGATCGTCGTCGGGAGCGTCGCCGAGACGGTCGTCCGGAACTCGCCGCTGACGGTGACGATCGCTCGCTAATCAGCCCCTTTTCCTCTATGGGACCCCCCTCGGGGTACGAATCCGACGCCGACCCTCCCGATCAGTGCATCGCCGACTCGTCGGCGGCCCCCGAGGCATCGGGGCCGACGAACTTCAGCGCGACCGAGACCGCGACGCAGGCCGCGCTCAGCCCGGCGATGACGGAGAACCCGCGCGCGTAGCCTATCTCGCCGAAGACGTCGACGAACACGCCCAGGAGGGGGAGCACGAGAAGCGTCCCCGCACCGCCGATGCCGCCGATCCAGCCCGAGGCCCCGCCGACGGCGTCCGGGACGTACTTCGGGACGAGCTCGAAGACCGCCGCGTTCGCGATCCCCATCCCCGTGCCGAGCACCATCATACCGACGAACGAGGCGGTGATCCCCGTCGCGAACGTGGCGATCCCCGCGCCGGCGACCATCACGGCGAAGCTGACCGCGGCGACGTCCTCGCCGCCGAAGCGGTCGCTGAGGCTACCGCCAGGGATCCTGATCAGCGAGCCGTAGACGACGAACACGCCCGCGAACAGGCCGGCCATCGTCAGGCTCATGTCGTGAAACAGGTTCCAGTAGGTCGGATACCAAGTCGTCAGCGCGGTGAACCCACCCCCGTAGGAGACGGTATAGAGGAAGACGAGCACCCATGTCCAGTGGTTCATCGAGGACTCCCGCAGCGAGTCCCACGTATCGCCCGCCGGGAAGACCTCCTGGCCCATCTCCTCCGCGACCCCCTTCGCCTTCTCGGCGTCCAGCCCCCTATCGAGGAGCTGGAAGTAGTAGGGGTTCGCGCCGTAGGCGAAGTAGAGAACGGTCACGACGATCATGAACACGAGCCACGCCGAGTACGCGATCGCCAGTCCCCCGATCCCGATCAGGACGGGAATGAGCGAGTTGAACACCCCGGGACCGATGTTGCCCGCCCCGGCGAACGCGCCCATCGCGAACCCCTGTCTATCCTCCGGGAACCAGTAGGAGGTCTGGGCGATCCCGACCGAGAACGTCGCGCTGCCGGCCCCGGCCAGGATCCCGAAGACGAGCAGCGGGACGTAGAGATGCGACCCGAAGTCGTCGGGATAGAAGAGGACGAGGGTCCCGACCAACCCCGCGATCCCGACGATCGTCATCGCGAGAAGGATCAGGATCGGCGTCCGGGCACCGATGTCGTCGACCCAGGCGCCGAACGGTACCCTGAGGATCACCTTGCTGATGTGGGGCGAGGAGAGCAACAGCCCCAACAGTGCGCCTGAGATACCGAGTGCCTCCTGAAACGTCGGCCCCGCGACGCCGTAGAAGGCGATCGTCGTCAGGCCGGCGAAGAAGGAGAGCGTCGCCATCGCCAGCCCACGCCTGGGGTTTCCAGTGATCCCGTACTCCTCGCGCGGGTCGCCGTTGTCTCCCATCAGCGACTCCTTACCGTTCGCGACCTTTAGTGGTTGTGAAATAAATTATTTTGAACTCTACAATATTTCACTCGTTCAATTATGGATCCTATAGGAGCTATAAATATTTAAAACGGACAGCGAGGCTGCGGGCGAAACGTGTCGGATTCGAACGGATCGCGCCGTTTTCCGTCCGGAGGGGCGGCGGGCGATACGATACCAGTGGCTACTTGCGGCAGGCTCCCCGAACAGTAGGTCGATGATCAGCGAGGCGCTCCGTGGCAGCATCAACGACAAGATCAGCGCCGGGATCTACGTCGCGAGCCACTTCATCGTCCTAGGCATCATCGCGCTCTTGACGGGCCAGCCGTTCATCTTCCCGAGCCTCGGCCCCTCCGCCTACCTGATGGCGACCGGGGAGACCAAGCGAGCGGCGGGCGGCTACCACGTCATCGGCGGGCACTTCGTGGCGGTGATCACCGGCTCGATCGCCTACCACCCGATCGCCGACGGGCTGGTCGCGACCGAGGAGCTCGGCGAGGCTGGGCGGTTCGCCCCCGAAATCTTCCAGCTCGCCGCGAGCAGCACTGTCGCGATGGTACTATGTACCGTCGGAATGCTTGCGGCCAAGACCAACCACCCTGCAGCGTGTGCGACGACGCTGATCGTCGCGCTCGGGCTGCTCACCGGCCCGTTGAACATCACGATCATCATGGGATCGGTCGTGATCCTATACGTCCTTCACGAGAAGGTGCTCTACCCCGGCGCCAAGCGCCTCGGCCTCGAGCCCGATGACCCCCGGCCCGTCGACGACGACGACAAGGACCCGTGAACCACGCCCGACGGGTCACTCCTCGATATCGACCCGCGGGACGAACGGTCCGAAGTCGGCGGTTCGGCTCGTGATCGTCGCGATGCGGAGCGTGTAGGCGAGCAGCACCACGAACGGGAGGAACACGAGCGTCACCGCGGCGCTGACGACGAACACGAGCCCCGGTGTGGGGAGCGTCTCGATGATCCGGCCGTACGTCATCATGAAGATCCCGCCGCCCAGGAGGGTCGGGAACCCGACGTACAGCAGGAGTTTCGAGAGGTACGCGAGCTCGTGTTGCATGTACATCGTTTTGAACGTCTGGCGGGCGACGGCGAGGTGACCGAGCAGTTCGATGAGCGTTTCGAACCGCTCGACGACGTCGTCGGAAAGCACATCGTCGTGCTTCTCGCGAATCATCCGGACGGCATAGAGGTGCGCGCCGTTGAAGTGTCCGAGCACCGCCGACAGCGCCTCGAACGTTCCCAGGTCGGCCCCTTCGAGCGCCTCGTTCACCTGCTCGCCCTCGTCCTCGATCGCGCCGACGAGCTCCCCGATCGAGGAGCTCAGCTCCGGATCGTCGAGGGGCTCGACCGCCGACTGCAGCGTTTCCGCCTGATCGGCGACCGCGCTCACGATCGACTGCAGGAAGTCGGCCGGCGATGCCGGGCTGATGCTGGATCCGGTCACCGTCTCCACCTCCCGTCGGAACGAGACCATCCCATCGAACCGGTCCTGGAGGTCGCTCGGCCAGCCCATCTCCTGGGAGAGCACGAGCTGGTTGATCGCGAGCACGATCGTGATGAAGGGGAGCGTCCCGCCGACGATCGAGCCGACGAGCGTCGTCGCGGTCGCGGGATCGGTCACGGGGATATAGCCGGCGAACCCGATCGCGACGCAGACCGAGAAGACGACCGCCGAGACCAACGCCACGAGCACGAACCGGCTCCCGTCCAGGAGCAGCCAGCGTTTGACCGGCGACTCGCGCAGCCGTTCGTGGACGAGGTCGCTCTGTGGGGTCTCCTCGTCGATCGGTGTGCCCATGTACCGGCTACCGACGACGGCCACAAAAAGGGACCCGTGGATCGAGCGCTCCGCGTCCGTTCGTCGAGCTCACTCCTCGTCGTAGGCGAGTTCGAACGGATCGTCCTCCGGCGCTTTCTGCGGGATCATGGGGCCGATGGAGGCCGTCCGGCGCGCCAGCGTCGCCATCCTGAGGACGTACGACGCCATCAGCGCGAGGGGCGAGGCGACGACGAGCAGGAGCGCCGTCACGGCGTACGGGAGCAGCGGGGGCGCGATCACGGCCCCGCCGACGCCGCCGTACAGAAACCCGATCGTCATCGCCGCGAACACCGAGGGGACCCCACAGTAGAGCGTCTCGCGTGAGAACTTGGTGAGCTCTCGCTGCATGTACGTCGTCTTGAAGTGGGTCCGGGCGATGTTGAACAGCTCGAGCGTATCGAGCAGGTCGTCGAACGCCTCGACGGTCTCTTCGGAAAGCTCGTCACCGTGCTGGCTCTTGAGGCGTCGGGCGGCGTAGATCTGCCAGGCGTCGTTGTAGTCGGCCGCCGCCGCGACCACGTCGAACGTCCCGAAGCTCGAGCTCTCGAGTGTGTCTGCGACGTTGGTCGTGCTCTCGTGGACGCCTGAGACGTACGACTCGATGAGCGCCCGGGGCCCGCCGTCACCTCCGCCGTCGACGGACTCCCCGAGCGTGTCGGCCCGCTCGTGTATCGTGTCGACGAGGAGGTAGAACAGCGCGACCGGCGAGGCGGGGCTGGCCGGGGCGTCCGAGGCGTCCTCGATCTCCTCACGGAACCCCATGACGCCGCTCAACTCGTCGCGGGCCTCGCCCGCCGAGTTGAACTCCTGTGAGAGGATCATCTGGTTGATCGACACGACGAGCGTGACGAGCGAGAACGTCCCCGCGATCATCCCGCCCGCCAGCCGCGTGATCGAGTCGTCGTTCTGGAAGGCAATGACGCCCAGTTTATCCAGTCCGAGGAACCAGACGCCAACCCCGAGGAGGACCGCCGCGGCGACGAGAAGGCGACTACCGTTGACCAGGAACCACTCGACGGGACTTGCTCCCGACTCCCGACCCATCTCGCTGCCGTGTGACTCCAACGTCTCGCCGTCTTCCGACGTGTCCATGGCCCACGCTACTGTCGTCGCCCCCAAAAAGGACGGCGTTGCAACACTCCTCTCCCGTCTGGGTCGCCCTCGCTGCCGATGCCAGGAACCGCCGCCGGCCGCGCAGCGGCAAGCCCAACCACTATTTTCGTTCGCTTTCGCTACATGGTATGTATGAATCGTAGCCGCGGTAGTCGGTGCGATCGGTTCGGTTCGGGTGGACGGGACGGCGTCGAAGCGGGGCTGACGTAGAATGGGATCGGATCCGGACGGTTTCGTCGAGCGCATACGGAACAGCCAGTTCCGACTCTGGTTACTGTTGCGGCTCAACCGCTGGGTGCTTGCCGGCGCCATCCTCTCGATCGTCTTCGTGTCGCTCGTCGTCGCGACCCAGGCCCGGATCAGCCCGTTTCGGGTGCTGGTGTCCGACAACGACGCGCTCTGGTGGATCTTCTCCGCGTTCATCGGCGCCATCATCACCGGCGTCACGCTGGTCGTCTCGATCGGCCAGATCGTGCTCTCCCAGGAGCTCGGCGCGGTCGGCGACCAGCGTGAGCGCATGGAGGAGTCGATGGACTTCCGGAAGGACATCGAGGACGAGATCGACCTCTCGGTGAGCCCGCCCGAGCCCGCCGCCTTCCTCAAACTGCTCGTCGACCGGACCGGGGCGCAGGCCGAGCACCTCCAGGAGGTCGTCGAGGACGAGCGCGACGAGGAGCTCAAGGAGAAGATCGACGACTACGTCGACGACCTGCTCGAGAACGCCGAGGAGGTGAGCGATGGGCTAGATAACGCCCAGTTCGGCACGTTCGAGGTGCTCTGGTCGTCGTTCAAGTTCAACTACTCCTGGAAGATCTTCGAGGCCCGCCGCATCAGGAACGACCACCGGGAGTCGCTCTCGGAGGACGCCGAGGAGACGTTCGACGAGCTGCTCGAACGGCTCAAGCTGTTCGGACCGGCCCGCGAACACTTCAAGACGCTGTACTTCCAGTGGGAGCTCGTCAACGTCTCGCGCGCGCTGCTGTACGCCTCGATCCCCGCGCTGATCACCATCGGGATCATCCTGATGAACGTCGGCCCGACCGCCTTCCCCGGTACGACCCTCGGGATCGACAACATCGTCTGGGTGGCCGCCTTCGGGTTCACGGTCGGCGTCACGCCGTTCGTGATCCTGCTGTCGTACACCCTCCGGATCATGACGCTCGCGAAGCGCACGCTGGCGATGGGGCCGTTCATCCTCCGGAAGGCCGAGCGCGAGGAGGACATCGACTGGTCGTAACGCTCGGGGTTTTTCCCACCCGGCTTCGACCGGGCGGTATGGCGAACGATGACGAGTACGAGACGACGATGCTCGAACGGGCCGAGGGGAGCGAGCTGCGACTGTACGTACTGTTGCGCCTCAACCGTTGGGTGCTCTCGGGGGCGATCCTCGCGATCGTCTTCGGGGCGCTGGTGGCGATGAGCGCACTGGAGCTCGGACCGTTTCGCGACATCGTCCAGGACGCCGACGCGATCCAGAACATCTTCAGCTCGATGTTCGGCCCGATCATCACCGGCGTCACGCTCGTCGCGACGATCGGCCAGCTCGTGCTCTCCCAGGAGCTCGGCGCGGTCGGCGACCAGCGCGAACGCATGGACGAGGCGATGGAGTTCCGACGCGACATCGAAAGCGAGAGCGATCTGGACGTCAGCCCACCCGAACCCGCCGCGTTCCTGCGCGAGCTCGTCGCCGCGACCGAGGACCGCGCCGAACGGCTGCGGGAGGCCGTCGAGGACGAACGCGACGAGGAGCTCAGGGAGAACGTCAACGAGTACGTCGATAGCCTCGATAAGAACGCCGAAGCAGTCAGGGAAAAGATCGAGGACGCACAGTTCGGCACGTTCGGCGTGATCTGGGCCGCGCTCGACTTCAACTACTCCTGGAAGATCTTCCAGGCTCGCCGGATCCGCGACGAGTACGAGGGCTCGCTCTCCGACGACGCCAACGAGGCCATCAGCGACACGATCGAGATGCTCAAGCTCTACGGGCCGGCCCGTGAGCACTTCAAGACGCTGTACTTCCAGTGGGAGCTGATCAACCTCGCGCGCGCGCTGCTGTACGCCTCGATCCCCGCGCTGATCGTCACCGCGGGGATGTTGATGTACGTCGACGGCGGCTCGCTGCCCGGGGCCACGCTCGGCGTCGACAACCTCGTCTGGCTCACCTCGGGGGCCTTCACGATCACGCTGATCCCGTTCGTGGTGCTGATCGCGTTCATCTTCCGGATCGCGACGGTCGCCCAGCGCACGCTGGCGATGGGGCCGTTCATCCTCCGGGAGTCGAGCCGGGACGCCGAAAGCGACGTCTGACGGCCCCCGATGGCGTAACCGGGGCTCCCCTGGACTCGCCCCTCGGGAGCCCTTTCGGATCGGGATGCGAACGCGGCCGAGGACGCCCGGTTCGGTTATCAAGGACCAGATTGAAGCGCGCTCGTTGCGACCACTCCAGTGTATGAGTTCGAAGGTCGTTCGCGACCGAACGGGTGGTCGGTAATATGGATCGGGACGAGGGGATCGGGCGCCGACGACTGCTGGCCACGCTCGGATCGGGCGCTGCAATCGGTGTCGCGGGCTGTCTGGGCTCGGGGTCGAGCTCCGAGCCGGCCTATGAGTCCGGCGATGTTCCCGGCGAGATCGACGGCGAGGAGCGGACCGCCGAGGAGACGACGGCCGCCGAGTCGATGGCCGAGCAGACGCCACAGGCCGATCTCGCCCCGCTTGACGCGCTCTCGTTGGTCGAGCACGGGTTCGTCTTCGAGGAGGGTTACACCGGCTCGACGGTCCAGGGGACGGCCGAAAACGACGGCGACGAGCGCCTCGACAGCGCCGAGGCTCGCGTGCGCGTCTACAACGACGAGGGCGAACAGTTGGGGCTGTACCTCGATTCGGTCAGCGATCTCGAAGGGGGCTCGGAGTGGGCCTTCGAGGTGGTCCTGCTCGAATCGCCCGAGGACATCGCGGACTACGACATCGCGGCCGTGGGCCTACCGGACTGAGACGCCGGTCCCGCGCCCGACGCCCGCGAGGTCGATCTCCCCCTCGGAAAGCGGGACGCCGTCGTATGGGTCCTCCGCGAGCAGCAGCGAGCCGTCGAGGTCGGCGTAGTCGAGCAGCGGCGCGAGGTGACACGCCGCCGCGATCGAGGCGTTCGACTCGGTCATGCAGCCGAGCATCGTCTCCAACCCGTGGGCGCGGGCCGCCGCGAACATCGCGCGGGCCTCGCGCAGGCCCCCACATTTCATCAGCTTGACGTTCGCGATGTCGGCGATCTCGGCGACTCGGGAGATATCGTCGAGCGTCACGCAGGACTCGTC